>JADZDA010000286.1 GCA_020851255.1 Burkholderiales bacterium | reverse complement strand
GGTGATGCCGGGGGACAACATTGCGATGACGGTGACGCTGATCGCGCCGATCGCGATGGAAGAGGGGCTGCGGTTCGCGATTCGCGAGGGCGGACGGACGGTGGGCGCCGGAGTCGTCGCCAAGGTCATCGAGTAGGCAGGAGACGGTCGGCCGTTGACGGTCGGCGGTGAGCGCGGCGCCTCTCGCGCGGCGCACCGGCGACCGACCCGAAATACCCGGAACGAGCACCGAGCGCGCGAGCGCGACGTGCAGGCAGAGGTGAAGCGATGCAAAACCAGAGAATCCGCATCCGTCTCAAGGCGTTCGACTACAAGCTGATCGACCAGTCGGCGCTCGAGATCGTCGAGACGGCGAAGCGGTCGGGCGCGGTCGTGCGCGGGCCGGTGCCGCTGCCGACGAAGATCGAGCGCTTCGACGTGCTGCGTTCGCCGCACGTCAACAAGACGTCGCGCGACCAGTTCGAGATCCGCACGCATCTGCGGCTGATGGACATCATCGACCCGACCGACAAGACGGTCGACCAGCTGATGAAGCTCGACCTGCCGGCGGGAGTCGACGTCGAGATTAAGCTGCAATGACGGGTCCCCGCGGCGCGGTCCTCGGACGCGCGCGCGGGCACGGCAGGAGCGTACTGGCGTCACGGGCGGCCCGGCGCCGGTGTCGCGGAAGGACGGAAAGATGACGGGCGCCGCGTGTAGCGCAGTATTGAAACGCCGACCAATAGCAGTCGGCACCCGGCGGGAACGCCGGGTCAATTCGAAGAGAGGTCAACCATGTCACTAGGACTCGTCGGTCGCAAGGTGGGCATGACCCGCGTGTTCGCCGAGGACGGCACAGCCGTCCCGGTGACCGTGCTCGATGTCGCCGGCAACCGTGTCACCCAGGTCAAGACGCCGGAGAACGACGGCTACGCCGCGATCCAGGTCACCTACGGCAAGCGGCGCGCGACGCGCGTGCGCAAGCCCCAGGCCGGCCACCTCGCGAAGGCCGGCGTCGAGGCGGGCGTCACGCTCAAGGAATTCCCGGTGTCCGCGGACGCGCTGGCGAAGTTCAAGCCGGGCGACGTCGTCGGCGTCGACACGTTCACGCCCGGTCAGCTGGTCGACGTGACCGGCACGACGAAGGGCCGCGGGTTCTCCGGCGTGATCCGGCGCCACAACTTCAGCTCGAACCGCGCGTCGCACGGCAACTCGGTGTCGCACAACAAGCCGGGCTCGATCTCCATGGCGCAGGACCCGGGCCGTGTGTTCCCGGGCAAGAAGCTGCCCGGCCAGTACGGCAACGTGACCCGCACCGTGCAGACGCTGGCGGTCGTGCGCGTCGACACGGCGCGCGGGCTGCTGCTCGTCAGGGGCTCGGTCCCCGGGGCCGACGGCGGCGCCGTCATCGTGCGTCCGTCGGTCAAGACGCCGGCGAAGAAGGGGGCCTGACGATGGAACTCAAGCTCATCGACGACCAGGGCCGGTCCTCGTCGACGCTCGCCGCGTCGGACGCGCTGTTCGGGCGCGACTACAACGAGGCGCTCATCCACCAGATCGTCACCGCCTACCGCGCCAACGGCCGCCAGGGCACGCGTGCGCAGAAGTCGCGCGGCGAGATCAACAAGTCGCACAAGAAGCCGTGGCGCCAGAAGGGCACCGGCCGCGCCCGCGCGGGCCAGGCCAACAGCCCGCTGTGGCGCGGCGGCGGCAGGATCTTCCCGTCCTCGCCCGACGAGAACTTCTCGCAAAAGGTCAACCGCAAGATGTACCGCGCCGGCATCGCGTCGATCCTGTCGCAGCTCGTGCGCGAGGAGCGGCTCAAGGTGATCGAGGCGATCGCCGCCGACTCGCCGAAGACGCGCGAGTTCGCGAAGAAGATGAAGGGCCTGGGGCTCGAGGGCACGACGCTCGTCGTGACCGACAAGCTCGACGAGAACGTGTTCCTGGCGTCGCGCAACCTGCCGGACGTGCTCGTGCTCGAGGCGCGGGAGGTCGACCCGGTGAGCCTCGTGCGCTTCCGCAACGTGCTGCTCACCAAGGCGGCCGTCGGCCAGTTCGAGGAGATGCTCGGATGAACGCTCCCAGCACGCAGACCAAGCACTACAAGGCCGAGCGCCTGATGACGGTGCTGCTCGCGCCGGTCGTGTCCGAGAAGGGCACGTACGTCGCGGACAAGCACGAGCAGGTGATCTTCCGCGTGGCGCCGGACGCGACCAAGCCCGAGGTGAAGGCCGCCGTCGAGCTGATGTTCAAGGTCGAGGTCGAGAGCGTCCAGATCGCGAACGTGCACGGCAAGGTCAAGCGCTTCGGCCGCTTCGTCGGCCGCCGGCGCGGCTGGAAGAAGGCCTACGTGTGCCTGAAGCCGGGCCAGGAAATCAACTTCGCGCAGGAGTCCTGATCATGGCCCTCGTCAAGGTCAAACCGACATCCGCCGGGCGCCGCGCGCTCGTCAAGGTCGTCAACCCGGCCCTGCACAAGGGACGGGCGTTCGACGCGCTCACCGAGAGCCAGAAGCGCGGTTCGGGCCGCAACAACAACGGCCACATCACGATGCGCCACCAGGGTGGCGGTCACAAGCACCACTACCGGATCGTCGATTTCCGCCGCAACAAGGACGGCATCCCGGCGACGGTCGAGCGGCTCGAGTACGACCCGAACCGCAGCGCCCACCTGGCGCTGCTGTGCTACGCCGACGGCGAGCGCCGGTACATCATCGCGCCGCGCGGCGTCGCGGTCGGCCAGCAGCTCCAGTCCGGGGCGGACGCGGGGATCAAGCCGGGGAACACGCTGCCCCTGCGCAACATCCCGGTGGGCACGACCGTGCACTGCGTGGAACTCAAACCCGGTCGCGGCGCGCAGCTCGCGCGGTCGGCGGGCGCCGCGGTCCAGGTGCTGGCGCGCGAAGGCATCAACGCGCAGCTGCGGCTGCGCTCCGGCGAGATCCGCAAGGTGCACGTCGACTGCCGCGCGACCATCGGCGAGGTCGGCAACGAAGAGCACAGCCTCCGCTCGATCGGCAAGGCCGGCGCGAACCGCTGGCGCGGCATCCGGCCGACCGTCCGGGGGATCTCGATGAATCCGGTCGACCATCCGATGGGCGGACGCACCAACGGCGGCGGCGGCTGGCATCACCCGCGCTCGCCGTGGGGCACGCCCGCCAAGGGCTACAAGACGCGAAGCAACAAGCGCACCGACGTGATGATCGTGCGCCGGCGCAACGCGACGAAGGGGTAAGCGATGGCACGTTCGATCAAGAAGGGCCCGTTCGTCGACCTGCACCTGCAGAAGAAGGTGGAGGCGGCCCGCGCGGTCAACGACAAGAAGCCGATCAAGACCTGGTCGCGCCGTTCCACGATCACGCCGGACTTCGTCGGGTTGACGCTCGCCGTCCACAACGGCAAGCAGCACATCCCCGTCTACGTGTCCGAGAACATGGTCGGCCACAAGCTCGGCGAGTTCGCGCTGACGCGCACCTTCAAGGGCCACTCCGCCGACCGGAAGGTCGCGACTCCGGCGGCGGGCAAGCCGAAGAAGAAGTGAGGACGTGATGGAAACCACAGCCACGCTGCGAGGCGTCCGCCTGTCGGCCCAGAAGGGCCGGCTGGTGGCCGACCAGATCCGCGGGATGCCGGTCGCCCGCGCGCTCGACCTGCTCGCGTTCAGCCCGAAGAAGGGCGCGCGCATCATCCGGAAGGTGCTGGAGAGCGCGATCGCCAACGCCGAGCACAACGACGGCGCCGATGTCGACGAGCTCCGCGTCACGACGATCTACGTCGACAAGGCCGAAACGCTCAAGCGCATGAGCGCGCGCGCGAAGGGCCGCGGCAACACGATCGGCACGCAGTCCTGCCACATCCGCGTCGTCGTCGGCGACGGCAAGGCCAAGTAGGGGACACCATGGGACAGAAGATCCATCCGACCGGATTCCGCCTCGCGGTCACCCGGAACTGGTCGTCGCGTTGGTACGCGAACACCAAGAACTTCGGCGCGACGCTGGGCGAGGACATCCGGGTGCGCGAGTACCTGAAGCGCAAGCTCTCGCACGCGTCGGTCGCGCGCATCACGATCGAGCGTCCGGCCAAGAACGCGCGCATCACGATCCACAGCGCGCGCCCGGGCGTCGTCATCGGCAAGAAGGGCGAGGACATCGAGATGCTGCGCTCCGACCTGCGCCGGATGATGGGCGGGGACGTGGGGCTCAACATCGAGGAGATCCGCAAGCCCGAGGTCGACGCGCAGCTCGTGGCCGAGTCGATCGCGCAGCAGCTCGAGAAGCGGATCATGTTCCGCCGCGCGATGAAGCGCGCGATGCAGACCGCGATGCGCCTGGGGGCGCAGGGCATCAAGGTGATGAGCTCCGGCCGCCTGAACGGCGCGGAGATCGCCCGCCGCGAGTGGTATCGGGAGGGTCGCGTGCCGCTGCACACGCTGCGCGCCGACATCGATTACGGGTTTGCCGAGGCGCGTACCACCTACGGCAAGATCGGCATCAAGGTGTGGGTGTTCAGGGGCGAGGTGTTGGCGCACAACGCCGAGCCGGCGGCGGCACCGGCGCCGGCGCCCGAAGCGCCGAAGCGGCCGCGCCGCGCGGGAGCGAAGCATGTTGCAGCCAGCTAGAAGGAAGGACCGCAAGGAGCACAAGGGCCGGAACAAGGGGCTCGCGCTCGCCGGGGCGAAGGTCTCGTTCGGCGAGTACGGCCTCAAGGCCACGACGCGCGGGCGGCTGACCGCCCGCCAGATCGAGGCCGCGCGCCGGGCGATGACCCGGCACATCAAGCGCGGCGGACGCATCTGGATCCGCATCTTCCCGGACAAGCCGGTGTCGAAGAAGCCGGCCGAGGTCCGCATGGGCAACGGCAAGGGCAATCCCGAGTACTGGGTCGCCGAGATCAAGCCCGGCAAGGTGCTCTACGAGATGGACGGCGTCGACGAGGCGCTGGCCCGCGAGGCGTTCGCGCTCGCGGCGGCGAAGCTGCCGCTGCGCACGGCGTTCGTCCAGCGGCTGGTCGGCTGACGGAGGCCACGATGAAGCGTTCGGAAGCGAAGAAGGCGATGGGAGCCCGGTCGGCGGCGGAGCTGTCGACCGAACTGGCCGCTCTCTACAAGGAGCAGTTCGGGCTGCGGATGCAGAAGGCGACGCAGCAATTGCAGAATTCGGCCAAGCTGAAGGAAGTCCGGCGCGGTATCGCGCGGGCCAAGACCTTCCTGGCCCAGAAGTCGGGAGGCGCATGAACGACCAGTCCGCGGCGGACGCCCCGCGCAAGGCGACGAGCCACACGCTCACCGGGCGCGTGGTCAGCGACAAGATGGCGAAGACGGTCACGGTGCTGGTCGAGCGTCGCGTCCGCCATCCGGTGTACGGCAAGATCGTGACGCGTTCGAGCAAGATCCACGCTCACGACGAGGGCGACCAGTGCAAGCAGGGCGACCTGGTCGAGATCGAGGCGACCCGCAAGCTGTCGAAGACCAAGGCCTGGCGCGTCTCCCGGCTGATCGAGAAGGCCGCGGCGGTCTGACCGGGGGTGGGCCCGGGGAACGCCCCCCGGGGACGCCCCGGAGGTGTTGCCAGCGGCCCGATTCCCTGCCATAATTACTGTTTCGCCTTCCAGGTTCGGCGCCTCGCAGGGCCGGCACCTGGACACTTCCCCTCTACGGGGTCCAAAACTGGTCGTGGCCGACGCGGCCGCGCGGACCGGCCCGAAGTCGACGCCGGCCCCGCGCGAGGCGCCGGCGGCGGTCCAAGTTGGAGAGAGTCGAAGTCATGATCCAGATGCAGACGGTGCTGGACGTCGCCGACAACACGGGCGCGCGTTCGGTCATGTGTATCAAGGTGCTGGGCGGCAGCAAG
>JADZDA010000285.1 GCA_020851255.1 Burkholderiales bacterium | reverse complement strand
TCGTCGGGAGGCTGAACACCGTCTGCGCCGCCGCCGACGCGCCAAGCGCCACGCCGTCGCGCTGGTAGTCGAGCGGGTCGCGCCACAGGAACGACGTCGCCTCGTACCCCACCGACCGCAGGAAGGCGTCGATCCGCTCCCGCTCGCCCGTCAGCCGCGCGACGCGGCACGTCATCGAGTAGGCCCGGAACGGCCCGCCGTCGCGCGCCACACGCTGCTCGTACTGACCGCGGCCGAAGCGCAGCACCGCCACCTCGCGCCCCTCGGTGTGGGCGTAGGAGTCGAGCATCGGGAGGATGTCGCCGGGCCACACCGCGAGCGCCATCAGAGCCTCCGTTCCAGCCCGTGGCGGATCCCGCGGGCGTACTGACCGGAGTTGCGAACCGCGTCGTAGACCTTCACCGCCGCCGCGCTCGCCGCCGCGTCGAGGTTGCCCGCCTGGACGCCGCCGAGGTTGACCGTGACGGCCACGCCGCCACCGCCCCGGGGCATCTTGGAGGCCGGGACGACGAACTCGTCCTCGCCGCCTTCGCCGATCACCGCAAGCGTCGGGCGCGTCACGCGCGCCCCTTCCGCGAGGCCAGGGACCCCGCAGGCGCCGCCGTCTCAGGTGAACCCGGTGTCGAGCGCGGGGAGCGGCATGATCCCGCCCGACGACGTGCCCGTGCCGCCCGTCACGCCGCCGATCAGCGCCGTCGCGATCCCGCCGATGCCGCCGAGCCCGCCACCACCGCCGCCGAAGATGCCGCCGAGCACCGCCTGCAGCCCGCTCGACAGAATCGACGAGATGGTCTGCGACAGCAACTGGTTCACGATGTTGCGGAAGATGTCCGCGCCGTTGCGCCCGCCGTTCGTGATCCCGTCCACGATCGCCGCCGTCAGCCCGCCCTCGATCGTCTGGAACACCGACGAGATGAACGGGTCGATGGTGACTTCGACCGTCGAGCCGAACGACTCGCTGAACGACCGGCCGGCCTTCTCGCCCGAGGCGCGGCCCGCCTTCTCGGCTTCGCGCTCCATCGAGTCGCGCAACTTCCGCGCGCGGTCCGCGTCCTTCGCGCCCATCATCGCGTCGAAGACGTCCGTCGCGTCGGCGACGCTGATTGTGTTCGACGACAGGAGGCGGTCGATCTCGCCGAGGACCTCGAGCCGGTCGCGCTCCTCGTCCGTCGTGGCCGCCGCGATCTGGCGCTGGTTGTCGTACTTCCGAACGATGGCCTCGGCCGCGTCGGCCTGCCGCCGCGCGAGCGCGTCCATCTCGTCCATCGACTCGACCCAGTCGCGGAGCGTGTCGGCCACCGACGCCGCGTCCCGGTCGAGGTCGCGCCACAGGCTCGACAGTTCCTCCGACGCGGTGCGGGTCGCCTCGGTCGCGGACTTCTCGGCCTCGGCGCTGTCGGTGCGTCGCTTCGCGATGGCCGCCGCCTCGCGGTCGAGCTGCGCGTTGCGCTCGCGCGTCTTCGCGATCTCGCCCTCGATGTTGCTGATCTGCTGCTTGAGTTCCAGTGCGCGTCGCTCGGCCTCCTGCTCCTTCTCGAACGCCGCGAGGTCGCCCGCGAGGAACTGCCCGTCGGCGCCCGTCACCCGGTTCAGGATCTTCGGCTTGCGCGCCTCGGCGTCGATCGCCTTCAGTTCGTCCCGCGCCTCGCGCAGCCGGTTCTGCATCTTGACGAGGTCGAGGTTGCCTTCCGCCCCGGCCATGCGGAGCATCGACGCTTCAATCTCGTCGTTCATGTCGCGGATGCGGTCGCGCGACTCGCGGGCCTGCTTCTGCACGCCCTCGAACCACTTCCGCTGCGCCTCGGACGCCTTCTCCGTCGCGATCCGCGACGCCTCCTGGTCGTCGGCCAGCATCTTGAACAGGCCGGACACCGCCGCGACGCCGGCGCCGAGCGGCCCGCCGACGAGGAACGCCCCGAACGACTGCTCGAGCAACTTCCCGACCTTGCCCGCGCCGCTCGCCGCGTCGGTCATCAGGAGGATGCCGGTCGCGATCTGCCCGAACGACCGCTTCAGCGTCTCACCGCCGACCCCGATCTTGTCGAACGCGCCGCGCACCGAGTCGCTGGTGCGCTTCGTCTCGCGCTCCAACGCCTTGATGTGCCCCATCGCCTTGTTCAGGTCGTTACGGAGCGACTCCGTCTCGGCCTTCAGCGATACGGTGAGGGCGCCAACGCTCGGCACGGCCGACTCCTTGTCCTTCGCGACCAGCCCGTGCGCCTTCGCGCCCGACAGCAGGAACGACCAGATGTCCTTCGGCGACTTCTTCCGCGGCGCGACCTTCGCCGGGTCGTGCTCCGTGAACACGTCCGTCCAGCGGAAGGGCACCGATCCCTTGCGGCGGTTCATGTTCACGGCCACCTCCAACAGCGCGCCCACCCGGAAGTCGTCCCGAACCGGACCCGACGGCTCCACCCGCTCGTACGCCATCGCCTCGCCGATCTGGCTCGACGTCAGCCGCGGCAGGAAGTCGGGATGCGGGAGCCCGGCCCGGTGCGCCATGCGCCACATCAGCCGGCGGACGGGGCTCCTGCGGATTTTCCCGCCTCGCTCTCCACCTCCTTCTCGGTCGCCGTGTTGAGCGCCGCGGCGACCCGGAACAGGCGCATCAGGACCTTCGGGTTCTTCTTCATCACCTTCGGCGCGTCGTCGTCGGCGAACACCCGCTCGCGCGTCTCGGGGTCGTGGATGCACCGGACGAGCAGCCGGGCCGCGAGGCCCATG
>JADZDA010000284.1 GCA_020851255.1 Burkholderiales bacterium | reverse complement strand
TGCGGCCGTCGTCCACCGCCGTGGGCAGGACCGCGCTCGCGTGCAGCGTCTCGCCCTCGCCGCGCGGCGGGAGCGTGAGCATCGCGGTGCCCGAAGGCGCCGACCCGAACCCCGCGAACGCGTGGATCGTCTCGCCGCCGAACAACCCGGACGGCAGCGGCGCGGTCCAGTCCGGCGCGACCGGCCAGACGATGTCCGCGCGGTCGATGCGCGGCGCGCGCAGCCGCGCGAACATCCGCACGATCGCGCCTTCGGCGTCTTCGTTGGGCGCGACGAACTCGCAGGCGCCTCCGCTCGCCTCGGCGAGCCGGCGCAGCACGCCCTCGGCCGGCGCGCTGCCGATGCCGACCGCGAACACCCGCTGCCCGGCGGCGCGCGCCGCGTCGACGAGCCCCTGCGCGTCCCAGGTCTCGCCGTCGGTGATCAACAGCACGTCCGCCGGCGCGTGGTCGCCGATCGCGAACACCGCCGCGAGCGCGTGTGCCAACTCCGTGCCGCCCAGGTCCGCGCTCGTGCGCGCGAGCCGCTCGGAGGCCACGCGGATTCCCGCGGCGTCGGCCGCGAGCATCCCGTCGGTTTCATGCACCACGTCCGAGCCGAAACGCGTGAACGAGAAGCGATCGGCCGGTTCGAGGCCGGCCAGCACCCGGTGCAGCGCGCGTCGCGCCGCCCCGATCGAGTCGCCGTTCATCGACCCCGAGCAGTCGACCAGGAGCTTCACCCGCAGCGGACGCTCCTCCGCGCCGCGCGGCGTGGGCGCGCAGAAGCTCGCCAGCGCGACATGGCCTTCGCCGTCGCGCGCGACGGTCGCGAGCGTCCGGCCGGCGAGTCCGCCGAGCTCCAGCACGAAGTCGCGGTCGAGACAGGCGGTGCGCGCGATCGACACGCGTACGCCGTCCGCCAGACGCTCGGTCGAGATCGCGTGCGAGGGCGACGAGAGCGTGGCCGCCGCGATCTCGCCGGCGAGATCGACGCACAACGCGACCGGGTAGGCGACCGCGAGATCGTTCGTGGGGATCTGCTGCGGGGCGAGCCCGGCGCGGGACGCGTCGCCGTAGCGCGGCGCGATCACCGTGGGCACGGCGAGGCGTACGCTGCCGTGCGCGAACGAGAGCAACTGCGCGTAGCGATAGCGGACCACGGCCGTTTCCCCGGCCATCAGGTTGCCCAGGTTGAGGGTGTACAGGCCGTCGTCAGCGCGTTCGAGCAGGATCGCCGAGTCGCCGGCGTCGATCGCCTCCTCGTAACGCCGCTCGGACGTCCGCTTCTCGACCACGGCCGCCGAGAGCTTGCGCCCGCCGATCTCGATGGTGAGGTCGAGCAGCACCGCGTCGAGCGGCAGCGGAAACGTGTAGACCGCCTCGATGTTCCGTTCGACCGGATTGCGCCAGCGCTGCTCGACGTCGAGCTCGAACAGCAGGCCGCGCAGGCGCCCGCGCGCGGTGACGCCGGCGAGCGCCATCTTGCGTCCATCGGTGGAGCGAAGCATCGCGTTGTCGTCTCTCATGGCAGGTCGTCCTCGTGGGTCTTGTCGTTGTCCCGCTCGGGTTCGACGATCTCCCGGTGGAGCCGGCGCACGCCGTCGAAGAACGCGCGCACCGCCTCGGGCGAGAGCCTGGCGCGCGTGGGCTCGAGCGTGATCTCGATGCCGTCGGCGACGACCAGGTGACTCCACACCTCGACCGTCCCCGCCGCACGCGGCCGCGGCGGCACCGGCGGCTCGCCGCCCGCGAGCACCTCGCGGATGCGTTCGAGCGAGACGCCGGCCTGCGTCCAGCGACGGATGCGCAGCAACTGCTCGACGTGCCGCGTGCCGTAGCGCGCCGCGCGGGTCTCGCCGTCCGGACGGTCGACCAGCCCGAGCTGGATGTAATAGCGGACCGTGCGGCGGGGGAGTTCGACGAGGGCGGAGAGCTCGTCGATCGAGTGCGTGGCCCGGGGATCGATATTCACGCAGCGTATTATGACAGTTAAACTGGCCTTGTCAATAGAGGTGTGCGATCACCCGGAATGCATGACCGGCCACCAGGGTCAGGTGCTCTCTGGCCAAGAGAAAACCTTATTTGTCGAACATAGAACAACTGTGTTTTAATTAAAACTGGAAAACAGGAAAGTCACCTGCCGTGCAGATCTCGAAGCAGGAGCTGCTCGCGGTCCTCGCCCCGTTCAACCCTTGGTGGCGGGGCGAGACCATTGCTGACCTGCCCGGGTGGCGACGCGCGGCCTTCCGCGAGCTGCTCGGCTGGATGACTGCGCCGCCCGCCCCGCGGGCGGTGATGTTGTCGGGCGCCCGTCAGGTCGGAAAGACCACGCTGCTGCTGCAGGCCGCGGACGCGCTGCTGGGCGCCGGTATGCCCGCGGCCAACATCCTCTACGCGACCTTCGACCACCCGATTCTGAAGCTGGCCGGCGTCGATGCCGTGATCGACGCCTGGCGCGAACGCGAGCCACGCGCCGAAGGCCCGGAGTTCCTCCTGCTGGACGAAGTGCAGTTCATCCGCGACTGGGGTACCTGGATCAAGCATCAGGTCGACTTCCGCAAGGATCGGCGCATCGCCTTCACCGGCTCTGCCATGCCGCTGGCCGAGGCGGACCGGGAATCCGGAGTCGGCCGCTGGCACACCATCCGCCTGACCACGCTGTCGTTCTACGAGTACCTGCAGCTCAAGCGCCTGCAGCTCCCCGAGCTGCCCAGGTTGCACAGCCTGCGCGACCTGTTCGACTGGGCGCCGGCGGATTTCTACCGCGCGACCGACGTCGCCGGCGCCTACATCGGCCACTTCCACGAGTACCTGGTGCGCGGCGGTTTTCCGCAGACCGCGCAGGTGGAGAGCATCACGCAAGCGCAGCGCCTGCTGCGCGAGGACATCATCGACAAGGTGCTCAAACGCGACATGACGGCGCTGTTCGGCGTGCGCCGCGTGCTGGACCTGGAGCACACGTTCCTCTATCTGTGCCTGCACGACGGCGGGCTGCTGGACATGGTGGACCTGTGCGACAACCTGCAGGTCAAGCGCCCCACCGCGCAGCACTTCATCGAGTTGCTGGAAGCCACGCACCTGATCCACCGCCTGGCGCCCCACGGCTACGGCAAGGATGTGTTGCGCGCGCGTTTCAAGATCTACCTGGCGGACGCGGCCATCGCGCCTGCGGTGATGCTCAAGGGCAAGGCCCTCCTGGAGGACGCGGCGGCGCTGGGCGTGGCCACCGAGACGGCCGTGTTCAAGCACCTGTTCGCCCGCTACTACCCGCAGAACGTGCGGTTCTCCTACTGGCGCGGCAAACGCGAACACGAAGTCGATCTCGTCGCCGAGGTGGGAGGCGAGCTGATCCCCTTCGAGGTGAAGTACCGCGCGCGGCACGCCGGCGCGCGGGAGCTGAAGGGTCTGATCGAGCTGTGCCAGGCCAAGCGCATCGCGCGCGGCTACGTCGTCACCAGGTCGCTGGACGACTTCGGGTCGATGCAGGGCTTGCCTCTGGCCGATGCCGCCGGAGTTCCTGCACAGATCATGCGCATCCCCGCGCCGCTGCTGTGCTACTGGATGGGAGCGACCGAATCGCCCGAGGGGCAAGGCTGACTGCCTTCCGGAAATTTCGCTCGCGGCGTCCGTGGGGGGCACCGCCAACCCCCGACGCGGAGCCCGCGCGAGCGGGTCGGCAGTGAACTACGCCTCCTCCGGATCGTCTCCGTCGTCGCGCGAACCGCGCGGATCGTGTCGCGCGCTCTCCGCCCGCGTCCAGAACGACGCCTTGCGTGCGTGGCGCGAGCGGATCTCCGCCTCGAACTCGGCGTGCGACGGTAACGGTCTCAGATCGGCGCCGCTCTCGGCGATGGCGACCATGCGCGACCAGTAGCGCCCGGCGTGGCCGTAGGCGCGTGTGTAGCCGCGGTCGAGGATCGCCCTGGTGAGCGCCCGCAGGACCGCGATCTCGCCACGCAGGCACTCGCAGGCGTGCAGGGTCCTCGCCAGCGGCGCGAGCCGGACATAGTCGTTGCCGTCGATGCGCGCGGCGTCGACGAGGAGCTTCTGCTCGGCCGCCGCCGCATCGCCCAGGGTCAGCAGGAATTCGGCGGCGGCCGCTACCTCGTCGTGACCCAGCGCGACAGTTCGAGCGCGGGCGGTCGCCTCGCCCCGCGCGGACGCCGGCAGGCATTCGAGCCAGTGCTGGTAGTGGATGTCGTCCAGCGTACGCTCGAAGAGGCGTTGACGGATCGGCGCGCTCTCGCCATGGCGGCCGAGGTGCTCGAGGGTTTCGGCGAGCAACGCTTGCCGACTCCGCTCCAGATGGCCCCACGAGCCGTCGAGCCAGGAGAGTGCATCGGCCGCCCGGTCCGCGTCGAGGTAGGCGCGGACGAATGACTGGCGTTGGTTCGGGTTGGGTTCCGGGCTGTAGCGCAGCGTCGCGCGGACGTCGACGTCAGGGTCGCGCAACGACTCGGCCAGCAGGCCGAGCGCGCCCGAGACGTGGCAGAGATCGGGGGCGGGTGCTTCCCGCGCGGAACGGAATCGAGGATTCGCGACAATTCGACCTCGAACCGGGTCACGAGCGCACGCTGCGCCGGCTCGTCGAGCAGCATGGAGGCCTGGCGCAGCAGCGGTTCGCGCGCCCCGTACTCATCGGCGAGGTAAAGCGCGAGCAGGCGTTCCGGCCACCCGCCCGGCGGGGGTTCGCAACGCGCGGCGGCTTCGAGCCAGCGGCGACAGGCGGCGCGCACGGCGTTGCCGATCACGCCATCGGAGTCATCGGCGCGCTCGAACCACGCGGCGTCCGCCTCGATGAAGGTTTCGAACAGCGAAAGCGCGGCGAGCGGATCCTTCGGCAGCAGTTCGTGCGCGACCTGGTCGAGCCACTCTTCGAGGGCATGCCCGAAATCCCGCGCGTCGCGGTAGCCGATGGCGCGCTTCGAACGCCGCCAGCCGGACAACGTCCTGCGGAAGCCGGCGGCGAGCTTGTCCGGCCGGTCGGCGAGTTGCATGCGCGCGAGTCGCGCCCGGACATCGTCGTGGCTGCCGGCGATGTCGAGCAGCACGGCGACCAGGTCGCTCGCATCCAGACGGCGGAGGAACGCCTCGAGGTCTTCGGCGGGCGGCTTGGGCATTCGTGCATGGTATCAACGATCCGCAGGCGCCAGACCCCGGCGCTTGCGTGCGCGCGCGACGCGGGATTCGCGTCCATGGCATAGTGCGGCGGGAAAGACCGCCGCGCGCCCCGAGACGACGATCCGATGAACCCCGCCGAGCCTGCGTGCCCCGGCCTGCGCCGCTACGCGTGGATCTCGATCGCCGCCGCGATCGCGACGATCGTGCTCAAGGGCGCGGCCTGGTGGATGACCGGATCGGTCGGCCTGCTCTCCGACGCGCTGGAGTCGTTCGTCAACCTCGCCGGGGCGCTGATGGCGCTCGCGATGCTGGCGCTGGCCGAACAGCCCGCCGACGAGAATCACCCCCACGGCCACGGCAAGGCGGAGTACTTCTCCAGCGCGTTCGAGGGTTTCCTGATCGTCGTGGCGGCGGCGAGCATCGGCTACGCGGCCGTTCATCGGTTGATGCACCCGCAGCCGCTGGAAGTGGTCGGCGCAGGCCTCGTGATCTCGGTGGTCGCGTCGGCGATCAATTTCGCGGCCGCGCGGGTGCTGATGCGCGCCGGGCGCGAGCACCGGTCGATCACGCTCGAGGCCGACGCGCACCACCTGATGACCGACGTCTGGACCTCGGCCGGCGTGATCGCCGGCGTCGGGCTGGTCGTCGCGACCGGCTGGAACTGGCTCGACCCGGTGATCGCGCTCGCGGTCGCGGTCAACATCGTCTGGACCGGCTGGCAGTTGATGCGCCGCTCGGCGTCCGGCCTGATGGACGTCGCGATGCCGGCCGAGCAGGTGGCCGCGATCGAGGCGCGGCTCGCCGCGTACGCGAGTCACGGCATCGCTTATCATGCGCTGCGGACGCGCCAGGCCGGGCAGCGGTCGTTCGCGAGCGTGCACCTGCTGGTGCCCGGGAAATGGACGGTGCAGGTCGCGCACGACTGGGCCGAGCGCATCGAGCAGGACCTGCGCGAGGCGGTGGCGCATTGCCACGTGACCACGCACATCGAACCGATCGAAGATCCGCTGTCGATGGCCGACCAGCACCTCGAACGTTGACCGGCGAATTCTCCGTCCGGACTCGATCGGGGGATGTCCGGATCCGGTACGCCGATACACCGTCTCCGATCATGGAAGATCGCACCATGCCGCTGCCACGCTTGTCGACGCTCGTTCGTCTCGCCGCCGTCCTCGTGGCGATCACCGCCGTTCCGGCCGAGGCGCAGGCGCTCGCCTGCCCGGACCTCGCCGCCGCGAAGCCGGTCGGCGCGTGTCCGACCGACGCGGAACTGCGCTACACGTTCATCGGCTACTGCAGCGACAACGCGCGGATGTACGACGGCAAGGGCGAGGTCTGCGACGACTTCGCCGCGTACCGCCGGCTGAAGAACGTCGCGCTTTGGGAATCGGCCGACGGCGCGTTCGACGCCTATCCGTCGTGCGAACTCGCGCCCGACGCGATCCGGGGCGCGAAGGCCATGCGGATCAGCGCGTCGAAGCGGGGGACATTGACACAGGTGGTCTGCGAGTACGCGGGTGGCATCCGCTTCACCCATCGCACCAAGGCGGCGTGCCGTGTCGAGGGCGCAGGCCGCTGCGAGGCGCCGGAAGGGTGCCGGGCGGTCTGCGATTAGGCGGGCAGCCCCGGAAAGTGGGGGCGGAGTAATTGGGGTCAGGAAATGGGGTCAGACTCGAATTCAGAACTACCGAATTCGAGTCTGACCCCATTTCCCCCCATTACCCGCCCCCAATTCCTGACCCCATTCGCGGAATTCGAGTCTGACCCCAATTACTCCGCCACCATTTACCCGTTCCCGGCGAAAAGCCCGTCAGGACGGCGGACGATCTCGCCCGCCGCCTCGAGGTGGCGCAGGTGCGCCATCGTGACGCTCGACGCCCACGGGATGACGTCTCGGATCTCGGCGCCGTAGATCAGGTCGTCGAGCGCGGCGAACGACAGCGGCGCGTCCCGCAGCGCCTCGACGATGCACCGTTCGCGATCGACGATCGCACCGATCGTGGCCTCGACCAGCGCGGCGTACGCGTCGTTCCCGCGCGAAATCGCGTGGTGGCCGGGACAGACCAGCCGCACCGGCAGCGCCGCAAGCCGGCGCAGCGATTCGAGGTAGCCGCCGACGCCACCCGCGTTGGGCGGATACCACGGCAGCGACGTGCCACGCGCGATCAGGAGATCGCCGGTGAACGCGACGCCCGCGTCTTCGTCGACCCAGACGAGGTGTCCGACGTCGTGGCCCGGCGTATGCACCGCGCGCAGCCGCAGGCGACCGGCGTCGAACCGGTGGCCGTCCTCGACCGTGTCGAAGGCGACGTCCGGCGCCTCGCCGAACAGGACCGGCATCGTCTCCGCGCGGAAGTGCGCGGCGACGTCGAGATCGCGGTGCGCGGCGATCTCGGCGCGGACCTCCGTCGGGAGGATGTGATGGACCTGCCGCGCCGGGTCGCAGGCCTGCGCCATTCCGAGCGCCGGCACGAGCACGCGCGCGCCGGTCTCGCGCGCGATCGCGACGGCGCCGCCGGCGTGGTCGGTGTGCGTGTGCGTGAGGACGATCGTACCGATGTCGCGCAGCGACTGACCCCAGGCCGCGAGCGCGGCGCCGGCCGCCGAGCGCAGGTGACCCAGGTCCGGCTCGACACCCAGCCCGGCGTCGACCAGGACCGCGCGACGACCGTCGCGGATCAGGTACACGTTGCAAGAGGACGGCCAGCCGCGGCGGGTCGTGCGCATCTGCACGAGGTCGGGCTCGACCGTGTAGGTTTCGATCATCGGAGTCCACGGGCGCCGGCTGATTTGCCCTGGATCGGCGGCGGGCGCCGATCCAGGGAGCCGACTACACGCCCAGATAACGGTGCCACAGGTCCTCGCGGCGCGCGAGTTCGCCGGAGTCGCCTTCCCACGCCACGCGCCCGCGCTCGATGATCGTGTGCCGGTCGGCGAGCCTTACGAGGGTGCGGACGTACTTGTCGATGACGAGGATCGCGAGCCCCTCGGCTTTCAGCGTCGAGAGACAGCTCCAGATCTCGCGGCGGACCATCGGTGCCAGCCCCTCGGTGGCCTCGTCGAGGACGATCAGGTGCGGATTGGTCGTGAGCACGCGCCCGATCGCCAGCATCTGCTGCTCGCCGCCGGAGAGCTGGCTCCCCAGGTGGTCGCGCCGCTCCGCGAGGCGCGGGAACAGGCCGTAGACGCGCGCGGGCGTCCACGGCGAGCGCGAGCTGCTGCGGTTTGCCGACCACGCGCGCAGGTGCTCGTCGACGGTGAGATTGCGGAACACCTGCCGGCCCTCGGGCACGAGCCCCAGTCCCCGGCGGCCGATGTGATCGGCGGGACGTCCTGCGACCGGCTCGCCTCGGAAGACGACGCGACCGGCGCGCGGCGCGAGGAGTCCGGCGATCGTGCGGACGGTCGTCGTCTTGCCCATGCCGTTGCGACCGAGCAGCGTCACCATCTCGCCGGCGCGCACGACCAGGCCGACGCCGAACAGCGCCTGGCTCGCGCCGTAGCAGGTTTCGAGCGCATCGACTTCGAGTACGGCGGTCATGGCAATGGATGTCGTCGGGCCGTCGCGCGAGGCCGAGTGTGTGCGAGCCGCTGGCACGGGTCAAGGATCGACGATCTTGAGCGGCCGGGGTTCGACGCTCACCAGCCGCTCGCCGTCCGAGACCAGCACCACGCCCTCCTGGATGGTGAACTGGAGGCGCATCGTCCGCGCCGCGAGTTCGCCCAGCGCCCGGCTCGCTTCCTGCGGCACTTCCACCACGGCGAGCCGCGCCTGCCGGTCGAGCGTGGCACGCGCCTTCTCCCACCACAGGGCGCAGGTGCGTCCGCCATACGCGTACACGACCACGTCGCGCGCGCGTCCGCAGGCCTTGCGCACCTCGCGCTCGTCCGGCAGGCCGACGTCGATCCATCGCTCGATCGAGCCGGTGAGATCGCGCAGGCACAGGTCGGGTTCATCCTCCGCGGACAGTCCCCGCCCGAACTCGAGCCGCTCGTCGGCGTTGAGCGCGAACGCGAGCAGCCGCACCATCATCCGCTCGTCGGTCTCGGACGGGTGGCGCGCGATCGTCAGCGCGTGGTCGCGGTAGACACCGCGATCGATGTCGGCGACCGACAGGTCGGCCTTGCAGATGGTGGATTTCAGCGCCATGGCGCGAAGGATACCGGTACCGGGATCGTGCGGGCGCCGACCGCGATCGGACTCGCGCCCGCGGCCTCCTTCCCGTGCGCTGCATCGCCGGCCGGTCGTCGGGACTCCGACGCCGGGCAGCGCGCTCACGCCGGCGCTTCCTCCTCGCCGAGGTAGGCGCTGCGCACCTCGGCGTTGGCGCGGATCTCCTCGCCGCTGCCGGTCGCCACGATCCGGCCGGCGACCATCACCGAGATGCGGTCCGCCAGGCGGAAGACCGCGTCCATGTCGTGTTCGACCAGCACGATCGTGTGATCGCGTTTCACGCGTTCGAGCAGCGCGACCATCCGCGCCGACTCGTCGGGTCCCATGCCGGCCATCGGTTCGTCGAGGAGCAGGAGCTTCGGCCGCGTCGCGAGCGCGAGCGCCATCTCGATCTGGCGGTGTTCGCCGTGCGCGAGCTCTCGCGCGACGCGGTCGGCGAGCGCCTCGATGCCGACTTCACGCAGTACCTCGCGCGCCTCGTCGGTGAGCGCTTGCTCGTCGCGCACCGGCCGCCAGAAGCGGAAGCTCGATCCGGAGCGCGCCTGGACGGCGAGCGCCGCGTTCTCGAGCACGGTGAACGCCGGCAGCAGGCTCGTGATCTGGAACGAGCGCGCGAAGCCGAGCGCCGCGCGCTGGTGCGGTGCGAGGCGGGTCACGTCGCGGCCGTCGTGGCGGATCGTGCCGGCGTCCGGCGCGAGCGCGCCGGCGAGCTGCGCGAGCAGCGTCGTCTTGCCGGCGCCGTTGGGTCCGATCACCGCGTGCGTTTCGCCGCGACGCACGACGAGCGACACGCCGTCGGTCGCAGCGAGGCCTCCGAACCGCTTGACCAGACCGACGGTCTCCAGCATCGGCACGGCGGATCCGGGCGCGTTCATCGCCGCCGCTCGAAGCCGCCGGCGATTCCGCGCGGCGCGAAGAAGACGACGAGGAGCAGGATCACCCCCAGCGGGATCTGCCAGTGGCGGGTCAGCGCCTGGAGCGCCTCCTCGAGGATCAGGAACGCGCCGGCGCCGGCGAGTCCTCCCCAGGGGGAGGCGAGCCCGCCGAGGATCACCATGACCAGCGCGACGCCCGACTGCTCCCAATGCATCATGTTCGGGCTGACGAAGTTGTTCTGGTTCGCCATCAGCGCGCCCGCGAGCCCGGCGAGCGCGCCGGAGATCACGAACGCGACCAGCCGGTAGCGGAAGGTCGCGTAGCCGAGCGAGGCCATCCTCGCCTCGTTGTCGCGGATGCCGACGAGCACGACGCCGAAGCGGGAGCGGGAAAGCCGCGCGAGCGCGTGGACGACCGCGGCGCACAGGGCGAGCACGACGAGGTAGAACGTGACGTCGTCGGCGAGCGAGACGCCCGGCAGCGACGATCGCCGCGGGAGCGAGAGCCCGTCGTCGCCGCCCCAGGCCTTCAGCGATACGAAGACGTAGTAGACCATCTGCGCGAACGCGAGCGTGATCATGATGAAGTACACGCCGTGCGTACGCAGGCTGATCGCGCCGATGAAGAGCGCGAGCAGCGCGCCCGCGCCCATCGCGAGCGGCCAGGTGAGCAGCGCGCTGGTTCCCGGGCCGATCTCGGCCGAGGCGATGCCCACGACGTAGGCGCCGGCGCCGAACAGCGCGGCGTGGCCCAGGCTCACCATGCCGCCCAGTCCGACGATCAGGTTCAGGCTCGACGCGAACAGCGCGAGGATCAGCACGCGGCTCGCGAAGCCGACGTAGAACTCCTGCCCGAGCGCGCGGGCGGCGAACGGGAAGGCGATCGCGAGCGCGAGCGCGGCGATCGGGCCGATGTGGCGCCGCAACGTGTCGGCCATCATCCGCGCGCCGGGAAGAGGCCCTGCGGCCGGAAGGCGAGCACGGCGACCATCACGACGTAGATCGAGATCGCCGCGAGCGAGGGGCCCGCGGCGTCGGCGAGCGACGGTGGCAGCACCGCGCGCAGGGCCGTCGGGATGAACGCGCGCCCGAAGGTGTCCGCGAAGCCGACGACGAGCGCGCCGACGAACGCGCCGCGGATCGATCCGATGCCGCCGATGACCACGACGACGAACGCCAGGATCAGGATGCTCTCGCCCATGCCGACCTGGACGGCCAGCAGCGGCCCGAGCATCGCGCCGGCGAGCCCGCAGAACGCCGCGCCGACGCCGAACACGACGGTGAACAGCCGCCGGATGTCCGTGCCCATCGCGGTGGCCATCTCCCGGTTGGACGCGCCGGCGCGCACGAGCATGCCCATCCGCGTGCGGGTGACCAGGACGTAGAGCAGCACCGCGACCGCGAGCCCGACCGCGATGATCGCGAGGCGGTAGGCCGGGTAGGACATGCCGGGCACGATGTCGACCGACCCGGAGAGCGCGGCGGGTACGTTCAGGTTGAGCGGCTGCACGCCCCAGATCGCGCGCGTCGCCTCGTTGAACACCAGGATCAGCGCGAAGGTCGCGAGCACCTGCGAGAGCGGATCGCGGCGGTAGAGACGCTTCAGCACCGCGATTTCGAGGACCATGCCGAGCGCGGCGGTCGCCGCGACCGCCAGCACCACCGCGGCGACGAACGACCCGGTGACGCCCAGGAACGTCGCCGCGAAGTAAGCGCCGAGCATGTAGAGCGAGCCGTGCGCCAGGTTGATCAGCTCCATGATGCCGAATACCAGCGTCAGCCCGGCGGCGAGCAGGAACAGCATCAGGCCGAACTGCAGGCCATTGAGGCACTGCTCGACGACGAGGAGGACGTTCATCGGCGACGGGCGATGGCGGTCGCTACCGCCGGCGCGCAGGGCACGCTCCGGCGGGATGCGCGGCCGCCGCCGCGCGGCGCGGCGCGGCGGGCGATGGCCGGAGATGAACGGCGGCTGGCCGGGGCGGCGGAGCGCGCCGTCACATCTTGCACGCCGAGACGTACGCGTCCGGCTGCTGCGTGAAGATCGTGCCGACCGTCTTGTTGACGTAGCGGCCGCGCTCGTCCTTCACGACCTGGCGCAGGTAGTAGTTCTGGATCGGGAAGTGGTTGCGGTTGAACTTGAACGCGCCGCGCACGGAGGCGAAATTCGCGGCCTCGAGCGCCTTGCGCAGCGCCGCCTTGTCCTCGACGTTGCCCTTGACCTCGCGGACGGCGGCGTCCATCAGCATCGCGGCGTCGTAACCTTGCGACGCGTACTCGTTGGGCAGCCGGTTGTACTTCTTCTCGAAATCGGCCACGAAGCGCTTGTTCGCGGCGTTGTCGAGGTCCAGGTTCCAGTGCGCGGCGTTCAGCGCGCCCAGCGTCGGTTCGCCGACCGCGGCGAGCGTGTCCTGGTCGAACGACCAGCCGGTGCCGAACAGCGGGAAATCCTTCTGCAGTCCGGCCTGGTGGTACTGCTTGAGGAAGTTCACGCCCATTCCGCCGGGCAGGAAGAAGAACACCGCGTCCGGTTTCGCGGCGCGCAGTTGCGAAAGCTCGACCGCGTAGTCGAGCTGCCCCAGCTTGGTGTACACCTCGCCGGCGTACCCGCCCTTGTAGTAGCGCTTGAAGCCGTTGACCACGTCCTTGCCACCCGGGTAGTTCGGCGCGATGACGAAGACGTTCCTGTGGCCCTTGTCGTTCACGTACTTGCCGGTCGCCTCGGAATAGCTGTCGCTCACCCAGGAGACGGCGAAGAAGTACGGATTGCATTTCTCGCCCGCCAGGTCCGACGGCCCGGTGTTCGGGCTCACGTAGAACGTCTTCGATTCCAGCACCGGCTGCTCGACCGCCTGCAGCAGGTTCTGGAACACGATGCCGGTCATCAGGTCGACCTTGTCGCGCTTGAGCATCTTGTCGGCGAGCTGGCGCGCGACGTCGGGCTTCTGCTGGTCGTCCTCGACGATCACCTCGACCGGGAGACCGCCGAGCTTGCCGCCGGCGTGCTCGATGCCGAGCAGGAAGCCATCGCGGATCGCCGCGCCCAGCACGCCGCCGGGTCCGGAGAGCGTGCTGATGAAGCCGACCTTGATGCGGTCGGCCGCGAGGGCCGGTGTCGCGAACGTGGCGGCGAGCGCGAGGACTGCGAGCGGCTTTTTCATGGGTTCCCCTGTTGGCGTGGATGCGGGCGGAAACGCGGCGGGTCGGATGCGGAGGGTGGATGCGGGCGGAGCGCGTCAGCGGCGGGCGCGGACCGGCCGCGACGAACGGATCGTGTAACGGGAGAGGTCGACCGGTTTGAAGCGGACGCGCTCGAACTTCTTCGGATCGTCGTCGAGCGGAACCGTCGCGTCGATGCCGACCTTGGTGACGGTGCCGCTCTTGCAGTCGGCGGCGATCTTCACGACCGGGTTGAGGATGTGTCCTTCCTCGCCGGGCATCACGACGAGCCCGGTCTCGGCCTTGAAGCGCGTCGTGATCGCCCAGTCGACGTCGATGGCGTCGCGCAGGTCCACGTCGGCGTCGACGACGACCACGCGCTGCAGCGAACGGAACGCGCGGAAGGTCTCGCGGATCACCTCCGCGCCGAGGCCGGGGCGCCGCGCGCCGACTTGCACGACCGCTTCGTAGAATCCGCAGCCGCCGTGCGGCAGGTAGACGGCGACGACCTCGGGTATCGACTTGCGGACCGCCGAGAAGATCGCGGCCTCGGCGGTGAATCCGACGGCGTTCCAGACTTCGGCGCCGGAGAGCACCGTGTGGAACACCGGTTTCGCGCGCCGCGTGATCGCCCGGACCTGCATGACCCAGCGCCGGTCGCGGCCGCCGTAGTAGCCGGTCACCTCGGCGAACGGCGCCTCGTCCTCGCGCACGTTGGGCAGGATCTCCGCCTCGACGACGAACTGCGCGCAGGCGTACGCGGGTACGTCGACGGTGCGCGCGCGCACGAGGTCGATCGGGCGGCCGACGAGATGGCTCGCGATCTCGTGCTTGTCGTCGCCCAGGCGCGGCAGGCTCGACACGATCCACGGTGCGAGGCCGACGCCGACGTTGATCGTCACCGGCAGGCGCTCGCCGCGTTCCTCGGCGACCGCGACGTACTCGCCCAGATGCCGGCCCGGATCGATGAGGAAGGTCAGACGGTCCTTCCGGGTCACCATCATCCGGTGGATCGAGATGTTGGCGCGTCCGGTGCGCGGATTGCGCGCCATCACGATCGCCGCGTCGAAATAGCGTCCGCCGTCCTCGAGCGCGTGCACCGGGATCGGCAGGCGCGAGAGATCGGGTCCGGGTTCGACGACCTCGTTGGCCGGCGCGCGGTCGAGCAGGCGACCGGCGTACCTGTCCGGCTGCTCGCGCCACGACGCGATCGCCGCGGCGATCCGGAATGGCACCTCGTCCTTGGGGAGGCCGAAGATGGACCCGACGATGTCGCGGTTCCACAACAGGCCGGCGAGCACCGGCACGTCGCCGCCGCGCACCCGCTCGAAGAGCACCGGCTTGCCGCCCTCGAGCCGCTTCGCGACGCCGGCGAGCTCGTGCCGCGGATCGACCTCGGTCCTGACGCGCAGGAGGTCGCCGGTCGCTTCGAGGTGGTCGATGCAGGCCGACAGGTCGACGAGCCGGCGCGCGACCGCCGCCGAGGGCGCCTTCGCCGACCGACCGCCGCCGCCCGTCCCTTTCGCCATGTCGCCCTTTCCGTTCCGCGGGCGATCTTACCCGCAAGGCGACCCCGGCGCACGCTCGGCCGGGCAGGGGCCGCCGGTGGCGTCGGCGGCCGCAGGCCGGGGCGTGAACGATGCTATCCTGCGCGGCCGCCGCGGAGCGATCGGCGCGTGTCGGCCGCATCGTTCTCCTCCGGCACGCGCGCACGGGTCCGGTCCGGACGCCGCCATGAGTCGAACGGCATGACGAAGAACCTCTCCCTGGACTGGTCCGGCACCGATGCCGGCCGAACTTCGCGGGTGGCGATCTCCCTGCCGTCAGGACGACAGGTCACGCGGGGCGAATTCGAGGCGATGGTCGAGGCGGCGGCGCGACGGCTGCGCAGGGCCGGCATCGAACCGGGCGACGTCGTGGTGGTCGCGTTCGACCATGCTTCCGCACGCTCGTCATCCAGCTCGCGCTGGCGCGGCTGGGCGCCGCGGCGGCACCGGAGAGCTTGCCGGCGGAACTCTCGGCGGCACTCGTCGCCGAGTCTCCGCAGCCAGAAGGCAGGCATCCCCGGATCCTCTACGTCGAGCGCACGTGGTTCCAGCCTTCCGCCGACGCGGACGCGGAGGCGCCGGTCGACGCGCACGGCGATCCGGACGCGACCGCGGTGGTCCTCGCGTCCTCGGGCACGGGCGGCACGGCGAAGAGCATGGCGGTCAGCCACGCGCGCATGGCAGCCCGACTGGCGATCGCCGAGCGCGACGTCCCCATCCCCCCCGGCGCCCGCGTACTGACGACGATAAGCGCGTTCACCGGATACGGCTTCACGACGCTGCTGCGCGTCCTGCGCGCCGGCGCGACGATCGTCGTGGAACCGGGTACCGGACGGACGGCCGACACGGTCGTGTCCGAGCAGGTCAGCTACCTGGTGTCGGCGCCGGGCAAGATCACGGCGATCCTGCGCGCGCAGCCGGAGGGCGGCGGCGCGCATCCTTCGCTGCGCACGATCGAGTTCGGCGGCGCGCGGATGGGCGAGGCCACGGTCGCCAGGATCCGCGCCCGGCTGTGCGACGAGCTGCGCATCGTCTACGGTTCGACCGAGATCGGCTTCGTCGCCGGCGGTGTGCTGCCGCGCGGCCGCGCGCCCGAAGGCTGGGTCGGCCGGGTCTTCGACGGCGTGCAGGCGCAGGCGGTCGACGAGACGCTCGCTCCAATGGGCGCCGGCCGGACCGGACGACTTCGCCTGCGCGGCGCGAGGCTGGTCGATGGCTACCTGGGCGACGCCGACGCGACCGCGCGCAATTTCCGCGACGGATGGTTCCTGACCGGCGACATCGCGTCGGTCTCCGCCGACCACGACCTCTCGCTCGTCGGGCGTGCCGACGAGATGATCAATCTGGGCGGCAACAAGGTCGACCCGGTGCTGACCGAGGACGCGCTGCTTTCCGTGCCGTGGGTGCGGGACGTCGCGGTGTTCGAAGTGCCGGGTGACAACGCAAGCAGGCCTCCGGCGATCTGGGCCGCGGTCGTCACCGCGGCGCAGGTCGATGTCGCGCAGCTCCAGGCCGTGGTGCGCGAACGCGGCGGCGCGGCGGTTCCCCGCTACGTGATGCCCGTGGCCGAGATTCCGCGCAACGCCGGCGGCAAGGTGATGCGCGAGCGGCTCGTCACGCTGGCGACCGAGGCCATGGCCAAGGCGCGTACACGGCGGTAGTGTCCCGGTCCCGAGGTTTCCTGCCGAGTTGCGTGGCAGCGTTCCCGACCGGTCGCGCAACGACGACGGCAGCGGCGCGCGGCCGGGCGCCGATCGCGGCGGGTATCGGGAATGCCCGCGAGACCGGCGACCATCTGGTGCGTCATTCCCCGCTCGTCCTCGCGGAAGGAATCTCGGGAACGGGACACCAGGACCGAGGTTCCGCGCCGGCGCACCCGCCGCCGCGTCAGCGTCCGGCGCGTTTCGCGCGACCGGCGGTTCGCGCTCGGCCGCGCGGACGGTCCTCTGCGCTCGGGTGTGCCCCCGGTTTGGCGGCGGCTTCCGGGCGGTTCCGGGCGCCCGACTGTGGTCGGGCGAAGTTGCTCACCTTCGCCGCCACGTCGGCGACCGCCATCGCCAGCGGCTCCAGGTGGCGCCGGTCGAGCACGGCGACGTATTCAAGCTCGGGCATCCGGGGCGCGACATCGAGCACCTTGAGCAGTCCGGCCCGGATCTCGCGCGCGTGGTAGTCGACCGGCAGGTAGCTGATGCCCAGGCCGGACTTCGTCCACGAGGCGAGCACAGAGAGGCTGTTGCAGATGTTGGCGCGCCGGCCGATCGCCCCGGAGTCCTCGAACCAGCGCTCGAGCTTCGCGTAGAGATTCGAGGTCTTCGACAAGGTGAGGATCGGCCAGTTGTCGAGGTCGCGCGGCGTGAGCCGGCCGGCCGGAATGCCCAGTCTCGGGCTCGCCATCCACGCGAACTCGACCTGACCGAGCGGGATGTTGCGTAGCCCCGGCTCCTCGACCGGCCCGGGCAGCAGCGCGAGGTCGATCTCGCCGGCGCGCAGGTGCGTCAACTGCGACAGTGTCAGGTCGACGTTGAGCTCCAGCGTGACCGCCGGATAACGGGCGTTGAGCTCGCGCACGAGGTCGGGGAGCCAGGTCAGCGCCACGTATTCGGTGACGCCGACGCGCACGACGCCCGAGACGATCCGGGGGTCGCCGACGCGGGCGCGGATCTCGGCGGTGAGCGCGAGCAGGCGCTCGGCGTAGCCGACGAGCTCCTGTCCCGTCGCGGTCAACCGTGCGGCGCG
>JADZDA010000283.1 GCA_020851255.1 Burkholderiales bacterium | reverse complement strand
GTGGCACGGTGTCGTCGCGGCTCCGGTGGGGTTGCGCCCGTCCGGGCCGGGAGCGACGGACCCCGAGCGGGATCCGCCGACCGGCGCGTCGACCCCGCCTGCACGCGCCGCACGTTCAAGTCCCCGAGCCCGGACCGTTCCGGTCCGCCCACGGAGCCCCCGATGAACGTCCCCATCCGACACCCCGACCGCCTGCGCGCCCGCCGCGCGCCCTTCGCCGCGCGACGCGCCGTGCTCGTGCTGGCGCTCGCGGCCGGATTCGGCGCGACCGCGCCGGCCCAAGCGCACCAGTCCCCGACGATCGTGTCCAGCCACCTCGCGACCGTCGAGATCGTCGATCGCAACGACGGCGTGGCGCTGCCGGTGTACACGAGCGGCGGCGAGCGCTGGATCGTCGGCACGCCCGGCCACGAGTACGCGATCCGCATCCGCAACGCGACCGGCGAGCGGATCCTCGCCGTGCCCGGCGTCGACGGCGTCAACGCGATCACCGGCGAGACCGCCGCGCCGGACCAGAGCGGCTACGTCCTGGAGCCCTACGGCTTCGTCGAGATCGCCGGCTGGCGCAAGAGCCTGTCGAACACCGCCGCGTTCTACTTCACCGACGTGTCCGACAGCTACGCCGCGCGCACCGGCCGGCCTTCGGACCTGGGCGTCATCGGCATCGCGGTGTTCCGCGAGCAGCGGCGCATCGCCTGGACACCGCCTTCGCGGATCGCCGACGCGCGGTCGAACGCCGCGAACGCGCCGATGGCGCGCGAATCGGCCGCGGGACGCGAGGAACCGGCCCCGGCGGCCGCGGCCGGAGTCCTCGGCAAGTCGCTGGAATCCGCGGACGCCTCGGGCGGCTGGGGCGAGGCGAAGCGCCGCGAATCGCGCCTGGGGACCGGCCATGGCCGCTCCGAGACCTCGCACGCGCAACGCGTGGCCTTCGAGCGCGCGAGCGCACAGCCGGAATCGGTGGTCGCGATCCGCTACGACCGGCGCGAGAACCTGGTCGCACGCGGCATCGTGCCCGGCCCGTGGTACGCGGGCCGCACGCCCGCCCCGTTCCCCGGCTGGACCGGATTCGCGCCCAACCCACGATAGCGCGCACCGGCGCAGCGCCGCCGCGCGCGCGGCGGCGCCATGCGCACGCCTCGCGCTCCCGCCGCCGTCGGGCGGCGTTGCCCGCGCGCAGGGACGCGGACATCCTGCGCGGATGGCCGATTCCGCGCGCGAGCCCCGCGACGGCGCTCTCGCGCCGCCGGCGCCGGACGCCGACGAGGCGCTGATGCTCGCCTACGCCGCCGGCGACGCCGCGGCGTTCGATCGCCTGTACGCGCGGCATCGCGGACCGCTGTATCGCTACGTGCTGCGCCAGGTCCGCGACGCGGGCGCGGCCGAGGAATTGTTCCAGGACGTCTGGATGAACGCGATCCGCGCCCGCGCGAGCTACGCGCCGACGGCCAAGTTCACGACCTGGCTCTACACGCTCGCGCATCACCGCGTCGTCGACCACTGGCGCCAGCGCGGCGGCGTCGCCCTCGTCTCGCTCGACGACGGCGACGACGGCGACGGCACCGGTGCGCTGGTCGACGCGCTGCCGGGGCCGCGCACCGACGAGCCGGAGACGCGCGTCGCGTCGCGGATGACCGCGGAGCGCGTCCGCGAGGCGATCTCGGCGCTGCCGCCCGCGCAGCGCGAGGCGTTCGTGCTGCACGTCGAATCCGAGCTCCCGCTCGCCGACATCGCGCGGATCACCGGCGAGGGCGTCGAGACGGTCAAGAGCCGGGTCCGCTACGCCTACGCGAAGCTGAGATCGGCGCTGGGAGACGCGCGATGAGCGCCGGCCGCGACGACTTCCGCGACGACGCGCTCGCCCGCGCGGTCCGCGAGCACGGCCGCGAAACGCCGGGAGCGAAGGTCGACGACGCGATCCGCGCGGCGGCGCGCCGGGCCGTGGGTTCGCAGCCGCGGGCGGAGCCGGCGCTCGCCGAGGCGCGCGAGCCCTGGCGCTGGTGGATGCCGATCGCCGCCGCCGCGACCATCGGCGCGATCGCGATCGGCGTGATCCAGAACATCCCGCGCGAGGCGATCGACCCGGGCGTGGTCAGCGACACGCCGGCGACGGACATGCGCGCGCGCGAGGCGGCGACGGCGACGCCGAGCGAGACGCGACCGCCCCCGAGCCGCGCCGAACCGGCTGCGACCGACGCGAAGGCACCGGCGCGCGATGCGACCTCCGGCGGGCCCGGAACCGGAAAGCGGGATGCCGCCGCCGCGCCGGGAACCCCCTCGGCGGCGCGAACCCCGGCGCCGGGGGGCGAAGCTCCGCGCGCGGCGGTTCCGGCGTTCGTACCGCAGCCGCCGCCGGTCCTCGCCGAGCCTCCCTCCGCGCTGCCATCCGCGAAACCCGCCGCGCCACCGGCGACCGCGGCCGCGGCCGCGCCGGGTGCCGCCGCCGAGCTGGAACCGAAGCGCAGGGCGATTTCGCCGGGCGCGCCCGCGCCCGACTCCGCGGACAGGGCGGCGGCACCCGCGCCGCCGCCGGCCCCGGCGCAAGCACAAGCGCGAACGCAGGCGCAGGCTGCGAAGATCGCCGTTCCCGAATCGCGCACGATGGCCGAGGGTCGCGTGGGTGTCGACACGCGCGAAGCGCCGCCCGGCAGCGCGGGAGGCGGATCGCCGGCGCTGCGGGACCGGCTGGACTCCGGCGCGCCGCGCCGGGAGAGGGCCAGCACGCAAACGGGCGCAGGGGCACCGGTCACGGACGCGCGACGCGCGGCGGAAGCCGCACCGGCGACGATGTCGCCGCCACGTCTCGGCGCCTCGGCGTCCGCCGCCGGGAAGTCGATCGACGCCTACGTCGCCGAGATCCGCCGCCACCTCGCCGGCGGCGACGTCGAGTCCGCGCGGCGCGAACTCGCGGCGCTGCGGTCGGCGCACGCCGACGCCGACGATCGCCTGCCCGAGGACCTCCGACGCTGGGCGGCGGGCATCCCGCGCTGAGCTCAGCGACCGCCCGCGGGCGGGGTCGCGGGTAGCCGTCCGCCCTTTCCCGCGCCGAGCAGCCTGCGGATCGGTGCGGGCAGCGCGGCGTCGGCGAGATCGTCCTGCGCGATCCACAGGCATTCAGGCGCCGGCGGCGCGTCCGCCCGCGAGGCGCCCGCGGAAAGGCGCACCGGATGGATCGCGAGCTCGTAGTGCGTGAACCCGTGCGCGATCGGCGCGAGCCGCTCGACGACGCGCACCGGCGCGCCGCAGCGCTCCCGGGCGACCGCCACCGGATCGTCGTCGACTCCCGCTTCGGGCAGGCTCCACAACCTCGCCCAGACGCCGTGCGCCGGGCGCCGTTCGAGCAGGACGTCGCCGGCCCGCGCGATCCAGAGCACCTGCACCGCGCGCCTGGGCCGGGGACGGCGCGCGCGGCGTCCGGGCAGCTCCGCGATGCGTCCCTCGCGGCGCGCGACGCAGTCGCCGGCGACCGGACAGGCTTCGCAGCGCGGCTTCGCGCGCGTGCATACGCCCGCGCCCAGGTCCATCAGGCCCTGGGTGTACGCCTCGATGCCGGCGCGCGGCAGCAGACGCCTCGCGGCGTCCCACAGTCCGGCGAGTGTCGGCGCGGCCGTCGGATCCCCCGCTATGCCGCGATGGCGGGCGAGCAAGCGCTTGACATTGCCGTCGAGGATCGCGGCGCGCTCGCCGTAGGCGAACGCCGCGACCGCCGCGGCCGTCGACGCGCCGACGCCCGGCAGCTTGGCGAGCGTCGCCGCGTCGGCCGGGAACACGCCGAGATGTTCGCCGACGACCCGGCGCGCCGCTTCGTGCAGATGGCGCGCGCGCGAGTAGTAACCCAGTCCGCTCCACAGCGCGAGCACGCGGTCCGGATCGGCGGCGGCGAGCGCGCGCACGTCGGGGAACGCCGCGACGAAACGCTCGTAGTAAGGGACGACGGTGGCCACCTGCGTCTGCTGCAGCATGACCTCCGAGAGCCAGACGCGGTACGCATCGCGCGTCCGCTGCCACGGCAGGTCGTGGCGACCGTGCGCGCGCTGCCAGGCGACGACGCGCGCGGCGAAGCCCCTCACCGCACGCCGAGCCGCTGCCTGGCCTTCGTCGAGGCCTCCGACGCCGGGTGCCTGGCGATCAGCTCCTCGAGCGTGCGGCGCGCCGCCGCGTTGTCGTTGAGCTCCGCCTGAGCCGAGGCGATGTTGAGCATCGCATCGGTCACCTTCGCGCTGTCCGGGTACTGCTGTATCAGCGAACGCTGCGACGCGATCGCCGCGCGGAAGTCCGTGCGCGCGTACTGCGCGTTGCCGATCCAGTATTGCGCGGACGGCGCGAGCGGACTCCTGGGCTGGGCCTTCACGAACGCGCCGAACGCGGCGATCGCCCCCGGATAGTCGCCGCGCTTGAACTGCTCGAGCGCGGCATCGTAGGTACGCTGCTCGGCGGCGAGGTCGCTCGTCGCGCCGGCAGCGGGAGTCGCCGCCACCGTCGACGGCGACGCCGGACCCGGCGCGGCGCCGCCCGGCGCCGCCCCCCCGGGCGCTGCACCGCCCGCGGCGTTGCCCGCCGGAGGGACGGACATCGGCGCCGGCGATCCGGGGGCGCCGGCGACCGCCGAGGTCGCCGGAGGCTGCGGTTGCGGTTGTGCTTGCCCCTGCGACTGCGGTTGCCCCTGCGCCTGCATCTGCGCCTGCAGTTGCGCCTGCGCCGCTTCGGTGCGCCGCATCCGCGAATCGAGATCGACGTAGAGGTCGCGCTGGCGTTTCTGCGCCTCGGCGAGTTCGTGGGTCAGCACCTCGATCTGACCGCGCAGCCGCGCGATGTCCGTCTTGAGCATCTCGACCGCGCCGAAGAGCTCCAGCAACCCCTGCGACTTCAACTGCGTTTCGAGCGAGTTCATCCGCTCGTCGACACGCTTCTGCAGGTCGACGATGCGGACGTTGGTCTCGTCGATGCGCTTGCGCGCCTCCTCGTCGTCGAACAGGCCCCCGGAGGCGGGCGCCGCCGCGCCCAGCAGAGCGGCGAGCGCGCACGCGGCGAGCGCGAAACCCGCGCCCGTCCGGTCGCGCCGCGCGCCGCCGCCGCGAGCCCGGCCCGCGCTCATTCGCCGGAGTAGACGATGTCGCCGCGGCGGTTCTCGGCCCACGACGTCTCGTCGTGGCCGCTGCGGCGCGGCTTCTCCTTGCCGAAGCTCACCGTCTCGACCTGCGACTCCTGCGCGCCGATCAGCGTCATCATCCGCTTCATCGCGTCGGCGCGCTTCTGGCCCAGCGCGATGTTGTACTCCCGCGAACCGCGCTCGTCGGTGTTGCCCTGGATGGTCATCCGCGCGCCGCGGTTGGCGACCAGGTAGCGGCCGTGCGCCTCGATGATCGGTCGGGACTCGTCCTTGACGACGAAGCTGTCGAAATCGAAGTACACGCTGCGCTTCGACAGAATGCTGGCCGGATCGCGGAGCGCACTGCCGGCGCCGGCGGCCGACCCGCCCGAGCCGGAGGTGCCGGCCGAACCGGCGCGTCCCGGCGTCTGGGTGCCCGCCACGCCGGCGCCTCCGGCGCCTGCGGTGCTCGCGCCCGACCCGGCGCCCGCGGCGCCGGCCGCCGCGCGGTTCTCGATCGGCGCTCCGGTCTGTCCGGATTGCGGGGTCTGGCAACCTGCGAGCAGGACGGCCAGGGCGGCGACGGCGAGCAGTCGATCGGGTCGATTCATCGGTCTTCCTCCTTCGGCGAAACGGTGATCCATTGGATCGGGGGTCTGTCGGAGAGTCCGGCGGCCCGGAAGCCGCATCGACCGTCGATCGTCTCGTCGGCCGATCCGTCCGGTCCGCCGTTCGCTACGGGTCGGCCGTTGATGCGGTACGCCGGCTCATCGGGCGAGCGGTCCCCAGGCGGGCTCGCGCACGTCGAGCGCCGGGGAGACGATGCGTTGCTTGACGCGGCCGTCGATGGACACCGCGTTCAAAATACCACGCCCTCCCGAATCGTTCGCGTAGAGCACGAGCTGGCCGTTGGGCGCGAGGCTCGGCGATTCGTCGAGCGGTCCGGCGGTGAGCACCTGGGTCTGGCGGGTCGCGAAATCGAGCGTGGCCACCTGGTAGCGGCCGCCGTCGCGGCGCACGTACACCATGCCCTTGCCGTCGGGCAGCGCGCGGGGCGCGACGTTGTAGCTGCCGTCGAACGTGATGCGCTCGACCGCGCCGCCGTCGACGCCGACGCGGTAGATCTGCGGGCTGCCGCCGCGGTCCGACGTGAACAGCAGCGAGCGGCCGTCGGGCATGAACCACGCTTCGGTGTCGATCGACGGCGAGCTCAGGATGCGGCGCAGGTCGGTGCCGTCGGCGTTCATCAGGTAGAGCTGCGAACCGCCGTCGCGCGTGAGGGTCACCGCGAGCTTGCGGCCGTCCGGCGAGAAGGCCGGCGCGCTGTTGCTGCCGCGGAACGCCGCGACCGCCGTCCGGCCGCCGGTCGCGAGGTTCTGCACGTACACGACCGGCTTCTTCTGTTCGAGCGAGACGTAGGCGATCCGCGTGCCGTCCGGCGACCAGCGCGGCGAGAGCAGCGGCTCGCCGGCGCTGACGACCGTCTGCGGTTCGGCGCCGTCGGCGTCGGCGACGACGAGCTGGTAGCGCGAGCCCTGCTTGGCGATGTAGGCGATCCGCGTCGAGAAGACGCCCGGGTGGCCGATCAGCTTCTCGTAGACCTCGTCGGCGATCCGGTGGGCGGTCGCGCGGAACTGCTCGCGCGTCACGACGAATTGCGTCGCGATCAGCGTACCCCCGCGCACGACGTCGACCAGCGCGTAGCGGACCTCGACCCGGCCGTCGGCGGCGGCCTGCATCGAGCCGACGACCACGGCGTCCGCGCCGCGCGCACGCCAGAAATCCGGCTTCACGTCCTCGGCGCGCGCCGGACGAGGCACGACCCCGCCGGCGTCGACGTTGCGGAACAGGCCCGATCGTCCGAGGTCGGCCGCCACCACGCCCGAGATGCCGAGCGGCCACGCGGACTCGCCTTCGAATCCGGACACCGCGATCGGGATCGCCGTGCCGGTGCCGCCGACGATCTCGATGGTGAGCTGGGCGCGGGCGACCGGCGCCGCCGCCGCGAAGGCCAGCGACAGCGCGACCAGCGCGGCACGGGAGAGGGATCGCAGGAAGTTCATCGGGATCATGCGCAAACGACCGGCCGGTCGGCCGTCAACAACGCCCTCCCCGCGCGTACCGGCGTGGTGATTATAACGGCCGATCGCCGCGAAACGGGTCAACGCCGCGCGCGGGCCGTGTCCGCCGGTGGCGACACGGCGGTCAATGCGGCGCGATCGCCGTGTTCACGCCGAACGACTGGGCGAGACGATCCGCGCGACGACGGGCCTCTTCGCGGGTCGTGTACGGCCCGACGTAGACACGATAAAGCCCGCCGGCCTGCCGCACGCGCGGTTCGACCTCGGCCGCGGCCAGTCGTTCGCGGACGTGCGCGAGGAAATTCTGCGCGTTGGGCTCGCTCGCGAAGGCCCCGAGCTGCACGACGTACCCGCCGACGGCCGGCTGCACCGGCGACTCGGCGGCGAGCGGCGTCCCCGACGACGAGGGCACCGGCGGCGCGACGATCGGCGCCGGCGCCGAGGCGGGCGCGACCGCGGTGGCGGGCTGCGCCGCGACCGGCGCAGGCGGCGGCGGACCGGGACTCGACGGCGCCGGCGTACCGGCCACGATCGGTTGGCGCAGGACGAGCGGCGTGGTCACCGTCCCCTCGGCCGGGGACGCTCCCGCCGCCGGCACGCCGGCGGGCGGCGCGGCGACCGGGGCCGCGGCCACCGCCGCGGCGTACGTCGCCTCGCCGGGCCACAGCGCCTCGACGACGACCTCGCCGCTGCCCGGCTGCGCGATCCCGAGCCGGTATGCGGCGGCGTAGGAGAGGTCGATCAGGCGGCCGTGCAGGAACGGCCCGCGGTCGTTGACGCGCACGACGACCGACCGACCGTTCGCGACGCTGGTCACGCGCGCGTAGGACGGCAGCGGCAGCGTCGGGTGGGCGGCGGTCATCGCGTCCATGTCGTAGACCTCGCCGGTCGACGTCCGCCTGCCGTGGAACATGCGCCCGTACCAGGACGCGACGCCGCGTTCGCGGTAGGGCCCGAGCGCGGTCGCCGGCACGTACTCGCGTCCCATCACGACGTACGGACGATTGGCGAAGCGGTGCAACGGCTCGGGCCTGGGCACCGCGTCGGGCACCCGGTCCAGGCCTTCGGGAACCTGCGCCGGCGGTCCGTCCTCGGCGTAGTACCTCGCGGACGGAGCCGGCGCGGACGGCGCCGGCGCGGAGGTCGCGGCCGGTCGCGGCGGCGGCGTCGAGCACGCGGCGACGATCGCGGCGACGAGGCCGGGGGCGAGGACGCGCCAGCGCGACCGCGCGGATTCGGTAGGCATCGAAGGCGTAGCATACCGGCTCCCGGCGGCGCCCGCCGGGCGATCATCGGACCCGAATCGAACGCGTGAGCACGCATCTGTTCGCCTGGAACCCGGCCATCTGGAACTGGCCGGAACTCGCCGACGACATCCGGTCGCTCGCCCGGCGCGGCCACGTGGACACGCGCTGGTCGTGCGGCCGATTCCGCCACATCGAGCCGGGCAGCCGGGCGTTCCTCCTGCGCCTGGGCGTCCCGCCCAAGGGACTGTTCGGCTCCGGCGTCGTGCTCACCGCGCCGGTCGAGGACACGCACTGGATCGAGGAGAAGGCCGCCGCCGGCAAGCCCGCGCTCTACGTGACGCTGAGGCTCGAGCATCTCTTCGACCGGCCGCTGATCACGTTCGACGAGTTCGAGGTCGCGCCGTGGCGGCGGTTCCGCTGGGGCGTGCGCGCGTCCGGCACGCGCCTCCCCGCCTCGCTCGCCGATCCGCTCGAACCCTGGTGGGCCGAACGCGCCGACGCCGCGCTCGCCGGGCCCTCCGGGCGCGCGTCGCGTCCCGCCAATTCCGCGCGCCGGACCGGCGCCGCGCCCTCCGCCCGGAAAGGGAGAGGCGCCGCCGCGCGCGCAGTGAATCCTCGGAAGGCCCAACGATGACATCCCCCGTCCACGACGCGATCAAGGACGCCTACGAGACGATCGCCTACGTCGGCCGCCCGCATCATCCGACGAGCCCGACGCTCCTCGCCGCGATCGGCCAGCTGCACGGTCTCGCGCCGCGCACCGGCGCGCCGATCTCGATGCTCGAGATCGCGAGCGGCGACGGATCGAACCTCTTGCCGATCGCGGCCGCGCACCCCGGCGGCCGGTTCGTCGGCGTCGACCTCTCGGCGCGGCTCACCGCGAGCGCACGCGAGCTGGCCGCCGCGCTCGGCCTCAGGAACACCACGCTGATCGAAGGCGACCTGCGTGCGCTGCCGGCCGACATCGGCCGTTTCGACGTGATCGTCGCCCACGGGCTCTACTCGTGGGTGCCGGCCGACGTGCGCGATGCGCTGATGCGCGCGATCGCCCGGCATCTCGCGCCGGCCGGCGTCGCCTTCGTCAGCTACAACACGCTGCCCGGCGGCTGGATCCGCAAGATCGGCTTCGACGCGCTGAAATTCCACACGCGGGCGATCACCGACCCGGCCGCCCGCGTCGCCGCCGCGCGCGAGTTCGTCGATCTGCTGGTCGAGACCTGGCGCGCGCAACCGGGGCCGGGCAAGGCGCTCGCGGAGAATTTCGCGCGCGAGAGCGCGCGCGACGACGGCGGCCTGTTCCACGACGACCTGGCCGCGGTCAACGAGCCGATCTACGTCACCGGATTCATGCGCCACGCGGCGGCGCACCGGCTCGCGGTCTTCGCGGACGCCGATCCCGCGTCGCTCGATCCCGGCGGCGCCGACGCGGCGCTGATCGAGCGATACCGCGCCCGCGGTGTCGGCATGGAGGAACAGATCCTCGATTTCGTCCATCTGCGCCAGTTGCGCCAGTCGTTGATCACGCACGCCGGGGCGCGGCCCCTCGCGCGCCCCGATCCGCGCCGCGCCGAGGGTCTGCACTGGGCGGCGACCGCCGGCTACGTGCGGCGCCGGATCGAGGGCGGCGTGCCCGCCGATCCGGTCGGCGAGACCCTCGCCGCGCGCTTCCCGGCGACGCTGTCCTGGGAAGAGCTCGCCGTCTCGCTGCGCGGGCGCGGAGCGGCCATCGCCGACCCCGCGACAGCGGTCCATGCCGCGTGGGTCGGCGGCATCGCCGAGCCTTCGACGCACCCGATCACGCCGGCGATCCTCCCGTCCGCGCGCCCTCGGGCGAGCGCGGTCGCGCGCGCGCAGGCGTCGCGTGTCGAATTCATCGCGAGCCTGCGCCACATCGGCGTGCGGCTCGCCGACGACACCGCGCGCACGCTGCTGCCGCTCTGCGACGGTACGCGCACGCATGCCGAGCTCGCCTCCGCTCTCGTGCGCGCCGGAGCGGTCGCGCCGGGTGCCGACACGGCCGCGCTGGTCGAGCGGCACCTCGCCCAGTTCGCGTCGGCCGCGCTCTTCGAAGCGTAGCGCGGCGGGCGGGCGCGGCCCGGCCCCGCCGCGGACCGCGAGCGGACGAACCGATGTTCGAGCGCCTGACCGCCGACGCGATCGTCGCCGCGCACGCGGCGTTCATCGCCTACGCGTGTCTGGGCGGAATCCTCGCCTGGCGCCATCCGGCCTGGTCGCTCGCGCACCTGCCGGCGGCGGCCTGGGCGGCCTGGGTCGAGTGGACCGCGTCGATCTGCCCGCTGACGCCCCTCGAGAACCACTGGCGGCGCCTCGCCGGCGAGGCCGGCTACGACGGCGGCTTCGTCGAGCGCTACCTGATCCCGCTCGTCTATCCGCCCGGACTCACGCCGCGGGTGCAGGCGTGGCTCGCCGCGGGCCTGGTCGCGCTCAACGTCGCCATCTACGCGTGGGCGTGGGTCCGATGGCGCGCACGGCGCGAGTCCGCGTCCCCCTGATCGCCGGAGAGCCGTCCGGTTTGTCGGTCCGGCCGATTCGCCTATGATGAGGGGCCGCGCCCTTGTTTCCCCGCGCCCGTCGACGCCCGCCGGGTCGACCGCCCACCGCTTCGAAGGAGTCCCCGATGCCCACCCTCTGCCCGATCGCGCTCACGGCCGGCTGCGCGAAGTGCCCGATCTTCAAGGTCTGCCCGCTCAAGGGCGTCATCGGCGATCAGCGCGCGGCGGCGGCGCCCACGAAGGCGGCCGAACCCGCGGCGTCGCACAGGCCGGGCAAGCCCGGTGCCGGCAAGTCGAAGTCGAAGCCCAGGCGCGGCGGAGGGCGACGCGGCCGGCGCTGACGCGCCCGCGCCGCGGGACGACACGACGCCGACCGCGGCACGCGCACCGCCGTTCGAGCGGATCGACCAGGGAGACGCCATGACGTGGGCCGCGATCACCGGCTGGGGCAAGTGCATGCCGCCGGCCGTCCTCAGCAACGACGACCTCGCGACGTTCCTCGACACGAACGACGAGTGGATCGTCCAGAGGACCGGAATCCGCGAGCGGCGCGTCACCCACGTCGTCGGCAGCGAACTCGCGCGCGTCGCCTCGCTCCGGGCGCTCGCGTGCGCGGGCCTGGACGCGGCCGACCTCGATCTCGTCGTCTACGGGAGTTGCTCGGCCGAGGAGGCGGTCCCCAACACCGCCTCGGGGCTCCAGCACCGGCTGGGCGCCTGGAAGGCCGGCGCGATGGACATCAACACCGCCTGCACGAGCTTCCTCTACGGACTGTCCACCGCCACCGGCATGATCCGCGCCGGCACGATCAGGAACGCGCTCATCGTCGGCGTCGAGACGATCTCGCCGTTCATGGACTGGGACAACCGCAACGTCGCGGTGCTGTTCGGCGACGGCTGCGCGGCGGTCGTCGTGCAGGCGAGCGACCGCGAGGAAGGCGTGATCGCCGACAAGCTGGGCTGCTACGCCGACGCACGCGCGATCCTGCGCGTGCGCGGCCACGGCACGACCTACGGCAACCGTCACGTCTCCTACGGCGACACGCTGTGGGACTTCGACGGCCAGGAGATCTTCAAGCGCGCGGTCCACGGCATGGGCGAGGCGTCGGCGACCGTGCTCGCGAAGGCCGGCAAGCGTCCCGACGACGTCGACCTCGTCGTGCCGCACCAGGCCAACCTGCGGATCATCGAGTTCGTCGCCAGGCGCGCCGGCATCCCGATGGAGCGCGTGTTCGTCACCGTGCAGAAGTACGGCAACATGTCCGCCGCCACCGTTCCGGTCGCGCTGGTCGACGCGATCGAGGGGGGGCGCGTGAAGCCCGGCGCGCTGATCCTCACGCCCGCGTTCGGCGCCGGACTCACCTGGTGCTCGCACCTGATCCGCTTCGGCGCGCGCGTCACGCCGATCGCGACCTCGGACGCCGCGCTGGAGCCGCCGACCGCGACCGCGCTCGAGATGGTCAACGCGTTGCGCACGCGCAAGGACACGCGCGGGCGTTCGCAGGCCGGTTTGAACGAGCCCGCGTTCCCCGAGTCCGGCGCCGCGCCGCACATCGCCGGCCGATGAACCGCCGCGTCGCGCTCGCCGGCGGCGCCGCCGCGCTCGCGCTCGCAGCCTGCCGGAAGGCGCCGAACGACCCGGAGACGGCGATGCGCCGCGCGGCGCGCACCGACCAGTTCGACTGGAAGGCGTTCCTCACCGAATGGAGCCAGAACGCGGTACCGCTGCTCAGGCGCCTGCCTGCGCACGCGCTCTCGCGCGAGGAGAGCGCCGCCGTCGACCGCGGCAGCCTGCTCGAGGCGCCGGCGGGCGCGGCCGAGATCGCCGGGCTCGAGGCGACGATCGGACGCGCGATCCCGCCGTCCTACCGGCGGTTCCTCGAAGCGTCCAACGGTTTCGCCGGCCTGTTCCACACCGGTTCGCGGCTGCTGCCCGCGCGTGAGGTCAGGCTGCTCGCCGACCGGCGACCGCCGTGGCTGATCGAATGGGAGACGCTGACCAACGTCCGCGTGCAGCCGTCGAAACTCAGGCCGCTGCCGGGCTCGCTGCTGCCGAGGATGCTGCGCCTCGACGACGGTCCCGAGCCGTTCAACGACGCGACGCTGCTCGACCCCTCCGAGACCGACGCCGCGGGCGATTGGCGGGCGGTCGCGTTCTCCGACGACGGCGGAGGCGCGACGACCTGGTCGTCGTTCCGCGGATTCATGCAGTCCGCGCGCATCAACGCGATCGCGGCGTTGCGCACACGCGCGGCCTGACGACGAACTTCACCTCGAGCCGTCAGCTCGCGACCAGCTTGCGATTCGCCTGCACGTTCATCAGGATGCCGATCCCGATGAACAGCGACACCAGCGCGGTGCCGCCGTACGACACGAACGGCAGCGGCACGCCGACCACCGGCAGGATGCCGCTGACCATCCCCATGTTGACGAACGCGTAGGTGAACAGCATCAGCGTCACCGCGCCGGCGGCGAGCCGCGCGAAGAGTGTCGACGCGTTCGACGTGATGATCATCGCACGGCCGATCAGCGCGAGGTACACCGCCACGAGGAGCACGTTGCCGATCAGCCCGAACTCCTCGCCGAAGACCGCGAAGATGAAGTCGGTGTGCTTATCGGGCAGGAAGTCGAGGTGGGTCTGCGTGCCGTTCAGCCATCCCTTGCCGACGACGCCGCCCGACCCGATCGCGATCGACGCCTGCGTCGTGTGGTATCCGGCGCCCAGCGGATCGGTCGACGGGTCGATGAACGTGAGGATGCGCTGGCGCTGGTAGTCGTGCAGGTGGCTCCAGAGGAACGGGCCGGCCGCCGCGCCCGAGGCCACGAGCCCGACGATCACGCGCCACGACAGGCCGGCGAGGAACAGCACGTAGAAGCCGGACGCCGACAGGAGCAGCGCCGTGCCCAGGTCCGGCTGCCGCTTGACCAGCCACGCCGGTACCGCGATCAGCACGGCCGCGAGCACGAAGTCCTGCCAGCCGATCCGGCCCTCGCGCCACTGGAAGTACCAGGCGAGCATCAGCGGCAGCGCGATCTTCATGAGCTCGGACGGCTGGAAGCGGATCACGCCCAGGTCGAGCCAGCGGCGCGAGCCGTTGACGACGATGCCGAACAACGCGACCGCCACCAGCAGCAGTGTCGCGGTCGCGTAGAGCGGCAACGCCGCACGGGACAGCATCTGCGGCGGCAGGTTCGCGATCACCCACATCGCGGTCAGCGCGACGCCCAGGCTCACCGCCTGGTTGGTGAGCCGCGCCACGCTCTGGTCGGCCGCCGAGAAGAGCGTGACGAAACCGGCGCCGACCAGCGCGAGCGTGATCGCGAACAACGGCGGGTCGACCCGGCGGACGAGCAGCTCCCAGAGCCGGCCGAGGAGGTCGCCGATCGGAAGGGTCGCAGTGGCCATCGTCGCCGGTCCGCCGTCCCGGTCAGTCGCTCGCGTCCTCGGCGTCCGGCGTCGGACCGCCGAAGAGCGGCGCCGGACCCGCGGCCTTGAGGCCGAGCAGGTAGTAGTCGAACACCTGGCGCGCGATCGGCGCGGCGGCCTGCGCGCCGAAGCCGCCGTTCTCGACCAGCACGGCCAGCGCGATCGCCGGCTTGTCGGCCGGGGCGTAGGCGACGTACCACGCGTGGTCGCGCAGCCGCTCGTCGACCTTGTGCTCCCTGTACTCCTCGCCCTTGAGCGAGAACACCTGCGCGGTGCCGGTCTTGCCCCCCGACACGTAGCCCGCGCCCTTGAACGCGGTCGCGCTCGTGCCCTCGCGGTTGACCTGCACGAGCGCGTTGCGGATGACGTCGAGGTGCTCGCGCTTCACGTTGAGCGCGTACGCGGGTTCGCGTTCCAGCACGCGGACCTCGCGCGTGCGGGCGTCCTCGATGCTCTTGACCAGGTGCGGCTTGAACGCGACGCCGTCGTTCGCGATCGTCGCGATCGCGTGCGCGAGCTGCGCCGGCGTGAACGCGGTGTAGCACTGCCCGATGCCGGCCGAGATCGAATCGCCGAGGTACCACTTGCGGTGTTCCTCGCGGTACTGCTTGCCGGCGAAGCGCTGGCGCTTCCAGTCGCGCGACGGCAGGATGCCGGGCAGCTCGCCCTCGATGTCGAAGCCGGTCGGCTTGCCGAAGCCCAGCGTCGACATGAACCGGTGCGTGTCGTCGATGTCGGTCTCGTTGGCGAGCAGGTAGAAATAGGTGTCGCAGGACACGACGATCGCGCGGGTCAGGTCGACCATGCCGTGGCCGCCCTTCTTGTCGTCGCGGAAGCGGTGCGACGACCCGGGGAGCTGGAAGAACCCCGGGTCGGCGTACGCCTGCGTCGGCGCGCGCCGGCCCGACGCGAGCGCGCCCAGCGCGAGGAACGGCTTGATCGTCGATCCCGGCGGATAGGCGCCGCGCATCGGCCGGTTGAGCAGCGGCTTGTCCGGCGACTCGTTCAGCTCCTGCCAGGACGTCGGGTCGATGCCGTCGACGAAGAGATTGGGGTCGTAACCGGGCTTCGAGACGAACGCGAGCACGTCGCCGGTCGCCGGCTCGATCGCCACCAGCGCGCCACGGCGCATGCCGAACGCCGCCTCGGCGGCCGCCTGCAGCGCGATGTCGATCGACAGCCGCAGGTTGTTCCCCGGTACCGGCGACGTGCGCGACAGCGTGCGCACCGCGCGGCCGGCCGCGTCGACCTCGACCTCCTCGACGCCGGTCGTGCCATGCAATTCGCGTTCGTAGGAGAGCTCGACGCCGACCTTGCCGATGGTGTCCGTGCCCTTGTAGTCGGCGGTCTCGTCCCATGCCGCGATGCGGGAGAGGTCGCGGTCGTGGATCCGGCTGATGTAGCCGATCGCGTGCGAGGCGACCTCGCCGAACGGGTAATGGCGGAACAGCCGCGCCTTGATCTCGACGCCGGGGAAGCGGTAGCGGTTGGCGGCGAAGCGCGCGACCTCCTCGTCGGAGAGCCGCGTGCGGATCGGCAGGCTCTCGAAGTTCTTCGACTCCTCCATGAGCTTGCGGAAGCGCTTGCGGTCGCGCGCGGTGACCTCGACGATGCCGGCCAGCGCGTCGATCGTCGCGTCGACGTTCTTCGTCCGCGACGGCTGGATCTCGAGCGTGTAGGCCGAGTAGCTCTGCGCGAGCACGACACCGTTGCGGTCGGTGATGACGCCGCGATTGGGCGCGATCGGGACGATCGCGATGCGGTTGGTCTCGGCGAGCGTCCGGTAGTGGTCGTGCTTCGCGACCTGCAGGTAGACGAAGCGTCCGACCAGCGCGGCGAACGCGACGAGCACGAACGCCGCGGCGACCGCGAGCCGCCCGCGGAAGCGCTGCAGCTCGCGCTCGGGATTGCGCAGTTCCTGCGCGCCGAACGACAGCGACTCGACGCCGCGGCGCCGCCGGGAGAAGAGTCTGCGCTGGCGCATCGGCGCCCCCCTACAGCGACTTCGCGCGGCGCGTCGGCCGCTGCGGCCACTGCAACACCACCGACAGCGGCGGCCACAGCAGCGCACCGACGAGCGGCGGGACCGCGTAGGTCCAGCGCGGCATCGCCGCGCCGCCGAACAGGCGCAGGAACAGCACGATGAGCGCGCACACGACGAGCAGGCCGGCGACCTGCACCGCCTGCTGCCACAGCGGGAAACGCAGCACGCGGCGGCGGAAGTACTCGGCGCCGTACGCGAGCACCGCGTAGGCGAGCGCGTGCTGGCCGAACAGCGTCGCGTCGGCGACGTCCATGACGAGCCCGGTCGTCCAGGCGACTCCGACACCGACGTAGCGCGGCGCCTGGATGCACCAGTAGAGCAGCGTCAGCGCGACGAAATCCGGCTTGAGCGCGAGCGCGACGCCGGACAGCGGCAGCGTGTTGACCACGAGCGCGAGCGCCAGCGTCAGCACGACGAACCACGGCCGCGCCGGCCGCAGGATCTCCTCGGGCCGGGCGGCGGTGAGCGGCGGGACGAGCGGCGCGAAGCGCATCACCCGCGCCGCGCCTTCGCGCGGCCCCCCTTGCGCGTCGACTCGACCTCGGAGGGCTCCTCGGGGCGCGGGGGCATCGCTTCGCCGGGTGCCAGCACGAGCAGCGTCTCGCTGCGATCGACGCCGCCCAGCGGCGCGCAGGCGATCCGCGCGAACATCTGGCCGGTGTTGCGATCGACTTCGAGCACCTGCGCGACGGCGAGTCCGGCCGGATAGGTGCCGTCGAGTCCCGACGTGACCAGCCGGTCGCCGACGCGGATGTCGGCCGACGGCGGCATGAACCTGAGCTCGGGCGAGCGGCCGGTGCCCGATCCGTAGAGCACGCTGCGCACGCCCGAGCGCTCGACCTTCACCGGCACCGTGTGGTCCTTGTCGGTGACCAGCGTGACTTCGGAGGTGGTCGGGAACACGCGCGTCACCTGCCCGATCACGCCGTGTTCGTCGATGACCGCGCTCCCGGGCGTGACGCCGGACTCGCCGCCGCGGCCGACGAAGAGCTTCTGCGTGAACGGATCGCGTCCGGTGTAGAGCACGCGCACGATCGTCGCGCCCGGCGCGTGCCGCGACTTGAGGTCGAGCAGCGCCTCGCGCCGGGCGTTCTCGTCGCGCACCGCCGCATAGCCCTGCGCGGCCGGCGCCTGCGTGACCAGATCCGACTTGAGCCGCTCGTTCTCGGCCGCCAGATCCCGTTTCGACGCGAAATAGCCGGTGACGTGCTCGAACGCTTCGCCGGGCAGCCGCACGACGCGCTGCAGGGGGAACAGGATCACGCCGGCGGCGTGACGGGCGTCGTCCAGGTAGCGGTAGCGCGAATCGGCGAACAGCAGCACGATCGACAACAGTCCGAAGAACGCAACACGCGCGAGCGGCGTGGGACCCCGGTGGAAGAACGGCGGCGGGTCGGCGTGGATCGGGCGCATGAAGTGAGGTCAGAGCCGCGATTCGGGGAGCGAAAATGGGGTCAGACTCGAATTGCCGAGCGCAAATTGGCGCGAATTGGCATTGGGGTCAGGAATTGGGGTCAGACTCGAATTACCTGGAGCTGGTAATTCGAGTCT
>JADZDA010000282.1 GCA_020851255.1 Burkholderiales bacterium | reverse complement strand
TGTCGATGGTGTTCCAGTCCTACGCGCTGTTCCCGCACATGAGCGTGCTGGAGAACGTCTGCTACGGCCCGATGTCGATGCGCGTCGACCGGGCGAAGGCGCGCGAGATCGCGTCGGCCAAGCTCGCGATGCTGGGCCTCACCGGCCTCGAGGACCGGCTTCCGTCGGAACTCTCCGGCGGCCAGCAGCAGCGCGTCGCCGTCGCTCGCTCGCTGGTGCTCGAGCCGAAGGTGCTGCTCTTCGACGAGCCGCTGTCGAATCTCGATGCGAAGCTCCGCCGCCGGGTGCGCGAGGAAATCCGGGAGCTCCAGCAACAGTTGAAGCTCACGGTGCTGTACGTGACGCACGACCAGGAGGAGGCGCTCGCCGTCTCCGATCGCATCATCGTGATGGACGGAGGACGCATCGCGCAGCAGGGCACGCCGCGCGAGCTCTACGAGCGGCCGGCGAGCCGTTTCCTCGCGGACTTCATCGGCGACGCGAACCTGGTCGACGGCGACCTGTCGGCCGGCCCGGGCGGCGAGCGCTTCACCGCCGGCGGCGTGTCGGTGCCGGTCAGGGCGGACGGCGTGCGCGCCGGCGCGGCGACGCTCGCGGTGCGGCCGCAACGTCTGCGGCCGGCGGCGCCGGGCCAGGGATCGCTCCAGGGAACCTGCCAGCGCGTCGCCTACCTGGGCGGACGCACCGAACTCGTCGTCGCCACGCCCTGGGGCGAGCTGCTCGTCTTCGATCCCGATGCGCGGACCACGGCGAAGCGCGGCGACGCGATCGGCCTCGCGTTCGGACCGGGCGACGTCATCCTCCTCGCGAGGTAGGCGACCGCAATCCCGCCGCAAGCCGCGGCGGCCCTGTTCCGCGGCGGCCCCCGGCCGGACTACCGCCGCTTCGCGAACTCGCCCGCGTACACGTGGACGAGGTCCGCGGGCTTCACGTACTTGCGCAGCGCCGCGTTCGCCGCCTCGACGCTCACCGCCTCGATCGCGCGGTCCAGCGCCGCCGATTCCGCCCACGTGCGCTTCAGCCACGCCTGTGAAACCAGCGCCGACGCGAGCACCGAGTCCTGCGCGCGCGCGGTCTTGCGCTCCTCGAGGATCGCGCGCTTGGCGTTCGTGATCTCCTCGGCGGTGAAGCCTTCGGCGAGCGCGCGCGCGAGCTCGTCGGCGATCGAGACGCGCACCTTGTCGAGGTTCTCGGGCGCGAAGATCGCGTAGAAGCCGAGCGTGGAGTTCTCGTCGAACCTTCCGTCGTCGAGCCAGGTGCCGACCCCGTAAGAGAGTCCCAGTTTCTGGCGCACGACACTGAAGAGCCGGCCCTCGTTCCCGCTGCCGAAGGCCCGGTCGGCGACCGCCATCGCCGCGTAATCGGGCGAACGGTCGGACATCGGCATCGCCAGGCCGCCCACGTAGACGGCGTTCGCCTTGTCCGGCGTCTCGACCGTGTCGGTCGTGGACTTCGTCGGCCGGTACGGGTCGGCGACGCGCGCGTAGGCCGAGGGGCTCTTCCAGTCGCCGAACAGCTTATGGATCGCCCGCTGCGCCTCGTCGACATCGAAGTCGCCGACGACCGCGAGTTCGGCGTCGCTGCCGCCGTAGTATCGGGCGTGGAACGCCTTCAGGTCGTCGAGCTTCGCGGCGGCCAGCCGCCGCGCCTGCTCGTCGAACGTCGGCGTTTCGCGGACGTCGCCTGCGGGCCAGGGCTTGAGCGCGCGGTTGAACGCCCGTCCGGCGATCGCCTCGGGGTCGGTGCGGGAGGCTTCGAGCGAAGTGATCTGCGTGCGTTTCAGCCGGTCGAACTCCGCGGCGTCGAACGCCGGCGACTTCATCGCCTCGGCGACCAGCGCGAGCACGGCGGACAGGTTCGCGCGGATGGTCTCGCCGGACGCCGACGCCTGCGCCGAGGAGCCGCCGAGCGATACCTTGGCCTTGAGCGCGTCGAGCGCGTCGTCGTAGGCCTGGCGCGGGCGGTCGCGCGTGCCCAGCGACAGCATCGCGCCGGTCAGCGCGCCGGTGGGCGGCGTCCCCCGGAGCGATTCCTCGCTGCCGAAGCGCGCGCGCAGGGAAAAGCGCACGACCTCGCCGCGGGTCTTCTTGGGCAGCAGCGCGATCGACATGCCGTTGGGCAGGCGGTAGCGCCGGGTGCGCGCCTCGAGATTGTCCGGTGTCGGGTCGAACGTCTCGCCGGCGGCGACCGCGGCGTCGCCCTTGTAGTCCGCGAGCAGCGCCGCGACGTCGACGCGCGCCGCGTCGGGCGCGCGATCGGATTTCGCATCCGGCAGGAATTCGCCGATCACCAGGTTGGCGGGCTTGATCCACTCGGACGCCACGCGCTGGACATCGGCGGCGGTGAGCCTGCGCCAGCGGTCGCGGTTGAGGAAGAAGAGCCGCCAGTCGCCCAATGCGATCCAGTTCGAGAGCTCGACGCCGAAGTGCTGCGGATCGTTGAGCGTCTGGTCGACGCCCTTGAGGTACTTGGCACGGACACGATCGACCTCGGCCTGGGTGATCGGCTGGTCGCGCACGCCGTAGAGCGTGGCGAGCATCGCCTGCCTGGCCGGTTCGACCGGGTCTCCGACCGGCACCTGGGCGAAGAAGATGATCGGGCCGGGATCGTGCGGCACGAGCGTCCAGTTCTGCACCGACGTCGCCTTCTTCGTCTCCACCAGCGCCCGATAGAGCCGGCCCGCGGGTTCGACGGTCATGACCTCGCCGAGCGCCTCGAACGCCGCGTAGTCCGGGTGCGCCGCCGGCATCCCCCGGAACAGCGCGCCGACGAACTGCGAGCTCGACGCGCGGCGTACGGCGACCGAGCGCTCGCCGTCGGCGGTCGGCTCGCTCGTGTAGAGCCGCGGCAGCGTGCGCGCGGGCTTCGGGATCTTCCCGAACTCCGCGGCGACCATCGCGAGCGTCTTCGCCGGATCGAAGCGCCCGGAGATCACCAGCACCGCATTGTCCGGCTGGTAGTAGGAGCGGTAGAACGCGCGTAGCCGCTCGATGTCGACGCCCTCGATGTCGGAGCGGGCGCCGATGACCGGCTTGCCGTAGCTGTGCCAGTCGTAGGCGGTCGCCTGCATCTTCTTCCACAGCACGAGCAGCGGGTTGTTCTCGCCGTTCTCGAACTCGTTGCGCACGACCGTCATCTCGCTGTCGAGCGCCTCCCGGCGGACGAACGCCTGCGTCATCCGCTCGGCCTCGAGCTTCAGCGCGAAGGCGAGGTTCTCGTCGGACGCGGGGAAGCTCTCGAAATAGTTCGTCCGGTCGAAGCTCGTGGTGCCGTTCGCCTCCATGCCGCGGCGGCCGAACTCCTTCCAGACGTTTTCCACCGACGGCGAGCCCAGGAAGAGCATGTGCTCGAGCAGGTGCGCCATCCCGGTCTCGCCGTAGTTTTCGTGGCGCGAGCCGACCTTGTAGGTGACGTTGACTGTCGTCGTCGGCTTGGTCGCGTCGGGGAACAGCACGACGGCGAGCCCGTTCGCCAGGTCGTACTGCGAGACGCCCTCGACCGAAGGCCCCGCGGTGACGCCGGCCGGCAGCGGGATCGGCGCGGGCGCCGGTTGCGCGATGGCGCCGGCGTGGAAACCGGGAACGGCGAGCGCTAGCGCCGTGACGGCGATGGCACGGCGGGCCAGTCGCAGCGCGGAAGCGGGCTCGCGCGACGGCGAGGGATTCGAATGTGTGGCGTTCATGCGGTCGGCGTCGGGCGTCGGAGGGCGGGCAGTATAGACCGCGGAGACACGCCGGCGGTTCGACGCCGATCGGACGAGGGTACCGCCGACCGGGCGTCCCGGCGGCCGACCGAGCGAGGCGGCGCCGCGGTCGGGGGCCGCTCCGCCACCGGTGCGCTTGCGACCGCTATCTTGCCGCGCGCCGCGTTCGCCGTGCCCGCTTCGCCGGAGCGCCTCCGTTGCGGCTTTCGGCCAGCGCGTAGCCCACCGCGATCACCAGCGCCTGCGCCGCGGTCATCGGCCCGACCAGCGAGCGGAACGGCTGCGCGAGGTTGTCGCCGAGGTCGAAGCGCACCCGCGCCGACGCCGCCAGCGGGCTCACCGCGGTGTCGGTGAACGCGACGACCGGCACGTTCCGCCGGCGACAGTCGGCGGCGATGTCGATGACGTCGGGCGTGTAGTTGCGGAAGCTCGCGGCGATCAGGAGGTCGTCGGGACCGACCAGGGCCGCCTGCGACCGGAGCATGCCGCCGGCGTTGTCGAGCAGGTGCGCCCGGATCTCGAGCTGCGCGAGCGCGTAGACGAGGTAGTTCGCGATCGGGTGCGCGCGGCGCTGCGCGAGCACGTAGACGGTGCGCGCGGCCAGCACGAGGGCGGCCGCCGACTTGAGCGCGCGACGGTCGAGGTGCTCGCGCAGGCGGTCCAGGTCGCCGATCGCCGAGTCGATCAGCGGACGCACCGCGTCGTCCGGGTCGCTCGCGCTCGCGCGCAGGAGCTCGATGCGCTCGCGGTAGCTCGACGAGCGCGCGACCAGGCGGTCGCGGTAGACGCGCTGCATCGGCAGGAACCCCGCGAAGCCGAGCGCGTTCGCGAACCGGATCACCGCGGACGGCGGAACCGCGGCGTCGCGCGCGACCTCGGCGACGGTGGCGAGCGCCATCGCGTCCGGGTTGTCGAGCGCGTAGCGGGCGATGACCTGGAGCCGGGCCGGCAACGTCCCGTAGCGGTTGGCGATCGTCCGGGCGAGCTCGTCGTAACGGTCGGCGGCGGCCATGGAACGTTCATTCTACTGCCCGGCCGGGCGAATGGGGATCGGTAATCGGGGTAATTGGGGTCAGGCTCGAATTTCTGGTTAATTGGTTAATTGGGGTCAGACTCGAATTTCACCCGGATACCGCCAGACGGCGGTATCCGGGTGAAATTCGAGTCT
>JADZDA010000281.1 GCA_020851255.1 Burkholderiales bacterium | reverse complement strand
CCGCCCGCCGGCCAGCCGCAGGTCGTCGTCGAGTACTTCCACGACGGCTACCGCAACTACTTCAACACGATCGACCAGGGGGAGATCGACGCGCTCGACGCGGGTAGCTTCGCCGGCTGGACGCGCGAGGTGGGCTCGTTCATCGCCTGGCCCACCCAGGCCGCGGCGCCGCCGGGCGCGGTGCCGGTGTGCCGGTTCTTCGGCAGTGTGTACGCGTCGCACTTCTACACTGCCGATCCGGGCGAGTGCGACGCGGTGGTGGCGAACTTTCCCGACTGGCAGTTGGAGACGCGCGAGGCGTTCTGGATCTTCCTGCCGGACAAGGCGACCGGGACGTGCGCGGAGAACCTGATGCCGGTGTACCGGGTGCTCAAGCCGACCGCGCCGAATCACCGGTACGTGACCGATCGCAACGTGCGCGACACGATGGTCGTATTCGGCGGCTGGATCGCGGAGGGCTACGGGCCGGACGCGGTGATCATGTGTACGCCGAGGTGACCGAATCGCCACTTGTGTAGCCCCTCACCCCGGCCCTCTCCCCGCGAGCGGGGAGAGGGGGAACCCCGGGGAGCGGGGAGATGGGAAATCTCGGGCGGGCGAACCCCCTCTCCCGCCTTGGCGGGAGAGGGCTGGGGTGAGGGTGGGCGAATGTCGACGAGCCTCACGCACCCCTCACTCCGGCGCTCGCCCCGCCGACATTGATCCTCGTTTCGCAGATCAGGGCGCACTCGCGGCGTGTCGACGCAACGCCCACCCGACGTGCTCGCGCACGACCTGTGACGGATCGTCGGCGCGCGAGGCGAGCGCCGCCACGACGGCGACGCTCGTCGGTGCGTTGCCCAGCGCCACCGCGATGTTGCGCAGCCACCGCTCGTAGCCGATCCGGCGGATCGCGCTGCCGGCCATCCGCGTGTCGAAGTCCGCCCGCGACCACGCGAACAGGTCGACGAGCGTCGCGTCGTCCAGGCCGTGGCGCACCTTCGCGAGATCGGGGTCGGCAGCCGATCGCGCGTACCGGTTCCACGGACAGACGAGCTGGCAGTCGTCGCAGCCGTAGATCCGGTTGCCCAGCAGCGGCCGCAGCGGTTCGGGAATCGCGCCTTCGTGCTCGATCGTCAGGTACGAGATGCAGCGCCGCGCGTCGAGTTCGTAGGGCGCGACGATCGCGCCGGTCGGGCAGGCGTCGAGGCAGGCGCGGCAGGTGCCGCAGTGCTCGCTCGCCGAGGGCGTCGTCGGCAGCGGCAGGTCGGTGACGATCTCGCCCAGGAAGAACATCGAGCCGGCGTCGCGCGCGAGCGCGAGGGTGTGCTTGCCGCGCCAGCCCACGCCGGACCTGGCGGCGTAGGCCACCTCCATCACCGGCGCGCTGTCGCTGAATACGCGGTAGCCGAACGGACCGACCGCGGCGGTGATCCGGTCGGCGAGCGCCTGCAGCTTGCCGCGCACGACCTTGTGGTAGTCGCGGCCGAGCGCGTAGCGCGAGACGTAGGCGCGCTCGGCGTCGGCGAGCACCTCGTGCGCGGCGCGTGCCGCGGCCGGCCAGTAGTCGATGCGCGCGGTGATGACGCTCGCGGCGCCCGGAACCAGCGTCGACGGATCGGCGCGCAATCCGGCGTGTCGCTCCATCCACGTCATGCCGCCGTGTCGTCCCTGCGCGAGCCAGGCGCGCAGACGCTGCGGCGCCTCGCCCAGGTCGAGATCGGCGATGCCGACGCCGGAGAAGCCCAGTTCGCGCGCCCACGCCGCGATGTCGGACGCCAGGCGTTCGAGCTCGGGCGCCGGTATCCGGTCGGCCGAAACGTGCGTCCGGGCGTTCATGCGGGCATTATCGAGCGCACGCCGGCCCCCGTGCGCGCCGGCATGCCCCGCGCAGGACCCGGCATCGGCCTCCCATGCAACTCCGACGTTTCCGCTGCGATTTGCCCGACCCGCCGGCGACCGAAGCGGCGGGCGCCGCGCTCGCCGGCGCGCTCACCGGCGGCATGCTGGTCACGCTGTCCGGGCCCCTGGGCGCCGGCAAGACGACGCTGGTGCGCGGGGTGTTGCGCGCGCTCGGCTGGGCCGGCCCGGTGAAAAGCCCGAGCTACGCGCTGCTTGAACATTATCCGTTTTCGAACATATACTTGTATCACTTTGATTTTTATCGGTTCGCCGACCCCGCGGAATGGGAGAATCTCGGGGCGGCCGAGTGTTTCACGCCGCAGAGCGTGTGCCTCGTCGAATGGCCGGAGCGGGTAGCCGGGCTCCTGCCGGCGGCGGACCTGGAGGTGCGACTGGCACCATCGGCCGGAGGGGACGGTCGGACACTGGAGCTCTCGGCGACGACGACGGCCGGTGAACGATGCATGAACGCGATCGAAGCGGCGCTCGCCGCGTCCCCGCCCTGCGCTTCTCGCTAGCGCGCCGTCGCCTGCTGGGGTGGGCGGTCCTGCCCGCAGCGGCGACGCTGGTACCGCCGGCGTTCGCACAAGCGGCGCGGATCGCATCGGGCCGGCTGTGGCCGGCGCACGAGTACACGCGGCTGATCCTCGAATCGCCGGCACCGCTCGTCTGGCGCGTCGCGACGCTGAAGGAGCCCGAGCGCGTTGTGCTCGACCTGGACGGCGTCGAGCCCGGTCCCGAGGTCGCGCAGCTCGCGCAACGTGTCAACGCGGACGACCCGCATCTCGCCGGCATCCGCTGGGGCCGGGCGAGCGCGGGGTCGTTGCGGCTCGTGCTCGACCTCAAGTCCGAGGTCGTCGCGCAGGTGTTCGCGTTGAGGCCGGTCGGCGACTTCGGGCATCGGCTCGTCGTCGACCTGATTCCGCTCGCGCCGCCCGACCCGCTGATGGCGCTGCTCGAGCCCGAGCGCGCGAAGCCCGCGCCGGCCGCGCAGGGCGACGCGAAGGCGGGCGCGCGCGAACCGGCCGATGCTCGCGCCGCGAAGGGCGCGATGCGGCGCGCGACCGTCGCGATCGATCCGGGGCACGGCGGCGAGGATCCGGGCGCGATCGGCCGCCGCGGTACCTACGAGAAACACGTCGCGCTCGCGATCTCGCGCAAGCTCAAGACGATCCTCGACGCCGACAAGGCGGTGCGCCCGGTGCTGACGCGCGACGACGACTATTTCGTCCCGCTGGCGCTGCGCGTGCAGAAGGCGCGCCGCGCGCAGGCCGATCTCCTCGTGTCGATCCACGCCGACGCGTTCCGCGAACCGCGCGCGCGCGGTTCGTCGGTCTACGCGCTCTCCGAGAACGGGGCGACGTCGGCGGCCGCGCGCTGGCTCGCGCAGAAGGAGAACGACGCCGACCTGATCGGCGGCGTCAATCTCGACGCCCGCGATCCCCAGCTCGCGCGCACGCTGCTCGACCTCTCGCAGACGGCGCAGATCGCCGACAGCCTGAAAGTCGGCCGGCAGGTGCTGCAGGAATTGGCCGAGGTCAACGCGTTGCACAAGCGCGATGTCGAGCAGGCCGGCTTCGCGGTGTTGAAGGCGCCCGACGTTCCGTCGATCCTGGTCGAGACCGCGTTCATCTCGAATCCCGACGAGGAGGCGAAGCTGCGCGATCCCCGCCACCAGGCCCGCTACGCGGAGTCGATCGCCGACGGGATCCGCCGGTATTTCGCGAAGCATCCGACGCTGAAGGTCGGGTGATCGTCGCCGGCGGCCCGGAGCGAGGCGCGCCGCCGGGCCGCGACACCGGGTCGCGGAGTCGCGCGGGCGCGCGCCCCGCCGGCCGCGGAACCGAAAGCCGGTAGAATCCGCGCGTGGTCCGCTTCCTCGTCCTCTTCCTCGCGATCCAGGCTGCGCTCTTCGGCCTGGAACTGACCCCGTTCGCCCAGCGATGGTTCGTCGTTCCGTGGACGACCGCGCTGGCGCACATCTCGACGGCGATCGTCACGTTCTTCGACCCGAACGTCGTCGCCATCGGCAAGGTCATGCGCAGCACGACCAACGGATTCGCGGTGTCGATCGAGGCCGGGTGCAACGGCGTCGAGGCCACGATCGTGCTCGTCGCCGCGATCCTCGCCTTCCCCTCGCCGTGGCGCAGCAAGGCGATCGGCCTCGCCGCCGGGATCGTCGCCGTCCAGGGCCTCAACATCCTGCGCGTGATCAGCCTGTTCTACCTGGGCCAGTGGAATTTCCAGGTGTTCGAGTGGGCGCACCTGTACGTCTGGCAGGCGCTGATCATGCTCGACGTGCTGATCGTTTGGCTCGTGTGGGTGCGCACGCTGCCCGCGACCGGCGCCGACGCGCCTCCGCCCCCCGCGCCGCCGGCGGCGGCTGCCGCGTCCGCCTGACGTGGACACGAATCCGGGCGGCGACGGCTCCGAAGAAAGGCGCGCGATGCCGCCGCTCGCGCGCTTCGTCGTCACCGCGCTCGCCTGGCTGCCGGTGACCTTCGCCGTCTGGTATTTCGTCGCGCCGATGCTCGTGTTCCTCGTGCGCGGGATCGCGTCGGTGGCCGTGCTGCCGTTCGGCGACCTCGTCCGCGCGGTCGAACAGTCCGGATCGACGCTGCAGTTCGTCACGTCGCTCAAGCCCGGCCAGGCCGCCGCGGGCGGCGTGGTGACGGTCGGTGTCGACGGACTGCTCTACTCGTTCGGCATGCCGATGTTCGCGGCACTGACGCTCGCCGCGCGCGAGCCCGGCCGATGGAAATACCTCGCCGGCGGCATCGTGGCGCTGCTGCCGTTCGTGGCGTTCGGTGCGATCGCCGACATGTTGAAGAACGTCGCGATCACCGCCGGCCCGATCGTCGCTTCGCAGGCCGGCTTCTCGGCCGGCCAGCGCGAGGCGATCGCGTTCGCCTACCAGTTCGGCACGCTCATCCTGCCCACGGTCGCCCCGGCCGTGATCTGGGTGCTCACGCACCGTGCGTTCCTCGAGCGGTTGCGCGCGGAAGGTCGCCGGTAGCGGCGGATGGGGCCGGACTCGGAAATAGGGTCAGACTCGAATTACGGGAATTGTGGGAATTGGGATGGGAATTGGGGTCAGACTCGAATTTCGCGAACATCAGCGAAATTCGAGTCT
>JADZDA010000280.1 GCA_020851255.1 Burkholderiales bacterium | reverse complement strand
GCTCCGCTGGCTTCGGTTCCGACTGCACGCGGGCAGCGGGGACCGCGACGGCCTACGCCCTGGAATACCTGATCGATTTGCCAGCCGCTTTTCCGGAGCCGATAAGGACACGCGGCTACTAACGCGCGGGCAACGAGCCCGACGCGCGCACGCTCGAGGGGTCTCCATACGACAACCGCGGAGACGACGATGAACTGCGCAAGCGGCACGAGCAAGGGCCGCCGCGCCTTCCCGGTCGGTACGTCGGCACTGGCGGGCGGGGCATTGCTGCGCGCTTCGTGGCGGCGGGCAGCCACGTCACGTTGCTCCCCGACGCGGAGGGCTTCCTCGAGATCGACCGGCCCTGGGATTCGACCTGACGGCCTCGGCGCGGGACACGTACGTCAGACGCCGCGCCGCAGCAGACACACCTGCACCGGGAGGACATGACCATGACGACCGTGAGTCCCGCCTTGTCGACAGGCGCACCCCGAGTGCGCCCCGCGCCGCCGCGTACCCGACGCGTGCGCCGCTTGCCCGCGCTGGCCGCAGGGACCTGCCTCGCCGGCGCACTCGCGCTCGCCGGCGCGGGTTGGGCGCCGGTGCTGGCAGCACCGGTCGCGAACGGGGTGGTGATCAAATCGGTCAGTCCCGACCCCGCAAACCGTTCGGAGCGCGTGGTCGTCACCGGGCACGGCTTCGGCGCCCGCAACGCCACCGTGCGCCTCGGCGGGCAGCCGATCACGCCCGACGTCGCGCTCGGCTCGCGGCTGGAGTTCGTCGTGCCGGCCCTGAGCCCGGTCGGCACGCTGCCGCTCGAGGTCACGAATCCCGGCGGCATCGTCGCCCGCGGCTCGCTCACCGTGCGCTTCGACGGCCGCGTGCGGCCGGAAGTCGACCGCACGCGCACCGTGACGCAGACCATCGGCCCGGCCGGCGGCGTGCTGACGGTGGGCGCGGTGACGCTCGCGATCCCGCCCGGTGCGCTGCTCGCGCCGGTCGCCATCTCGATGTCGCCGCTGGTCGCGCTCACCGGCTCGCCCCTCGGCCCCGTCTTCGACGCCGTCCAGCTGGAACCGAGCGGACTCACGCTGCTCGTGCCGGCCGCGCTGTCGATGCCGCTGCGCACCGCGGCCGCCGACCTCGCCACGTTCCTCTACGAGGGCGACGGCGTCGACATGCACCTCGTGCCGTGGCAGATCGACGAACAGATGGTGACCGTCCTCGTCAGCCACTTCAGCGGCGGCGGCAGCGCGAGCGCGGCCGGTGTCCCGAGCATGGCGAGCTTCTCGCCGTCGAACGCGCAGGCGCGCGCCGAGCAGCAGATCGCGGTCGCGCTGAACGCGCTGGCGAACGTGCAGATCGACCAGGCGCAGTTCGACGCCACGATCGACCAGGCTCTCAACGCGTGGTCCCAGGCGGTGTTGAACGGCTTTGCCGTCGCCCAGACCGGTCCCCTCGACTACTTCGAGTTCGCCGTCGCCGACTGGCAGGCGTGGGAGGCGATGGTCGTCAGCTACGGCCGCGAGCAGGCGCTCGCGCCGGTGATCGCGGCGCGGCGGACCACTGCGCGGCTGGTGGCCATCACGCACGCCCGCCGCATCCTCGCCGCCTGCACCGGCGCCGAACCGGACCCGTTCGCGCCGGTCCGCGAGGTGACGCGCCTTGCCGGCATCCTGCTGGTCGACGAGGGCGTGTTCGACCTTACCGCCGTCGCGCCCGACCTCGCCAATGGCCAGGACCTCGTGTTCCAGTGCATGCACGTCGAGATCGACCGGTTCGATGGCCCGCCCGCGTTCGCGCGCGGCAGCCCACCGCGCAACACGATCCGGCTCGAGGCCCGAGTACTGTTCGCGTCGGGGCTGCCGCGTCGCGACATCCCGCTCGTATTCGAAGTCGACGAAACGCGAAACTCGGTCGGCGGCCCCACCAATCTGATCAACGAGGTGGTGAGCACCGGAACGCTGTCGCGGCAGGTCGAGATCGCGGGACTCGACGGCGGGTCGCGCGGCCACCTCGAGGCACACGCGCGCCTCGCCGCGCGGGCCGTCGACCCGTCGCTCGACGCTTTCGACGTCTCGCGCCAGCTCTCGCGCGACGTGCGCAGCCGCACCGAGCTCACCCACCTCGCGGGCGGCAGCTACGTTGCCGACCTCGCCTCGCTGCAGGCCGGCCGGTCGGCCACCTTCCGCGTGCGCCTCGCCGGGGACGGCATGGACCAGCAGCCCACGCTCGCGTTCGCGGTGGCGCCGCAGGTCGGCACGCTGACGCCCTCCGCAGCCAATGCGAGCGCTTCCGGCGAGGCGTCGTTCACCTACGACGTTCCCACCGGCACCTCGCCGCAGCAGGTCTGCGTGCGCGTCGACTGGACCCACGCCGACGCCGCCGAAGGCAACGAGGACTGCTTCGCGATCACGGCATCGGGCACGCCACCGCCACCGCCGCCACCGCCGCCACCGCCACCCGCGTTCGATCCGGTTGGCGCATTCGAAGGCGTGTACACATTCTGCAAGAACTATCCGTACCCGCAGTGCTATGACTCCGGGTCCGACACGTTCTACGTTACGAAGCGGACGGGTCCCGGCGACTGGCTGTACGCCCTCGTCACCACCAGCCGCAAGTGTTTCAGGGCAAAGATCAGCCCGAACGACCCGACGCAGATGCAGATCCGCGTGGTGGCGAACCAGTGTGGCGGGGATCCGCTCGATGGCGATTTCTACGGGACGGGAACCGTGACCGGAAACACGCTGACCATGGACCTGCTCTACGCGTATCCGCCGGAGCGGCGCAGCGGATTGACGAGCGCGACGTTCACCGGTACCCGCGTGCCATGGTAGTGCCGTAGCGGCACGGTCCTCGCTCCGCGCACAGCCGTGGCGTACGGACCGGCGGCGCTCAAGCGTGCCGTGCACCTGCGCGACGACGCCTAGCGTCGGGCCGCCGCGGCGGTGCGGGTTGAGACACATCGGCTCGGCGAGGAAATGATCACGACGACGGCGACTCCCGCCTCGCCGACGAGCGCTCCCCGTGTCGCCGTGTACGCGACGCGCGCGGGGGTCAGTTCGACGGGTGCCGGCAGGGGCGGCCATGGCCGCCGGATTATAGGGCGGCCGGGCGGCCGCGGCCGGCGGCGAGCAGCGCCGCCGCGACCGTTTCCGTCGGCGTGAACGACGCGATCTGCGGCGCGATGAACGGGTCCGGGTGG
>JADZDA010000279.1 GCA_020851255.1 Burkholderiales bacterium | reverse complement strand
GGACGCCCGACTGGCTCGCGTTCTTCATGTTCACGTTCTTCACCGACCGCGACGGCAAGTACCAGCTCGCCTCGCTCGCGGAGTCCGGATTCGACCCGCTCGCGCGCACCTGCCGGTTCATGCTGACGGAGGAGGCGCACCACATGTTCGTGGGCGAGTCCGGCGTGGGGCGCGTGATCCAGCGCACCTGCGAGGTGATGAACCAGCTCAAGACCGACGATCCCGCGAGGATCCGCGCCGCCGGCGTCGTCGACCTGCCGACGCTCCAGCGCTACCTCAATTTCCACTTCTCGGTGACCATGGACCTGTTCGGCGCCGACGTCTCGTCGAACGCCGCGACGTTCTACAGCGCCGGATTGAAGGGCCGGTTCGACGAGACGAAGATCGCCGACGACCACGTGCTCGCCGGCGCGTCCTACCCGGTGCTCGAGGTCCGCGACGGGCGCCTCGCCTCCGTCGAGGTGCCGGCGCTGAACGCGCTCAACGAGAAGCTGCGCGACGACTCCATCAAGGACGCGGCGGCCGGCGTCGAACGCTGGAACAAGATCATCGAGAAGGCCGGCGTCCCGTTCCGCCTGCGGGCGCCGCACAAGGCGTTCCACCGCAAGATCGGTCCGCTCGGCGCCGTCCACGTCGACCCCGACGGCCGGGTCGTCGACGACGCGACCTGGAAGGCGCGCGAGCGCGAGTGGCTGCCGTCGGCGGAGGACCGCGCGTTCGTGGCCTCGCTGATGGGCCGCGTCGCCGAACCGGGCCGGTTCGCGAACTGGATCGCCCCGCCGGCGCGCGGCATCAACAACCAGCCGGTCGATTTCGCCTACGTCCGTTTCGCCTGACCCCGCGACCCCGAAGACCGAACCATGGCCGAGTCCGCCGCGCCCGACATCGTCCGGCAGCATCTGATCGACCCGGAGATCTGCATCCGGTGCAACACCTGCGAGGAGAGCTGTCCGATCGACGCGATCACGCATGACGAGCGCAACTACATCGTCATCCCGGGCAAGTGCGACAACTGCAACGCCTGCATCGCACCCTGCCCGACCGGCGCGATCGACAGCTGGCGGCGCGTGCCGCGCGCGCAGATGTACACCGCCGACGAGCAACTGGCCTGGGACTCGCTGCCGGCCGAGCGCGAAGGCGCGGCGCCGGGCGGGGACGCGGACCTGCCGCCGGAGGTCGAGCGGATCGTCGCCGCCGCGTCCGCCGGGCAGGGAGGCGATTCGCCGCCGCCCTGGTCGGCCGCGCACCCCTACATCAACCTCTACACGACCGCGAGGCCCGCGGAGGCCACCGTCAGCGGCAACCTGCGGCTGACCGGCGACGGCGCGACCAGCGACATCCGGCACATCGTCCTCGATTTCGGCACGATCGCCTTTCCGGTGCTCGAGGGCCAGACGATCGGCGTCCTGCCGCCGGGCGCGGACGAGCACGGCCGGCCGCACCACCCGCGCCTCTACTCGGTGGCGAGCCCGCGCGAAGGCGAGCGCCCGCGCTACAACAACGTCGCGCTCACGGTGAAGCGCGTCACCGAGGACCACGACGGCCGGCCGGTGCGGGGCGTGGCGTCGAATTTCCTGTGCGATCTCGCCAAGGGCGACAAGGTCCGCGTGATCGGCCCGTTCGGCACGAGTTTCCTGATGCCCAACCACCCGGGCGCGAACCTCCTGATGGTCTGCACGGGCACCGGCTCCGCGCCGATGCGCGCGATGACCGAGCGGCGCCGGCGCCGGATCGCGCTCGCCGAGGGCGGCCGGCTGATGCTGTTCTTCGGCGCGCGCTCGCCCGAGGAGCTGCCCTACTTCGGCCCGCTGCAGAAGCTGCCCGCCGAATTCATCGACATCAACTTCGCGTTCTCGCGCGTGTCCGGCGAACCCAAGCGCTACGTGCAGGACCGCATCCGCGAGCGCGCGGCCGACGTGGCCGCGTTCATCGCCGACCCGGACACCTACGTCTACGTCTGCGGGCTCAAGGGCATGGAACAGGGCGTCGCGCAGGCGTTCGCCGACGCGATGCGCGAGACCGGCGGCGAGTGGGAAGCGCTGCTGCCCGAGCTGCGCAAGCAGGGGCGTTATCACCTCGAGACCTATTGACGCGGGCGGCGGCGCGTCCCGCGGCCGGTCAGATGACCTTGGAGTACCGGGCCGCGGCGCGCGTTTCGCGCAGGTGGCGGTCGAACAGCATCGCGACCGTGCGCACGAGCATGCGGCCGCGGTCGGTGACGCGGATGCGCGCGGCGTCGACCTCGACCAGGCCGTCGTCGGCGAGCGGCTTCAGCGCGAGGATCTCGGCCGCGAACGCGCGCGGGAACACGACGCCGTGGCGCGACTCGAACGCGGCGATGTCGAGCTCGAAATCGCACATGAGCTTCTGGATCGCGTCGCGGCGGACGAGGTCGTCGTCGGTGAGCTGGTCGCCGCGGAAGGCCGGCAGCGCGCGCGCGTCGAGCCGGTCGTAGTACTCGTCGAGCGTGCGCACGTTCTGGACGTAGGTGCGCCCGACCTTGCCGATCGCCGAGATGCCGAACGCGAGCAGGTCGCAGTCCGGCTTGGTCGAATACCCCTGGAAATTGCGGTGGAGCTTGCGCTCGGCCTGCGCCCTCGCGAGCTCGTCGCCGGGCCTGGCGAAATGGTCCATGCCGATGTAGACGTACCCGGCTACGCCGAGCTTCTCGATCGCGAGCGCCAGGATCGCGAGCTTGTCGGCCGGCGGCGGCATGTCCTCGGGCGCGATGCGCCGCTGCGGCTTGAAGAGGTGCGGGACGTGCGCGTAGCTGTAGAGCGCGATCCGGTCGGGCGAGAGCGCGATCACGCGCTCGAGCGTCGCGCCGAAGCCCGCGACCGTCTGCCGGGGCAGCCCGTAGATGAGGTCGGTGTTCACCGATACGAAGCCGTTGGCGCGCGCGGCCTCGACGACGGTGCGGGTCTCCTCCTCGCTCTGGATCCGGTTGACCGCCTTCTGGACCGCCGGGTCGAAGTCCTGCACACCCACCGAGATCCGGTTGAAGCCGGTCGAGCCCAGGAACGCGATCGTGTCCGCATCGACCTTGCGCGGATCGACCTCGATCGAGACCTCGGCGTCGGGCGCGAACGGGAACGCGCGCCGCAGGTGCCCCATCAGCGCGCTCATCTCGTCGCGCGCGAGGAACGTCGGCGTGCCGCCACCCAGGTGGACCTGCGCGACCGGGGCGCGCTCGCGCGCGTCGGGCTCGAGGATCGACGCGACGATGTCGACCTCGCGGGCCACGTAGCGGATGTACTTCGCGCTGCGCCCGTGGTCCTTGGTGATGACCTTGTTGCAGGCGCAGTAGAAGCACAGCGTGTTGCAGAACGGGACGTGCACGTACAGCGACAGCGGGTCGCGCGGCCGGTTCTCGCGGCGTTCGAGGAGCGCGTTGACGTAGTCGGCGGGACCGAACGCCTCGTGGAAGCGATCGGCCGTCGGGTACGACGTGTAGCGCGGCCCCGACTGGTCGTACTTGCGGATCAGCCCGGGGTCGAAGGCGAGCGGTGCGCGGCGCGCGGTCGCGCCCTGGGCGAAGGCCGGTGAGGTCATGGAGTCGGAGTGTGTTGCGCGCGGTGCCGGTCCCGCTTGACCGCGGTCAACGCCGCTCCGGTTTTCCGCGGGCGACCGCGTGCGCGTAGAGGAGATCCCGGGGCGCCCCGGTGCGCTCGGCCACGATACGGGCGGCGCGGGAGGGCGCGAGTTCCGCGGCGAGCGCGTCCATCCAGGCCAGCGCGTCGGCGGAAACCCCCGAGGCGCGCGGGGTCTCGGCCGGCTCGTCGACCAGGAGCACGAATTCGCCGCGCTCGCGATCGGGATCCCCGGCGAACCAGGCGCCGGCCGCGCCCAGCGGCATCGACGCGATCGACTCGTGCATCTTGGTGAGCTCGCGCGCGACGACCAGCGTGCGGCCCGGATCGAGCACGGTGGCGATCGCCGCGACGGTCTCGCGTACGCGGTGCGGCGCCTCGTAGAACACGAGGGCCATCCCGGTGGCGCCGAGCGCGCCGAGCAGTTCGCGCAGCGCCTTCGGCGAGGTCGGCGGGAAACCGACGAACACGAAGCGCGGCGCCGCGAGCCCGGCGGCGGAAACCGCCGCCGCGAGCGCCGACGGTCCCGGGACCGGCACGACCGGATGGCCGGCCTCGCGCACCGCGCGCACGATCCGCGCGCCCGGATCGGAGAGTCCGGGCGTGCCCGCGTCGGTGACCAGCGCGACGCTGTCGCCGCGCGCGAGCCACTCGACGACCCGCGCCGCCTTTCCGGCCTCGTTGTGCGCGTGGATCGCGGTGGGCCGCCTGGCGATGCCCAGCCTCGCGAGGAGCTTCGCCGTGACGCGCGTGTCCTCGGCGCCGATCCGGTCCACGCTCGCGAGGATGTCCACGGCGCGCAGCGTCACGTCGCGCAGGTTACCGAGCGGCGTCGCGACCACATATAATGAGCCGGCTCGCGCGCGCTGGGCCCGGTCGCCGGTGTCGACGCGCGCGCCCCCCGGGTCCGATCGATTGTCCAAGTCGTCCAAGATGTCCGCCGGTCCGCCACGAGGACGTCGCGCCGGACGGCTCGCCGCCGCGGGCGCGACCGCGATCGCGCTCGGTCTCGCCACCGCATTGTGCGGCGCCCAGCCGGCGGCCACAAGCGACGCGAACGCCGGCGGCGCGCCCGCGCCTGTCCCGGCGAGGTCCGAGCCGGACTCGCCCGGGCCGACCCCGACGGCACGGCCACCCGAACCCGGCCCCGCCCCGTCCCGTGACGCGCCACCGCTGTGGCTCGTGCTGCCGCTCGAATCGTCCGACTACTCGCGCGCGGCCGAGGCGGTGCGCGACGGCTTCCTCGCGGCCGCGGAAGCCGCCGGAGCGAAGGCGCGCGTCCAGGTCCTGCCGCACAAGGACGGCGAAGTCAGGGACGCGTTCGAGAAGGCCCGCGCCGGCGGCGCGCGCGTGATCATCGGGCCCCTGGTCCGCGACGACCTGAAGTCGATCGCCGAATCCGGCCTCGAGCTGCCGGTGACCATCGCGCTCAACCAGCTCGACGACGCCGGCCCGATGCCGCCCCGGCTCTACACGTTCGCGCTCGCGATCGAGGCCGACGCGCGCGCGATCGCGAGGCGCATGCGCGAGGACGCGATCGTCACGGTCGCGGTCATCGGCGGAACGACACCGCTGATGAAACGCTTCGCCGGCACGTTCGTCGCCGAGTGGATCCTGGGCGGCGGTGCGCCGCCGACGCAGCGCGCGTTCGCGCCGACCGCCGACGGACTCGCCGCCCTGCGCCGCGACCTCGCGGCGGTCCCGCTCGACGCCATCGTCATCGCCGTCGAAGGCTCGGACGCGGCGCTGGTGAAGAATTTCGCCCCCCGCGTCGCGACCTGGGCGAGCGCGCAGATCAACCAGCGGCAGGACGCCTCCGCGATCCACGACCTCGAGGAAGTCCGTTTCGTCGACGTCGGATGGCTGGTCGCCCCCGACGCGGAGCCCTACGGGCGGTTGCCCAGGCCCGAATGGGGCAGCGCGGCGCTCGACCGGCTCTACGCGCTGGGCATCGACGCCTACCGGGTCGCGGCGGCCTTCGCCGAAGCGCCGCCCGATTCGCTCGCGTTCGACGGCGCGACCGGACGCGTGACGCTCGGCGATGCGCGCCAGATCCAGCGCGAGGGCCGGCTCGCGACGTTCCGCGCCGGACGCATCGTGCCGATCGACAGCCGTCGCTAGAACCTCCGCGCGGATGGGCGTTCGCGTTTTCCGCCTAGCGGTCGCGCGGTCGGGCCGACGGATCCCGCGGCGGCGAGGCATCGGATGACCGCCCCGAGCGAGCGTCGCCGGTCCGACGGCCGCGCCGCCGAGGACATCGCGGCCCGGCATCTCGAGGCGCACGGCCTCTCGATCGAGGCCCGGAACCTGCGCACGCGCCGCGGGGAGATCGACCTGGTCGCGCGGGACGCCGACACCCTCGTGTTCGTCGAGGTCCGGCTGCGCCGCTCCGCCGGGCATGGCGGCGCCGCGGCGAGCGTCACCGCACGCAAACGCGCGCGGATCGTCGCCGCGGCCGAAGACCACCTCGCCGGACTGGACCGCGTGCCGCCCTGCCGCTTCGACGTCGTCGTGCTCGACGCGCTCGATCCCGCGCGCGTCCGATGGCTGCGCGGGGCGTTCGACGCCGACGGTGCGGGCACCGCGGACCGTGCGTAGCCCGCCGGGGACGTCCTGCTAGAATCGCGCCGCATGGATCCCGTCGAGCGCATCCGCGCGCATTTCACCGACAGCGCCGAGCTCAAGATCGCCGCGTCCGGGCCGATGGCGCCGCTGATCGCGCGCGCCGCGCAGACGATGACCTCGTGCCTGCTCGCCGACGGCCGCATCCTCGCCTGCGGCAACGGCGGCTCGGCGGCCGACGCGCAGCACTTCGCCGCGGAACTCGTCGGCCGCTTCGAGCGCGAGCGGCCGGGGCTGCCGGCGATCGCGCTGACCACCGACACCTCGCTGATCACCGCGATCGCCAACGATTACGCCTACGATCAGGTCTTCGCCAAGCAGGTCAGGGCGCTGGGCCGGCAGGGCGATGTCCTGCTCGCGTTCTCGACGTCGGGAAACTCGGCGAACGTCGTCGAGGCGATCCAGGCGGCGCACGGGCACGACATGCGCGTGGTGGCGCTCACCGGGCGCGGCGGCGGGCGGATCGGCGAACTTCTCCGGGACGGCGATGTCCACCTGTGCGTGCCGCACCAGCGGACCGCACGCATCCAGGAAGTGCACCTGCTCACGCTGCACTGCCTGTGCGACGCCATCGACCAGACGCTGCTCGGAGACGACGAATGACCCCCGCCCTGAGACACCTCGCGTTCGCCGCCGCGGTCGCGGCCGCCGCCGTCCCGCTCGCCGGATGCGCTCCGATGATCGTCGCCGGCGCCGCCGGCGCCGCGCTCGTCGCGACCGACCGCCGCTCGGCCGGCGCGCAGCTCGACGACACGACCGTCGAGACCCGGCTCGCGACCTCGTTCGCCACGCGCTGGGGCGACCGGGGTCACGTCAACGTGACGAGCTACAACGGCGTCGTGCTCCTCTCCGGCGAAGTCCCCGACCAATCGGCCTGGACCGAGGCGGGCGCGCAGGCGAAGGCCGCGGACCGCGTCCGTGCCGTACACAACGAGCTGGGCGTCGGCCCGCCGACCGACCTCGCCACGCGCACCAACGACACGTACATCACCTCGAAGGTCAAGACGCGCTTCGTCGAGGCGAACCGATTCTCGGCCACGCACGTCAAGGTCGTGACCGAGCGGGGCACCGTCTACCTGATGGGGCTGGTGTCGCGCGCCGAGGCCGACGCCGCCGGCGAGGTCGCGTCGACGACGAGCGGCGTCGCGCGCGTCGTGAAGCTGTTCGAGATCACGGGTTAGCGGGCCGCCGCGCCGATGGCCGACCGCGAACGCGCGAGCGCGCCGCTGCCGCCGCCCGCATCGCTCGCGCGGATCGCCGGGCCGGACGAGGCGGTCGCGCGCTTCGCGGCGCTGCCGCGCCCGCGGGTGTTCACCAACGGCGTTTTCGACATCCTGCACCGCGGCCACGTCACCTCTCTCGAACAGGCGCGCGCGCTCGGCGCCTCGCTGGCCGTCGCGGTCAACACCGACGCGTCGGTCCGGAGGCTGGGCAAGGGTCCCGACCGTCCGATCAACACGCTCGACGACCGGATGGCGGTGCTCGCCGCGCTGCGCGCCGTCGATCTCGTCATCGCGTTCGACGCGGACACGCCGCGCGAACTGATCGTCGCCTGCCGCCCGGAGATCCTCGTGAAGGGCGGCGACTACACCGCCGCCACCACCGCCGGTGCGGCCGAAGTGCTGGCCGCCGGCGGCCGGTTCCACGCGATCCCGTTCGTCCACGACCGCTCGACCACCGCGCTGCTCGCCCGGGCCCGGTCCGGGCGTTGATATACTGCGCCGATGATCGCCGCCGACCCCCTGCTGCAGGCCGACCGCGAGGTCGACGCCCGCGGCCTCAATTGCCCGCTGCCGATCCTGCGCACCAAGAAGACGCTCAACGAGATGACGAGCGGCCAGACGGTCCGCGTCAGGACCACCGAACCGCAGAGCGTGCGCGATTTCCAGAATTTCGCGCGTCAATCCGGCAACGAGCTCGTCGGTCACGGCGAGGACGGCAGCGCGTTCTGGTTCGTGCTGCGGCGGCGGTAGGCCGCGCGCGGACGCGCCGCCGGGCCGCGGATCCCCGCGGCTGTCGTAGCCCCGGACCGTCGCGCGCCTCGAGCCGGCCGGCGCGGCGGCCGGCGCCCCCTGCATCCCGCCGATGAGCGCCGCGCTCGCCGTCCTCCCCGATTTCCTGCTGATCGCCGCCGGCGCGCTGCTCGCGCGCCGGTTCGGATACGCGCCGCCCTTCTGGGAAGGCGTGGAGCGGATCGTCTATTTCGTCCTGTTCCCGGCGCTCCTGTTCCGGTCGATCGCGACGATGCCGTTCTCGCTCGGCGCTTCGACGCCGCTCGTGGCCACCGCCTGCGCGTACACCGCCGTCGCGATGGTCCTGGCGCTGGCGGCGAAGCCGCTCTTCGGCCTCGCCGCCGAGACGCACGCCGCCGCGTTCCAGTGCGCGTTCCGGTTCAACACCTACATCGTGTTCTCGGTCGTGTCGCGGGTCGCCGGCGCGGACGGCATCGCGCTCGCGAGCCTCGTCGTCGGCGCGATGGTGCCGGTGGTCAACGTCGCGGCGGTCGCGATGCTCGCGCGCGGACAGGGACGGCGGACGATCGCCGAGATCGCCCGCAACCCGCTCGTGCTCGCGACGCTCGCCGGCATCGGCTGGAACGCGGCCGGTTTCGGACTGCCCGCGGTCGCGGAGCGGCTGCTCGAATCCGCGGCCGCCGCCGCGGTGCCGATGGGCCTGCTCGCGGTCGGCGCGGCGCTGCGGCCCGGCCCCCGGGCGCTGCCGCTCCCGGCGCTCGCCTACTTCCACGCGATCAAGCTCGTCGCCGTCCCCGCGATCGCCTGGGCGCTCGCGCGCGTGCTCGGGCTGTCGCCGATCGAGGCGACGGTCGCGCTCGTGCACGCGTCGGCACCGACCGCGACGTCCGCCTACATCCTCGCTTCGCGGATGAACGGCCGCGGCGCGCCGGTCGCGAGCATCGTGACGTCGGGCACGCTGCTGGCCGCGCTGACGATGCCCGCGTGGCTCGCGCTCTCGCGCCTGTGAACAGGCCCGGACGACGGCTATCGCGCGAAACTCGCGCCGGCGCGAGTCCGCGCAGCGCTCCCCGCTTCCGCCGAGCGCAGGGCTAGCGGCGATAGCGATTGATGAAGTCGGCGACGATCCCGCGCTGGGAGCGCTCGATCGCCGAGTCGAGCGTGCGGTCGGCCGGGTCGTGCTGCTTGGCCTTGCGGAAGGCGGCGATCGCTTCCTGGTGATAGCCCTGCGCCTGCATCGCCTGGCCGAGGCAGCGCCAGGACTCGGGGTTGCCCAGGTCGAGATCGGCCCAGGCGCGGCACAGTTCACCGGCACGACGCCAGTTGCCGGCGCGCAGCATCCGGGGCCCCTCGACGGCCAGGACCGCGATCCGGCTCCTGCGCTCGGCGAAGCGAGACTCGAGTTCGCGGTCGATCGGCTCGTTCGGGGCGAGCGGCACCGAAGCCGACGGAGGGCGGAGCGCCGGCGCCGACGACGCCGGCGGGGCGATCGCCCGGGTGATGGTCGACGCCCTGGGCGGCGATGTCCCGCCGGCGGAGAAATTCGAAAGCATCGTCGACGACGGCAGGGCGTCGGTGATCGTCGCGCGCGCCCAGGCGATCGACTCGGCCATCGGCTGGTGCCAGGCGACCCCGTAGAGCCACAGCATCGCCGCGAGTCCGCAGACGCCGGTCACGAGGTTGAGCACGCCCGGCGGACCGTGCGTGACCAGGACGTCCTGCGAGAAGTCCCAGTCGGTTTCCTGGTGGACGCTCACCTTCTCGAACGCGAAGGCGATCAGGAACGGCGCGAGCAGCGGGAAACCGCAGGCCACGCCTTCCCACCACACCCGGAAGGCGCGCCGCAGCGCGCGCTCGAACTGGGTGCGCGCGTCGCGCCGGGCGTAGGCGTCCGAGATCGAGAACTGCAGGAAGACGCCGAACAGCCACTTGCCGGGTGTCGTGGCGAGCGCCGCGATCAGCAGCGCTTCGATCGGCACCCAGCTGCCGGTGATGATCATCGGCGCGACCAGCGGATGTCCGACCCACCAGGCGATGTCGCCGGGGATGACTCCGGCGCCCCGGAGTTCGGAGAGCAGCAGCGCGAGTGCGAGACCCCAGATCGCGTAGTCGAACATCCGCGCTCCGAGCCGCTGCCAGGGTCGCGGCTCGCTGGTGCGCCCCGACTTCGCGCGTTCGAGTTCGGCCATCCGGAGCTGGAAGATCCAGCTCGCGTCCTCCTGGGGCTGGTTCGTGCCGAGGAACACGCTCTTCTCGCGCCGCCAGTTGAGGATCGCGAGATCCGTCTGCGGCTGCAACGGCGGCGTCTGGGCGACCTGGCGGCGGCGGACGATCCAGGCGAACCCGTGCACCGCGCCGTAGACCGCCGTGAGCGCCAGCAGACCGAGCGTCAACCAGACGAGCACCTGCTTGGCGACCAGCACCGCGTCCGACGGTGTGACGAACACGATGGCCGCGGAGATGAACGCGCCGAACAGGACGCACAGCGCGAGCGTCGCGATCGGCGAGCGTCCGAACGAGGCGACGCGCTCCGTGAGCCCGGGGTGATGGAGATTCGCGCCAGGTCGCGATCCCGCGCCCTGCAGCTCGGCGGGCAGATCCTCGTCGTCGAGCACGTCCGCAACGGCGGCCTTGTCGACCGCCTCGGTGCCGACGTCGGTCTGCTCGCCGGCCTCGGCGACCGCGTTGGTGACGACGTGCGCGATCCGCTGCTCGGTCGTGCCCGCCGAGAGCGCGAGCTCGTTGTCGTAGCGTACGCGACGTTCCCGGTCGGAGAGTATGCGGCTCGCGTGGTTGATGAAGCGCAGCGCCTCCTCGACGTTGCCCTGTCCGTCGCGCGTCTTCGCGTAGTACTTGCGGATCAGCCGGCGCAGCGCGGCCCGCACCTCGTCGTCCGAGGCGGTCGGCGTGATCCCCAGCGCTTCGTACAGCGTGGCCTTCATCGGCGCGGCATCAGGGTCGGGTGTCGGCCGCCTTCCATGACACGGTCATCTTGGTCGAAAAGCGTCGGCCTGACAAGGCGACCATGCAAGAAGCAGGCCCGGGTGTGCGTTCCGGACCAGAAAAACGAACGGGGCCGTCTCGTCGCGGACGTCCTGCCGGACGGCTCGCGACGGGACGGCCCCGTGCCCGGGCACCTGAGCGCGGCTATTCGGTCTTGCCGCCCTCGCGGGACTCGAGCTTCTCGCGGATCCGCGCCGACTTGCCCGAGCGGGCGCGCAGGTAATAGAGCTTCGCGCGGCGGACATCGCCCTTGCGCTTGACCTCGATCGACGCGATCAGCGGCGAGTAGGTCTGGAACGTGCGCTCGACGCCCTCGCCGCTCGAGATCTTGCGGACGACGAACGACGAATTGAGGCCCCGGTTGCGCCTGGCGATCACGACGCCTTCGTAGGCCTGGACGCGCTTGCGCTCGCCCTCGACGACGTTGACGTTCACGATCACGGTGTCGCCGGGCGCGAACTCGGGCACCGTGCGGTTGAGGCGCGCGATCTCCTCGCGCTCCAGCGTTTCGATCAGGTTCATGCTCCGCTTCCTTTCGTCGATTCGGTCCGTGCGCCGGACCTTCGAGCGCGCAGCGCAGGGCGCCCCCTGATGCGCGCGTTTTTCGTCACCGCGGATCGGCGCCGGCCGTCCCGGCCGCCCGATCCTCGTCTTTCGCTTCCCGCAACAGCCTCGCCTCTTCCTTCGTGAGCGTCCGGCCCTCGAGCAGGTCCGGCCGCCTGCGCCAGGTCCTGCGCAGCGCTTCCTTCAGCCGCCATCGCCGGATCTCCTCGTGGTGTCCCGAGAGCAACACCGCGGGTACCGCCACGCCGTCCACGACCTCGGGCCGCGTGTAGTGCGGGCAATCGAGCAGGCCGTCGACGAACGACGAATTGAGGCCCCGGTTGCGCCTGGCGATCACGACGCCTTCGTAGG
>JADZDA010000278.1 GCA_020851255.1 Burkholderiales bacterium | reverse complement strand
GGCGGCAAGGGAACGGCGCAGGAGAAGCTCGCGGTCATGGAAGCCTGCGGCATCAAGGTCACGCGAAACCCAGCCGAGATGGGGAAGCTCCTGAAGTCGGTGCTGTAGGTCGAGCCGGTCGCGAGCGGCGTCAGGTCGGGGACACAGGACATGGAGCTCGCGGGGCTGGGGTTCCTGGAACAGCTCGCGCACCCTCAGTTCTGGGTGGCGGTGGTCCAGATCATCATCGTCGACATCCTCCTCGCGGGGGACAACGCGGTGGTCATCGCGCTCGCCTGTCGCAACCTGCCGCCCGAGCTGCAGAAGAAGGGGATCTTCTGGGGGGTCGCCGGTGCGATCCTGCTGCGGGTCGTCCTCACGGCGTTCGCGGCGACGCTGCTCTCGCTGCCCTGGCTGAAGCTCGTCGGCGGGGTCGCGCTCCTCTGGATCGGCATCAAGCTGCTACTGCCGGCGAAGGACGACGGACATCAGATCGAAGGCAGTGCGAATCTCTGGGGCGCCGTGCGAACGGTCGTCGTCGCCGACTTCGTGATGAGCGTGGACAACGTGATCGGCGTGGCCGGTGCGGCGAAGGGCAACCTGCTGTTGCTCGTCTTCGGCCTCGTCGTTTCGATTCCGCTGGTCGTCGTCGGCAGCAAGATGATCCTGCGGTTGATCGAGCGCTGGCCGTTCGTGATCCTGGCCGGCGGCGCGCTCCTGGGCTGGATCGCCGGCGAGCTGGTCTGGACCGATCCGGTCATGGTGGCGGTGGTCTCTGGCCACCCGACCTGGTTCACGTACCTGGCGGCGGCGGCGGGTGCGGTCTTCGTGGTCGTCGTCTCCAGGGTCCTGGCCGCGCGGGCCGCGAGGCCGCGCGGAGGGACGCCGCCGTAGGCCGCGACGCGAGTCCGGCGCGTGGCGCTCGCCCAAGTCCCGACAGTCTCGTACACTTCCGACCCAGCCTGCAGAACACGGCCGCCCCCAGCTCCGATGACCGACCGCGTCGCCCTCGACGTCGCCTGCCTGTCGCACCCGGGCATGGTCCGCTCGCACAACGAAGACTCGATCTTCGTCGATGCGGGTGTCGGCATGGCCGTGCTCGCCGACGGCATGGGCGGCTACAACGCCGGGGAGGTCGCGAGCGGCATCGCGGTCGCCGTCGTGTCCAACGGCATGCTGCCCGAACTCCAGTCGGGCCGCGAGCTCGCGAAGGTCGACGTCCAGAGCGGGCTTTCGCACGCGGCGCTCCTGCTCCAGCAGCACATCGCCGCCGCGAACAAGGGCATCTACGACGCCGCGCAGGCGCGGCCCGAATGCGCCGGCATGGGCACGACCATCGTGGCCGCCGTGTTCTTCGGCAACCGCGTTTCGATCGGCCACATCGGCGACTCGCGCTGCTACCGGCTGCGCGGCGAGAAATTCGAGCAACTGACGCACGACCACTCGCTGCTGCAGGAGCAGATCGACAGCGGCCAAATCTCGGTCGAGCAGGCGAAGTACTCGCTCAACAAGAACCTGGTGACGCGCGCGCTCGGCATCGAGGCGATCGTGCCGGCCGACATCGCCGAGTACCGCCTCGAGCCCAACGACATCTACCTGCTGTGCTCCGACGGCCTGACCGACATGGTCGATCCGGATGTCGTCCAGTCGGTGGTCGACGAGCAGCGCGGCGAGCTCGGCAAGGCGGCCGGCCAGCTCATCGAGCTCGCCAACCAGAACGGCGGCCGGGACAACATCTCGGTGATCATCGTCCGCGTGCCCCCGGAGTTCCTGCCGACGTCCGGCTGGGCGCAGCGCTTCCTCGCGCGCAAGAAGGCGTAGCGCCGTGATCCGCGCAGCCGGCGGCAACCGCGACTCGGCCGCATGGACGATGGCGGCCGGAAGCGCGCGGCGGCGATAGTCGTCCGCACGACCCGGTCAGGACGCGACACGCACCGACGCCATGGGCAAGCTCGTCCTCTTCCTCAAGGACGCGACCGCCGTCGAGATCCCGCTCGACAAGGAACGCGTGACCATCGGACGCCGCCCCGACAACGACGTGTGCCTGCCGCACCCGGCGGTTTCCGGCGAGCACGCGGCGGTGGTGACGATCCTGTCCGACTCGTTCCTCGAGGACCTGGGCAGCACGAACGGCACGCAGGTCAACGGCCGGTCGATCACCAAGCACTTCCTGCGCGACCGCGACCAGATAGACATCGGCCGCCAGCTCCTGGTCTACCTCGCCGACACGGCGGCGCGGGCGGAGCCGCCGCCCGGCTTCCTGCGCGAGGAGCGCCATGCGCTCAACCAGCGCGTCGAGGCGGCGCACCGCGAACCGCGCGCGGATGCCTCTGCCGAGGGCCGTGTCGAGCCGCGGATCGCCACGCCGATCGGTGCCGCGGTCGACGGCGCGGCGGCCGACATCGACGAGGAACTGCGCCGTGCCGAGCCGCGGCTCCCGCCCAGGGTCGCGGCGCAGCCGGCGGTCCGTGCCGATCGTTCCGGCGCCGCGCCCGCGGCGATTCAGGCGAACGAAAGCGCCTCCGAGGCAGCGCGTCGGGCCGCGCCCAGGGACATCCGGCGCGACGGGAGCGCCGACGGCTTCGACGCCGAGCTGCTCGCAGTCAGGCGCACCCACGTCGACACCGCGACCCAGGAGGTGCCGGTCGAGCGCGCCCCGATCCGCCACGACCCCGGTCCGGCGCGCGTCCAGGTGCGCGTGATGACCGGCCCTCAGGCCGGGCGCGTCGTGCCGATGGTGTCCGATGAATTCGTCATGGGTCGCGTCGGCGTCCAGGTCGCGGCGATCGTCGCGCGCGGCGCCGACCTCGTGCTGGTTCCGCGCGAGGGTCCGCCGCCGATCGACGGCGACGGCGCGCCGGTTCCGGCCGCAGGGCGCGCGATCGCACCGGGTGACGCGTTCGAGATCGCCGGGACGCGACTGCAACTGCTGCCGGTCGAGTGACGCTCCGCGTCACCTGCCGCGGCGCGGCACGTCCGACGAGGATTCACAAACCGGAACTGCGGCGGGAAAGCGGTTCTGTTCGCGGCCGGGCCCCCGCCGTTCGTCATTTATTATCGCCGGTTTTTCAGCGACTTGCCGCTATCCGGGCACCTGTTGACCGGCCGGAATGCCGCTGGCATACCGGTTGCTCCAACAAGGCAGGCACGGCAAAGCCGTCGAATTTCCCGGTCGTCACTTTCATCAGGAGACGTTCAATGAAGAAGATCCAGCAAGGCTTCACGCTCATCGAGCTGATGATCGTGGTGGCGATCATCGGCATTCTGGCCGCCATCGCGATTCCGCAGTACCAGAACTACACGGGGCGGGCGCAGCTCTCCGATGCGATCATGGCAGCGGGTGGCCTCAAGACCGCGGTGGCCGAGTTCTATCAGATCAACGGCACGTACACGGGCGCGAGCAGCGGCTCCGGCGCCATTCCGGACGAAATCAGTGGGGGCATGGCGAAGTTCGCCGACGCGTTGACGGTTACCAACGGCGTGATCCAGGCAACCATGAAGAGCTCCGGTCTGGCGGGATGCGTGACCAGCGCCACCGTGACGCTGACTCCGGGAACCCCTGTGTCGCAGGACGCGCCTATTTCCTGGACCTGCAGCACCAGCGCGGCGGCGGGTTGTCGGCCGGCTTCTTGCGTGGGCTGATTCCCACCCGGTTGGCGCAAGACAGAAAGGGGGCGGAACGCCCCCTTTTCTTTTCCGGCACGGTCGGTTCAAGCGTGACCATCGTCGCCGGGTCTTCATTGCGGGTCGAGGCGTCGGAGCGGCGGTGGCCGGGTCGGTCATGAACTCGTTGCAGCGCGGTTTCACCCTGATCGAGCTGATGATCGTCGTGGCGATCATCGGCATCCTCGCTGCGATCGCGATGCCCCAGTACCAGCTGTATACCGGGCGCGCGCAGTTGACCGAGGCGCTCCACCTCACCGAGGGGCGCAGGACGGTCATCGCCGAAATGATCCAGTTCGGCGTCCCCCTGGCCTCGATCGCCGGAGGTTCGAACGGAATCCCCGAAGACCTGAGCGGAGGCGTCGGCAAGTACGTCGAGTCGTTGTCGATCGCGGAGGGTACGATCGTCGCCACGATGAAACTCGCGAACGTCTCCCCGTGCGCAGTTGGCGAGACGCTGACTATCGTTCCGCTGATACCCGCCGAGCCCGCCAATCCGATCAGTTGGGCGTGCACGACCACGTCGCCGTGCCGCCCGGCGACGTGCACCTGACCGGATCGATCGCCGCGGTCGCTCCCGATCGCCGCGGATCGCGCCGGATCTCAGGGATTCGTGCCATCGAGTCGCGGGAGATTCGGGGGGGCTCGCATATCGACGCACACGTGATCGATCGGCGTCCGGGCGACTCGAAGCGGGCCGCCGCGGGGTCCACCGGTGGTGCGTGAAGTTGCCGCGGATCGCTCCGAGGTCGACGCGCTCGTCGCGATCGGGCGACTTCCCGACGCGCTCGCGTTGGCGACCGAGCACCTCGCCCGATACCCGGATTCGGCCGAATCGCGTCTCTGTCGCGCCGATGTACTGCAAGCCTGGGGTCGGATCCGCGAGGCCCGCAAGGAACTCCTCGCCGCCTCCGGAAGTCGCGCCGGGTCGGCGGAGTTGTCGCGTCGATTGGGAGAGATCGCGCGGGAGGACGGCCGACTCGACGTCGCCGAGCAGTGGCTCGCGCGGGCACTCGAACGCGCGCCGCACGATACGTCCATCGATCTCGCGTTGGCGGCGCTTCGGGAGGCGCAGGGTCGTGCCCAGGACGCGATTTCCATTTACGCGCAGGCGGCTCGCGCCCCGGACGACGAACTCGCCGCCAGAGCGTTGCTCGGGCAGATCCGTTGCGAAACGGCGCTCGGTCGCAGTCCGGGAGTCCTGGAGCTCGCGCGGTTCGCGACCGCCCGGTTACCCGATTGCGCCGCGGCATGGGATGCCTATGGCGTCGCGCTAGCGACGGCCGGTTGTCAGTCCGAAGCCTTCGCCGCGTTCGAGCGGTCCGAATCGGCGGGTGCGCAGACAGGCGAATCGGTGGAAGCCTACGCGAACCTCGGCATCGGGCTGTGCGGGGCGGGACGGCACGACGAGGGAATCCGCGTACTCCTCGAGGGTGTTCGCGAACGGCCCAACGCGAACGCGCTGCTGCAATTGGCCGCGGAGTGGCTTCGCCTCGGCCGCTTCCGCTCAGGTTGGCGTCTGTACGAGCACCGGTGGTTCGTCGAAGCGCTGGCGCCCCTGCGGGCGGACTATCCGCTGCCGGTTTGGAACGGCCAGGAAGCGCGCGATGCGACGATCCTGGTGCGTGCCGAGCAGGGCATTGGGGATACCTTTCAGTTCGCGCGGTACTTGCGCGAACTGCGGATCCTGGGCGCTCGGGTACTGTTCCAGCCGTTGCAGAGCCTGGTCGCGCTCGCCGACCGCTTCGAAGGTGTCCATGAGGTGGTCGAGCCCGGTCGATCGCTGGACGGTGTCGATTACGCCGTGAATCTGATGAGTTTGCCGCTGGCGTTCGGCACGCGGCTCGACTCCATACCCAGCGCCGATCCTCCGTATTTCGTCCCGGACCGAAATCGGGTCTCGCACTGGCGAGCACGGCTTCGAAACGGGGCCAGGAACGGGCGGAAGGTCGTTGGCCTCGTCTGGGCGGGACGCCCCGGGCATGCACGCGACCGCGAGCGTTCCATCGCGCTGGAACGGCTCGCTCCGATACTCGCCACGCCGGGCGTCCGCTTCGTTTCGCTCCAGCAGGGTGCGGCATTGCGTCAGGCCGAGGCGCTGCCCGAGGAACTGGACTGGGAGAGCGTCGGTCCGGCCTTGCACGATCTCGACGAGGCCGCTGCGGCGATCGCCAACCTGGACCTCATCGTCTGCGTCGATACCGGACTCGCGCACGTCGCGGGTGCG
>JADZDA010000277.1 GCA_020851255.1 Burkholderiales bacterium | reverse complement strand
TCGGCCAGGTCGAGGAACGTGTAGCGGTCGCGCAGGAAGCGCGCATGTCGCACGGCCGCGGTCCAGGTCGACGCGTCCACGCCGATGTCCGCGGGCGCGACCGGCCCGCCGACCCGGCGCATCACGGACGCGAGGCGGTCGGAAGCGTGCGCGACGGCGGCGGCCCGCCGACGCACCTCGGGCCATCGGTCCCCGACGCGCCCGGTGAGCTCGCGGGCGCGGGCCGCGTCGAGCCGCTTCGGCGAGAACTCGCGCCAGCACGCCGATCCGATCTCGTCGCCGAAGTGCGCGCGGACCGAGTGCTCGTCGGTCGATGTGGCGCGCAGCACGGGGGGCGGTCCGTCGAGCATCGCTTCCTGGATCCTCGCCATCGCGATCGTCGCGACGGCCACCTGCTCGCCGTGCAGCCGCCCGGGACCGGAGTGCGTCTCGCGCATGTCGAGGTAGTGGCTCACCAGGTGCTCGCCCTGGCTCGCCGGGTAGCTTCCCCCGCAGAGGGTCATGCCGATGCCGGACAGCACGAGCGTCCGCGCGAGCGCCCGCATCGCGGCGAGATCGCCGGTGACGAGCGCCTCGGGCGCCGCGAACATCGCGGCCTCGTCGCGCTCGAGGAGCGCGAACGGCGCCGACCGGTACGCCGTGCCGAGCAGGTGGTGCGACAGCAGCCAGTCGACCTGGGCGGTCGGACGGCACAGCGAGTCGCCCAGTCCGGCGCGGATCATGCGCAGCGGCGCCGCGGCGAGCACCGACAGGTCGATGAAGATGCCGCGGGCGAGCGCCGCGGGGAGCGTCTTCTTGTGGCCGTCGACGGTGATCGCGGCGTTGGCGGACGCGTAGCCGTTCATCGATGGCGCGGTGGCGAACACCGCGTAGGGCTTGCCGCCCCGCGCCGCGGCGAACTTGGCGAGGTCGTTGATCGTGCCCGAGCCCACCGCGACCAGGGCGTCGGCGGACGCGCTCGCCGCCCGCACGGCCTCCACCGTCGGCATGTCGGCGTGCGGATCGCGGGGCAGCACGACGGAATCGATGCGGGCGATCCGGGCGAGCGCCCGCTCGACGCGCGCCCCCATCACCTCGTGCGTGACCGCATCGCTGACCACGGCGAGACGCGCACCGAGATGCAGCGGCGCCACGAGGTCGGCCTCGCGCCCTCGCAGGCTGTCCTCGATCGCGATCGCCCCGATCGTGACGCCGATGGCGCGGCCGGTGTCGGGGTCGATCCAGCGTCCATCGAGTAGCGCGTCGATCGGGTCGGCCGACGACCCCGATCCGTGCGCCGGCGCGCCGGCGCCGAAATCCGCGGACGGTGCGGCGCTCATCCCGCCATCGCCGGCGCACTCTGGCAGGCGTCGAGGATGTCGAGGATCTGCCCGCGGAGCGATCCTTTGGTCGGCGAGAACGCGCCGTCGAAGACGGCGGAGCCGATCGTGAACGCGTCAGCCCCCGCGGCCGCGAGCGCGTGGATCTGCGCGGTCGACCGGACGCTGCCCGCGACGACGAGTCGGCGGTCGTGTATGCCACGCCTCGCCGCGCGCACGAGTTCGAGGGGATCGGCTTCGGTCGCGCGGTAGGCGAGCAGGTCGACGCCTCCGCAGCCGCGCTCGCGCGCCGCCCGCGCGTCGGCCTCGACGTCGGCCGGCGTGCCGTGGAGCCGGGTCGGGTGGCCCACCGGGCGCCCCGGGAACGGGAAGTAGCCGTCCAGCCGGCCGAGCGCGCGATGCGCGGCGTCGAGGTCGGTGCCGCCCAGGAGGCAGTCGACGCCGAGGGCGGCGCCGCAGGCGAGCGACGCCGCGACCGCTTCGGGTGTTGTACTCACCACTTCCAGGTAGCACACGGCGCGACGTGCGCGGATGCGCCGGACGATGCGCTCGAGCGCCGCCGTCGGCACGCCGATGTCCTTGAAGCCGATGTGCCGCACGCCCAGGTCGCAGACCGCGTCCACGATCTCCTCGGCGTCGTCGATCGTCCGGTCGTGCCGGGTCAGCATGAAGATGAAATCCATGCGCACCTCCGGGGTCGCCCGCGGACCGGGCGGCCCAAATGTTGGCACCCTAACATAAAGCTTGGTAAGTCCAAAGTTCGACTCGACGCCGGAGGCCGGCCATTTGAGCGGGCGCGGGCGGGCCGCTACGATGGCGGGGCTGCGGCCCCGGGAGCCTCCCGGCGCGCCCGGCTCCGGAGGATCCCGATGCCGCTACGCCTACGTCTCGCCGTGCTCGCCGCGCTCGCCGCCTTCGCGGGCGTTCCCCACGCGGCGTCGGCCACCGGATCGCGACTCATCGTCAAGTTCGGCGACGGCGACGTCGAGGCCGCGTTCTCGCCGAACACGCGCGTCGCGCGCATGGTCCGCGACGCCGGCATCGAAGGCCGCTACGTCCGGAGGATGGCGGCGGGCGCGCATCTCGTCGAGCTCCCGGCGGGCGCCGATCCCAAGTCGGCTGCGAACGCGGCGATCGCAACCGGCGGCGCGCGAATCGCGGTCCCGGACCGGCGACTCAAGCGGACCCGCTCGACGAACGACACGAACCTGCAGTCCCAGCCGTACCTGCGCAACGATCCGACGACGATCAGCGCGTTCGCCGCGTGGGACCTGACCACCGGTTCGCCGTCGACGGTGGTGGCGGTGCTCGACACCGGGATCCTTCCGCATCCCGACTTCACCGGTCGCTTGCTGCCCGGCTACGACTTCGTCAGCGATCCGCTGGTCGCCAACGACGGCGGCGGCCGCGACGCGGATCCGACCGATCCGGGCGACTGGCTGACGCAGGCCGATCTCGACACCGGCCAATTCCCCGACTGCGAGATCGAGAACTCGAGCTGGCACGGAACATCGGTCGCGGGGATCGTCGGCGCCAACAGCAACAACGCGCTCGCGGTCGCGGGGATCGACTGGGCCGCGAAAATCCTGCCGGTGCGCGTGCTCGGCAAATGCGGCGGCGACTTCTCCGACATCTTCGACGCGATCGCCTGGGCGGCCGGCGCGAGCGTGCCCGGCGTCCCGCCGAATCCGACGCCCGCGCATGTGATCAACCTGAGCCTGGGCGGGACCGGCGACGAGCCCTGCACGGCCGCCGAGGACGCGCTGTTCTCTCAGTTCCTTTCCCCGAGCGGCTTGCGCGCGATCGTGGCGGCCGCAGGCAACGAGGGCGGCGACGCGAACCTGCACTTCCCGTCCTCGTGTCCGTCGACGATCGCGGTCGCGGCGACGTCGATGGCCGGAAACCGGGCGAGCTACTCGAATGTCGGGTCGACCGTGGACATTTCCGCGCCCGGCGGCGACGGGAAACCGGGCGTGGACTTCGGCCTGATGGCGGTGCTCTCGAACAACGGCACGACGGTGGCGGGCGCCTACTCGGTCAAGGGGGCGGTCGGCACGAGTTTCGCGACGCCGGTCGTCTCCGGTGTCGCGGGCCTCGCGCTCGCCGTCGCGCCCGCACTGACGCCCGCGGCATTGCGCGCGGCGATCACGTCGACAGCCAAGTCCTTCCCCGACACGTCGAACTGCACGTTCCTGATCTGCGGCCCGGGCATCGTCAGCGCCCTGGGCGCGGTGCAGGCGGCGTCCGCGTCGACCGGCGGCGCCACCAAGGTGACGGTGGTCGAATACTTCCACGCGGGCTTCGGCCACTACTTCATCACCGCCCGTGCCGACGAGATCGCACTGCTCGACGGCGGTGCGTTCAACGGCGCGTTCGTGCGCACCGGCGCGTCGTTCAACGCCTGGGACGGCCCGGCGTCCGGCACGCTGCCGGTATGCCGCTTTTTCACCGAGGCGTTCGCACCGCGCAGTTCGCACTTCTACACGGCCTCCGCGGTCGAGTGCGAAGGGCTCAAGTCCAATCCGGACTGGATCTACGAGACGATCGCCTTCTACGCGGCCATTCCCCCCGGCGCCGCGTGTCCGGCGGGCACGACGGCCGTCTGGCGGCTGTACAACAGCGGGAGGAACGGGGCGCCGAATCACCGGTTCACGACGAGCACCGACGTGTACCAGGACTTCATCGCCAATCAGGGCTGGGCCGGCGAGGGCATCGTCTTCTGCGCCCCGCAGTGACCGTGGCGCCGGGCCGCGCGCCGGTCGGGCGGATCAACGCCGCTTCGTCCCCGGCTTCTTGATCGCCGGCGTCTTGCGCCGGGCAGCGGCCGGAGCGGGCGCCGCCGTCGTCCGGCGGCCGGCAGCGGGCGCCTTGCGCGCCTTCGGCGCTTCCTCGTCGGCCACCGCGGCCGGTGCGCGGCGCTTCGCGCGGCCCTCGGGCGCGGGCGCGGCCGCCCGGCGGACGGGTTTCCGCGCCGAGGGACGTCCGGCCGGTCGTCCGGCCTTCTCGTCGACCAGCGCGACCGCCTCGTCGAGCGTGATCGAGTCGACCTTCTCCTTGTCGGGCAGCGTCGCGTTGGTGTCGCCGTGCTTGACATAGGGCCCGTAGCGGCCGGCGTACACCTCGACCGGCTTGCCGTCGGCCGGGTGCTTGCCCAGCAGGCGCAGCGCGGACGGCGCCGAGCGCGCGCCTTTCGCGCCCCGCTCCTTCTTCTCGAATTCGAACCCGACCTTGCCGTCGGGCTGCCGCACGAGGAACGCCGAGAACGGCCGGCGCGTGCGCGCGGAAACGAACTGCAGCAGGTCGGTCCTGCCGGTCGCGAGGAGCTTCTGCATCTGCGCGCGCTCGACCGCGCGCTGCAGGATCGTGCGTCCGGACCGGAAATCGCAGGTCTTGTCGGGGCCGACCGCGCGCTCGCACACGTAGGCGGCCGGGGCCTCGAAGACGCGCGAGCCGCACTTCGGGCACTTGCCCAGCGGCTCCTGGCCGCTGAAGTCCGGCGCCTCGGCGTCGTCGTCGTCGAGTCTCGGACCGAAGTCGAACTCCACCTCGTTCGCGTCGTTCATCCGGAGCTTGGCCGAGAACGGGCGCCCGAGCCGGCTGCGGAAGCCCTCCAGCGGACCGATCTCGCGGTCGCGGAGGAGGGTCTCCGCCTCGTCGGGTTCGAGCTGGCGTCCTCCGAGGATCTTCCAGAACCCGAAATCGCAGGCCGCGGCGACGCACTGGAATTTCTTGTATTTCTCGTGCACCTCGCCGCCGCATCGGGGGCAGGGCGTCTTGAGCGTGGCGAAGTCCCCGGGGATCGTGTCGCTCTCGTAGTTCTTCGCCTGCGCGACGATCCGCCGCGTCATCGCGACGATGTCCTTCATGAACGCGGCGCGTTTGAGCTTGCCGCGCTCCATCTGCGCGAGCCGGAATTCCCATTCGGCGGTGAGCTCGGGGCTGAAGAGCTCCGGCACGCCCAGGCCGTGGAGCAGCGTCATCAGCGAGAACGCCTTCGCCGTGGGCACGAGGTCCCGTCCTTCGCGATGGACGTAGCGCTCGCCGATCAGTCCCTCGATGATCTGCGCGCGCGTCGCCGGCGTTCCGAGTCCCTTCTCGCGCATCGCCTCGCGCAGTTCCTCGTCCTCGATCGTCTTGCCGGCGCCTTCCATCGCCGAGAGCAGCGTGCCCTCGTTGTAGCGCGGCGGCGGGCGCGTGGTCTGCGCCTGCACGTCGACCTTGACGGTGGCGACCTTCTCGCCGGGACGCACGGGGACGAGCGAGGCGTTCTCGTCGGCCGCCTCCTTGCCGTAGACCGCGAGCCATCCGGGCTCGACCAGCACCTTGCCCTCGGTCCGGAACGGCTCGCCCTCCACGCGCGTGATCCGCGTGGTGACCAGGAACTCCGCGGGCGGGTGGAACACGGCGAGGAAGCGGCGTACGACGAAGTCGTAGAGCTTCTGCTCGGCTTCGGACAGGTGCCTGGGCGCCGACAGCGTCGGGATGATGGCGAAGTGGTCGGAGATCTTGGCGTTGTCGAAGACGCGCTTGTTCGGCCTGACCCATTTCTCCTTGAGGACGCGGCGCGCGTGCGTGCCGAACGCGTTGGTCTCGCCCAGCGCCTCGAGCGTCTTCTTCACCGTGGCGACGTAGTCCTCGGGCAGCGCCCGCGAGTCGGTCCGCGGATAGGTCAGCGCCTTGTGCTTCTCGTAGAGCGCCTGCGCGAGCGAGAGCGTCGTGCGCGCGGAGAAGCCGAAGCGTCCGTTGGCCTCGCGTTGCAGCGTCGTCAGGTCGTAGAGGAGCGGCGGGATCTGGGTGGACGGCTTGGATTCCTCGGTGACGGTTCCCGGCCGGCCCGCGCACTTCTGCGCGATCGCCCGCGCCTTCGCCTCGTCCCAGAGGCGCTCGGCGCGCGCGTCGGGGTCGTCGTCGGGCTTCCTGAACGTCTCGTCGAACCAGCGCCCCGGATACTCCCCGGCGGCCGCGCGGAAGGTCCCGTGGAGTTCCGAGTACGCGCGCGGGAAGAACGCGCGGATCTTCTCCTCGCGCTCGACCAGGATCGCGAGCGTCGGGGTCTGGACGCGGCCCACGGTCGTCAGCTGGAAGCCGCCGGACTTCGAGTTGAACGCGGTCATCGCCCGCGTGCCGTTGATGCCGACGAGCCAGTCGGATTCCGAGCGGCAGGTCGCCGCGTCGGCGAGCGGCTTCATGTCGGCGTCGGCCCGCAGCGCGTCGAATCCCTCGCGGATCGCCGCGGGCGTCATCGACTGCAGCCACAGCCGCTCGATCGGTTTCTCGGTCCCGGCGTACTGGGCGAGGTAGCGGAAGATGAGCTCGCCCTCGCGTCCGGCGTCGCAGGCGTTGACCAGCCGGGTGACGTCCTTGCGCTTGATGAGCTTGAGCAGCAGCTTCAGGCGATCCTCGGACTTCTCGATCGGCTTCAGCGCGAACGACGACGGGATCGCCGGCAGGTGCGCGAAGGTCCACTTGCCGCGCTTGACCTCCTCGTCCTCGGGCATCCCGATCTCGAGCAGATGGCCGACGGCCGACGAGATCACGGAGTCTTCGCGCTCGAAGAACTCGCCCTGGCGCGTGAAGCCGCCGAGCGCGCGCGCGATGTCCGCGGCGACGGAGGGTTTCTCGGCGATGACGAGGCGTTTGGCCATGGAAGCGCTGGATTCCGGTCCGGAGACTCCTCGCCGATCCGCGGCGCGGTCGTGGCGATCGCCCCGTGCGGGGAAGGTCCGGAGCGGGGCGGGAGGGAGCGGGCGATACTAACCGCTAGCTCCGACCGCGGGCAACCGGCGTGCCTCGCGCGCGTCCTCGCGCACGCGTCGCCCCGGCCATGCGCGTACGCCGGAGAACGCGACCCGCGACAGCCCCGGTCACCCGCGGCGCTGCCAGCGGCCGCCGGGCAGCGTGCGCACGTGTCCGTCGAGCTCGAGCTGGACGAGCATGGACGCGAGCGTGTCCGCGGCGAGTCCGGTGCGGGTGACCAGCCGATCGAGGCCCACCGGGCCCGCGCCCATCGATTCGAGCACCCGGCGGTGATCCCCGTCGGGAGCGGGAAGGTCCGCGACGGCGGCCGAACCCGGTCCGGGCGACCCGGCCGGGGGTGTCCGGGTTAGCCGCAGCTCGGCCAGGACGTCGTGGGCGGACTCGACCAGCTTCGCCCCCTGGCGGATGAGTTCGTGGGGCCCCTTGGACAGCGGTGAGTGGATCGATCCGGGAATCGCGAAGACTTCGCGGCCGCACTCGACCGCCTGCCGCGCGGTGACGAGCGAACCCGAGCGGGGCGCCGCTTCGACGACCAGGACGCCGAGCGACAACGCGGCGATGATCCGGTTGCGTCGGGGAAAATTGCCCTTGAGCGGCGGCGTGCCCGGGGCGAACGGGGTGACGATGCAGCCGCGCTGCGCGATCTCGTGCGCGAGTTCGCGGTTACCCGCCGGGTAGACGCGATCGGGGCCGGTGCCGGTGACCGCGACGGTCGACGCGGGCGAGGCGAGCGCGCCCCGGTGCGCCGCGGCGTCGATGCCCACGGCGAGTCCGGAGACCACGGTGAGACCGGCATCGGCGAGCGTCCGCGCGAATTCGCGGGCGTCTTCCTGCCCCTGCGGCGTGGCGTTTCGGCTTCCGACGATCGCGATCGAGGGCGCCTGCAGGCGCGCGATGTCGCCGATCGCGTAGAGCACCGGCGGCGGGTCGCCCGCCTCCAGCAGCCGCGCCGGATACGCCGGGTCGTCGAGCGCGACCAGCCGGTGGGAGTCGTCGTCCAGCCAGCCGCCGATCCGGGCTTCGCGTTCGCGATCGCGCGCGCGAATCGCGGCGGCGGCGTCGGCGCCGACGAGCGACGTCACGCTCGCCGCCGACGCATCGAGCACCGCCTGCGGCGTGCCGAAGGCGCGCAGCAACGCCACCAGCGCGCGGGCCGGGAGATCGACCGCGGCCAGCGCGGCCCAGGCCCGCCCGCGCTCGGCGTCGTCCATCGGGGAGGGGCGGCGTGGACCGCGACCGCGCGCCGGAGCGCGTAGGGCGCCGCCCGCTAGGGTCGGCGGACGTCGTCCCCGACCGTGATCGGATCGGTGGTGTTGAGCAGGATCGCGTAGGCGACGCGATCGAACACGCGGAACACGAACATCAGGCCGACCCGTTCATCGGGTACCGCGAGCTTCTTCTGCGGCAGGAACGTCGTCGTCTGGTCGAGGAAGCGCAGCATGACCGGCTGGTCCTTGTTCGGACGCGGGTCGGGAATCGGCGGGACCGACTTGTAGATCGCGAGTACGTGGCCGACCTCGATGCCGTTCTTCGCGCCCAGGTCGACGGTCACTATCGCGTCTCGGCCCATCTCGATCGCGTTGCGGTACGACGCGATGATCCGGCCCCGGACGTCCGCTTCCGGCGCATGCGGCACGTAGTTGATCAGCGTCTCGCGCGGAACCGGCAGCAGGCGGTCGCCGATGAACACTTCCTCGGTGGCGTCGGTGATCACCGCCGTCGAAACGTCGGCGAATCGATCGATCCGCACGGCGCCGATGTAGCGGTTCTCGTAGCCCAGCACGTCGCCGGTCGGCCCGATGAGCGCCTTGCCGGGCCGGTAGATGAGCCACCGGTCGCCTCCGGCCTGCTCGACGCCGACGGCGTAGACGCGATCGCCTTCGCCGCGCACCACGCGATCGCGATCGCGGCCGGCGATGATCTCAGGGTACTCGGCGAGCCCGGGCTTCTCGGTGATGACCGGACGCGTCAGGTAGGGCTCGATGTCGCCGGGCGGGATGCTCGGAATCGCCTCGGTCGCGTCGCGCGGCTGGGCGCGTACGCGCGGCGAGACGCGCGAGAGATCCCCGGACACCGCGGTGGTCGCCTGGGCGATCGACAATCGCGGCTGCCCGTCCGCGGCGGTGTCGAGCACGATGATGTCGCCCGGGTAGATCCGGTGCGGATTCCGGATCTCGTTGCGGTTCATCCGCCAGATATCCGGCCACCGCCACGGATCCTTGAGGAAGCGTCCCGATATCGCCCAGAGGGTGTCGCCTTTTTGCACCGTGTACGACGAGGGTGCGCCGGGCGCGAGCGTGATCGGATCGGCCGCCCGGACGGCGCCCGAGGCGAGGATAGCGCTCGCCACCCCGACGAGGGCGAGACGCTTGCCCATGCTAAACTGTTGAAGCATAAGACCTCTTCCGGGCCGGGCGGGCCTTGCTAACGTCCTAAACCGCCGCAAAATAAGGACTTGGGAAAGATTCTGCATCCGACACTTGCATTTGGCAAGCTAGATATGCTGCTCCCGATCCTCGAGTACCCCGATCCGCGGCTGACCAAAGTGGCCGCTCGCGTAGGCAAGGTGACCCCGGAAATCCGGCGGTTGGTCAGCGATATGGCCGAAACCATGTACGCGGCGCCCGGAATCGGGCTCGCCGCGACGCAGGTCGACGTCCACAAGCGGGTCATCGTCATCGACATCTCCGAGGCGCGGGACGAACTGCGGGTGTTCATCGACCCGGAACTCGTCGAGGCGGAGGGCGAGGCCGAGTGCGAGGAAGGGTGTCTCTCGGTGCCGGGCTATTACGACAAGGTCCGGCGCGCCGAGCGGGTGCGGGTGAGCGCGCTCGACGCCGACGGCCGGCCGTTCGAGATCTCGGCCGAGGGCCTGCTCGCGGTGTGCATACAGCACGAGATGGATCATCTGCTGGGCAAGGTGTTCGTCGACTACCTGTCGCCGCTCAAACGCGCCCGCCTCGCGACCAAGCTGCGCAAGAAGCAGCGGCTCGCCGGCTGACGGGCCGCGATGGCCGGCCTGGCCGTGGGGTTCGCCGGCACGCCGGCATTCGCCGCCACGGCTCTGGAGGCGATCGCGCGGGCCGGCTACACGATACCGCTGGTCCTGACCCGCCCCGATAGGCCGAAAGGCCGAGGGTTGAGGCTCGAACCCTCCCCGGTCAAGACGCTCGCGCTGCGGCGCGGCCTGCCGATCGCGCAGCCGGCCACCCTCAAGGCCCCGGCCGACCGCGAGCCGATCCTCGCCGTACCGGTCGACGTGCTGGTGGTCGCCGCCTACGGGCTCCTCCTTCCGCCCGCGATCCTGGCGTGGCCGCGGCACGGGTGCCTCAACATCCACGCGTCGTTGCTGCCGCGCTGGCGGGGCGCCGCGCCGATCGTGCGGGCGATCGAGGCCGGCGACTCCACGGGCGGCGTGTCGATCATGCAGATGGACGCGGGCCTGGACACCGGTCCGGTGATCGACACGGTGCCGGTCCCGATCGCTCCCGACGACACCGCCGCGACGCTGCACGACCGGATCGCAGCCGCGGGCGCCGCGGCGATCGTCGAGGTGCTCGCCCGGCTCGCGCGCGACGGCCGCCTGGACGCGACGCCGCAGCCGCCGGAAGGCGCGACCTACGCGGCCAAGGTGACGCGCGCCGACGCCGCGCTCGACTGGACCCGCGACGCGACGAGCCTCGATCGCCAGGTGCGCGCGTACGATCCGGTGCCCGGCGCCCACGCGATCTTCGGCGACGAGCCGGTCAAGATCCGCGCGGCGCGCGCGATCGCGCGAGCGGTCGAGGCCGACGCCGGCGTGGTCGTCGGCTGCGACGCGGAGGGCATCGACGTCGCGTGCGGTCCGGACGCCTCGTCGGGCGCGCTCAGGCTGGTCGCGGTGCAGCCGTCGGGCGGACGCACGATGCCTGCCGCGGCGTTCGCCGCAGGGCGGGGCATCCGCCGGGGTTCACGTTTCGGTCCGGGGCCGCGCGACCGGGATTGCTGAGCCAGGGCCCCGGACATGGATCGCTCGCAAGCCGCCGCCGCCGATGCCGTCGTGCGCGTCCTGACCGGAACGACGCTGTCCCGCGCGCTCGAAGCGGCGGGCGCCGAGGCCTCGCCGGCGCGCGCTTACGTCCACGAACTCGCGTACGGAACGCTGCGGCACTGGGGAACGCTCGAGGCGGTCGTGCGCTCGCTCGCGCACCAGCCGATCGTCGAGCCCAGGCTCGCCGCGCTCGTCGCCGTCGCCGTCTACCAGCTCGCGTGGATGCGGACGGAGCCTCACGCCGTCGTCGACCGCGCGGCCGACGCGGCCGGTACGCTGGTGCGACCGCAGGCGAAGGCGCTGGTGAACGCCGTGCTGAGGCGATTCCTGCGCGAGAGCGACGAGATCCTGGCGCGCGCGCGCCTGACGCCGGTCGGTCGCTGGTCGCACCCGCGCTGGTGGATCTCGCGGGTCAGGACCGACTGGCCGGACCGGTGGGAATCGATCCTCGACGCCGGCAACGAGCGGCCGCCGCTGACCTTGCGCGTCAACCGGACGCTGACCTCGCGCGAAGGGCTGCTCGCCCGGTTCGCCTCGGCCGGCATCGCCGCCACCGAAGTCGGCGTGGCCGGCGTCATCGTCGGCGAACCCCGGCCGGTGCGCGAGCTGCCGGGCTACGCCGAGGGCGAGTTCTCGGTCCAGGACGCCGGCGCGCAGCTCGCCGCCGCGATCGTCGCGCCGCGCGACGGCGAGCGCGTGCTCGACGCCTGCGCGGCGCCCGGCGGCAAGACGACCCATCTCGCCGAACTCGCCGCGATCGAGCTCGTGGCGCTGGACGCCGACGCCGCGCGGCTCGCGCGCGTGGCCGAGAACCTCGCCCGCCTGAGGCGGGATTCGACGCGCACGACGCTGACGGCCGGGGACGCGACCACGCCGGAGGCGTGGTGGGACGGACGCCCGTTCGACCGGATCCTCGCCGACGTGCCCTGCACCGCGTCGGGCATCGTCCGCCGCCATCCGGACGGCAAGTGGCTGCGCCGCGCGAGCGACGTCGACGCGTTCGTCGTCGTCCAGCGCCGGATCGTCGACGCGCTGTGGGGATGCCTCGCGCGCGGCGGAACGCTCGTCTACGCCACGTGCTCGGTGTTCAAGGCCGAGAACGAGGCCCAGGCGGCGGCTTTCGCCGGGCGGCACGCCGACGCGTTGCGCGAAACCCTCAGCCTCGCGCCCGAGACCGGTGCGATCGGCGGCCAGCTCTTGCCTTCGTCGCCGGGCGCACCCCACAATCAGGACGGCTTCTTCTACGCGCGTTTCCGCAAAAGCTGATTCCGGCGGAGCCTCGCGCCGGCGGCCCGCGCGGCTTTCGCGCCACTCGACCCGGTCCAGCGCCGGCATGCCGACAGGCCCCATTCCGTTCCGCGTCGTTCCCCCGAGCGCCCCGCGCCGCCGTGCGCTGGGCGCGCTCGGCGCCGGGCTGCTCGCCGCGGTCGGGCTGGCGCCCCGGCGCGCCGGGGCCGATGTCATTCCGGTCAAGTCCGCGGAGCTGCGCGTCGAGGACGGCGAGGTGCTGCTCAACGCCGAATTCGAACTGTCGCTCAACGCGACGCTCGAGGAAGCGCTGCAGAACGGCGTGCCCCTCTATTTCCTGCTCGAAGTCGAGCTCTCCCGCCCGCGCTGGTGGTGGCTCGACGAGAAGGTCCTCGCGACGTCGACGACCTGGCGGGTGTCCTACGCGCCGCTCGCCCGGCAGTACCGCGTCTCCAGCGGGCTCATCGCCCAGACCGTCCCCTCGCTCGCCGAGGTCGAGCGCCTGATCGGGCGCGTCACCTCGCGCGCGGTCGCGCGCGTCACGGAGCTGATTCCCGGCGCCCGCTACGACGCGGCCGTGCGCCTGCGCCTGGACGTCAACCAGCTGCCCAAGCCGTTCCAGGTGAACGCGCTCGCCTCGCGCGAGTGGCAGCTCGCGAGCGACTGGCGCAGGTTCGCGTTCACGCCATGAGCGGCTTCCTGCCGTCGCGCGCCATGCGGTGGCTGCTCGTCGGCGCGTCGAGCCTCGCCGCGATCGGGCTGTTCCTGCTCGCGACCGCCACCGAGAACACCGAGTTGTTCGCGCGCGGCTACGACACGCTGCTCGTGATCAACCTGGCGATGGTGGCGCTGCTGATGGTCGTCGTCGGATCGCAGCTCTGGCGGCTCGCGCGCGACCACCGCCGGGGCGTGTTCGGATCGAAGCTCGCGGTGCGGCTCGTGCTCTTCTTCGCGCTGGTCGCCGTGCTGCCGGGCGCCCTCGTCTACGCGGTGTCGGTGCAGTTCCTCGGCCGGTCGATCGAGAGCTGGTTCGACGTGCGCGTCGACCGCGCGCTCGACGGGGGCCTGGCGCTCGGGCGCAACGCGCTCGACTACCTCGGGCGCGAGACGACGAACAAGGCCGGGCAGATCGCCGATCGCGTCGCCGAGGCGGCCGGGCCGCTCCCGGTGGTGCTGGGCCGCGCGGCGGGCGAGGCGGGAGTCGCCCAGGCGGCGGTCTTCAACGCGGCGGGCGGGGTCCTGGCCGTCGCCGGGACGTCCGCGGCGACGATCGCGCCGGAACCGCCGCCCGCGCAGGCGTTGCGCCGGGCGCGGATGCAGCAGACCTATTCGAACGTCGACGCGCTGCCCGGCGGCGGCCTGCAGGTGCGCGTGGTCGTGCCGGTCAACTCGGCCGATCGCCTCGAGCCGCTCAAGGTCCTCCAGGTGATCGAGCCGGTGCCCCGGGCGCTCGCGCAGGAGATCGAGAAGGCCGAGGCGGGCTTCCGCGACTACCAGGAGATCTCGTACACGCGCGGCGCGCTCAAGCGCCTGTACGCGCTGACGCTGACGCTGACGCTCCTGCTCGCGCTGACGCTCGCCCTGGGCCTCGCCGTCGTGCTCTCCGAGCGGTTCAGCTCGCCGCTCGGCCTGCTCGCCGCCGGGACGCGCGCCGTGGCGCAGGGGGACTTCACGCGCCGCCAGCCGGTCGTCTCCCGGGACGAACTCGGGGTCCTCACCGAGTCGTTCAACGCGATGACCGCGCAGCTCGCGCAGGCGCAGGAGCGCGATGCCGAGTCGCGCCGCGCGATCGAGACCACGCGCGCCTACCTGGAGAGCGTCCTGGGCAATCTGTCCGCCGGGGTGCTCGCGTTCGACGAGCGCTACCGGTTGCGTACCGCCAATCCGAGCGCCAGCGTGATCCTCCAGCAGCCGCTCGCCGAGATCACCGGCGTCGCGCTCGCGGACTGGGGGCGCCGGCTGCCGGCGCTCGCGTCGTTCGCGGAGCTCGTGAGCGAGGGCTTCCGCGGCGCGCGCGACGGGCAATGGCAGCGCGAGGCATCGGTCAGCGTCGCGAGCCTGTCGCGGACGCTGCTGATGCGCGGAACCCGGCTTCCCGGCACGCCCAATCCGGGCTGCGTCGTCGTGTTCGACGACGTCTCGCAACTGGTGCAGGCCCAGCGCGACGCCGCCTGGGCCGAGGTCGCGCGTCGCCTCGCGCACGAGATCAAGAACCCGCTGACGCCGATACAGCTCTCCGCCGAACGTCTCGCGGTGAAGCTCGAGCCCCGGCTCGACGGCGCGGACCGGGAGACGCTCGCCCGCGGCACGCAGACGATCGTGAACCAGGTCGCCGCGATGAAGCACATGGTCGACGATTTCGCCGTCTACGCGCGCCAGCCGCGGCCCGGCCAGTCGGCGCCGGTCGATCTGTCCGCCCTCTTGCTCGACGTCCTCGCCCTGTACGACAATCTCAGGCCCCATGTCGCGCTCACGCTGCCGGACGCTCCGGTCGTCGTGCTGGGCGAGCCCACCCGCCTCCGCCAGGTCCTCCACAACCTCTTGCAGAACGCCATCGACGCCCAGTCGGATCGCGAGACGAAGGCCTTCACGATCGGCCTGGAATGCGGGGACGGCGAAGCGCGCCTCTCCTTCTCCGACGCCGGACCCGGATTCGCACCGGAGGTCGTCGAGCGCGCGTTCGAGCCCTACGTGACGACCAAGACCAAGGGCACCGGCCTGGGCCTCGCGATCGTCAAGAAGATCGTCGACGAGCACGGCGGGCGCGTGACCGTCGGCAACGTCGAGCCCCACGGCGCGCGCGTCGTCGTCGCGTTGCCGCTCGCCGCACGCGCCGGGAGCGCCGCATGACGTCGCCGCGCGCCCCGGGGAACGAACCGGCGCGCGCAGCGCGCTACGGGGGGACCTCGTGATCGGCCCGCCGCGCGAGATCCTCATCGTCGACGACGAGGTCGGCATCCGCGAACTCCTGTCCGAGATCCTGCTCGACGAGGGTTACCGCGTCGCGCTCGCCGAGAACGCGCACGAGGCGCGCGCCTATCGTGTCCGGGCGCAGCCTTCGCTCGTGCTGCTCGACATCTGGATGCCCGACACCGACGGCGTGACGCTGCTGCGCGAATGGGGCGCGGCCGGGTTGCTCACGATGCCGGTCGTGATGATGTCCGGGCACGGCACGATCGAGACCGCGGTCGAGGCCACGCGGATCGGCGCGTTCGATTTCCTCGAGAAGCCGATCGGGCTGCAGAAGCTGCTCGCCACGATCGCCCGCGCCCTGAAGAGCGGCGCCGCGCAGGAGCCGCGCCGGGTGTCGCTCGCCGCGCTGGGCACGAGCGCGCCGGTGCGCGAGACCGAACGCGCGCTCGAGAAGCTCGTCGCGGCGCGCCGGCCGATCCTGATGCTGGGCGAACCCGGCACCGGGCACGAGATCGCCGCGCTGGCGCTCAAGCCGGCCGAAGGGGCGTGGGTGTCGCTCGCCGACGGCACGCGGCTCGCCGCGAATCCGGCCGCGCTGCTCGAGGAGGCGCGCGACGGCACGATCCACTTCGCCGAGATCGCCCAGTATTCGAAGAACGAGCAGAAGGGCCTCGCCTTCATGCTCGGCAAGGCCGAGCGTCATGGGTTGACGCTGGTGGCGACGTCGGCGGAGCCGCTCGCCGCGCTCGCCGCCGAGGGCCGGTTCGACGCCACGCTGCTCTCGGCGCTGTCGGCCGGCGCGGTGACGCTGCCGCCGCTGCGCGCGCGGCGCGAGGACATCCCGCCGTTGATCGAGCGTTACTGGCGCTCGGGCGGCGACGCGGGCGCGCCGCTGCTCGCGACGCTGCAGCCGGCGACGCTGGCGACGCTCGCCGCCGCCTACTGGCCCGGCAACCTCGACCAGCTCGCGGCGGTCGTGTCCAACCTGAAGCTGCTGCGCGGCGACATCACGCCCGACCACGCGAAGCGGCTCATCGGCGAGGCGGGAACCGCGGGCGGCGTCGCGCCGGTCGCGCCCGAGATCACGGCCCGGTTCTTCGACCTGCCGCTGCGCGAGGCGCGCGAGGCGTTCGAGCGGGTCTACTTCGAGCAACTGCTCGCCCGCGAGCAGAACAACATGAGCCGCGTGGCGGAGAAGGCCGGCCTCGAGCGCACCCACCTCTACCGGAAGCTCAAGCAGCTCACGATCCGGTTCTCGCGCCGGGGAGAAGACACGTCCGGCTGACGCCGGCCGCGATCCCGCGATGACCGATCCGCACGCTCCGGGCGGGCGCCAGCCGATGGGCGCGCTGATGCTGGGCGCCATCGGCGTCGTCTTCGGCGACATCGGCACGAGCCCGCTGTACACGATGCGGGAGGTGTTCGGCGGCCCGCACCGGCTCGAGTTCACGCCGGGGAACGTCTACGGGCTGCTGTCGGTCGTCTTCTGGGCGCTGGTCGTCGTCGTCACGCTGAAGTACGTCGTGCTGATCATGCGGGCGGACAACCGCGGCGAGGGCGGCATCCTCGCGCTGACCGCGCTCGTGTCGAGCGGATTCGCTCGCGACGACCGGACGCGATGGTGGCTCGTCGGCTTCGGCATCTTCGGCGCGGCGATGTTCTTCGGCGACGCGATGATCACGCCCGCCGTGTCCGTCCTCGGCGCGATCGAGGGGCTCGAGATCATGACGCCGGCGCTCAAGCCCTACATCGTGCCGGTCGCCCTCGTGATCCTGGTCGGGCTGTTCGCGATCCAGAAGCGCGGCACCGGATCGGTGGGCGTGCTGTTCGGGCCGGTGTGCACGATCTGGTTCCTGGTCCTCGCCATCCTGGGCGCGATCCAGATCGCCGCGCATCCGAAGGTCCTCGAGGCGCTCTCGCCGGTCTGGGCGTACGAGTTCGCCTGGCGCAACCCGCTCGCGGCATTCCTGTCGCTGGGCGCGGTCGTCCTCGCGGTGACCGGGACCGAGGCGCTCTACGCGGACATGGGACACTTCGGCGCGGCGCCGATCCGTCGCGCCTGGCTCTTCTTCGTCATGCCGGCGCTGGTGCTCAACTATTTCGGGCAGGGCGCGCTGGTGCTCGCCGACCCGACCGCGATCCGCAATCCGTTCTACCTGCTCGCGCCCGCCTGGGCGTTGCTGCCGCTGGTCATCCTCGCGGCGGCCGCGGCGGTCATCGCGTCCCAGGCGGTGATCTCCGGCGCGTTCTCGCTCGCCCGCGCCGCGGTCCAGATGGGGTACGTCCCGCGCCTGGCGATCCGGCACACGTCGGAGAAGACGATGGGGCAGATCTACGTGCCGTTCATCAACTGGACGCTGCTCGCGGCGGTCATGCTGCTCGTCGTCGGCTTCCGCAGTTCGAGCAACCTCGCCGGTGCGTACGGCATCGCGGTGACGCTCGCGATGCTGATCGACTCGGTGCTGATCTACTTCGTCATGCGCCGGCTCTGGGGCTGGCCGGCGTGGCTCGCGCTCGCGATCACGGTTCCGCTCGCGGCGATCGACGCGACGTTCCTCCTGTCGAACGCGCTCAAGATCCCCGAAGGCGGCTGGTTCCCGCTGCTGATCGGCGCGGCGGTATTCACGCTGCTGACGACCTGGAAGCGCGGCCGCAAGGTGCTGATGGACCGGCTCGCGGACGACGCGCTGCCGCTGGACCTCTTCATCCAGTCGATCGAGGTCGCGCCGCCGCACCGGGTCGAGGGCACGGCGGTCTTCCTCACGTCGACGCCGGACCGGGTCCCGCACGCGCTGCTGCACAACCTGAAGCACAACAAGGTGCTGCACCAGCGCGTCGTCTTCCTCACGATCGTGACGCGCGAGATCCCGTACGTGCCGCCGGAGGAGCGGCTGGAGACGAAGTCGCTCGGATGCGATTTCCACCGCCTGGTCGCCTACTACGGCTTCAAGGAGGAGCCCGACGTCCCCGAGGTGCTCGAGCAGTCGGGCCGGCAGGGCTTCGGCTTCGAGATGATGGAGACTTCGTTCTTCGTGTCGCGCGAGACGCTCGTGTCGACGGCGCGCCCGGGCATGGCGCGCTGGCGCGAGCGGCTCTTCTCGTCGATGTCGAAGAACGCGGTCAAGGCGAGCGACTTCTTCCACGTGCCGACCAACCGGGTCGTGGAGCTCGGCACCCAGATCGAGATCTAGAACCTGGGTTCTGGTCTCCGAGCGGAGGGGATCCCCGCGCCGCAGCCGATCCGCACCTCCGAAACGCGGACGCCGGCGCGGGGCCGGCGTCCGGGGCAGGCGGTAACGGTGCCTAGGCGGCTTCGCGCATCGTGCCGCGCATCACCTTGAGCGCCTTCGCCTCGATCTGGCGGATCCGCTCGGCGGACACGCCGTATTCGTCGGCGAGCTCCTGGAGCGTCGCCGGCTCGGACTCCTTGAGCCAGCGGGCCTCGATGATCCGGCGGCTGCGCGGGTCGAGCCGGGCCAGCGCCCCCTTGAGCCCGTCGGCGCGCAACTCCTGCTGCTGCCGGCGCTCGAGGATCTGCGCGGGCTCGTCGGACGTGTCGGTGAGCCAGGCGATCGGCGAGTAGCTGTGCTCGTCGTCGTCGGTCGGGGTCGGATCGAGCGTGACGTCGCGGCCGGACAGGCGCGTCTCCATCTCCACGACTTCCTCGGGCTTGACGCCGAGTTCCTTCGCGATCGCCGCGGCCTCGGTGCGGCTCAGGGCGTGCGAAGTCGTCTTCATGCTCCGCAGGTTGAAGAAGAGCTTGCGCTGAGCCTTGGTGGTCGCCACCTTGACCAGCCGCCAGTTGCGCAGGATGTACTCGTGCATCTCCGCCTTGATCCAGTGGAGGGCGAACGAAACCAGCCGGACGCCGCGCTCGGGGTCGAACCGGCGGACGGCCTTCATCAGTCCCACGTTGCCTTCCTGGATCAGGTCGTTCTGGGGCAGGCCGTAGCCCAGGTAGCCGCGCGAAACGGCGACCACCAGGCGCAGGTGCGAGAGCACGAGTTGTCGGGCGGCGTCCAGGTCTTCATGGTCGCGCCACCGGCGGGCGAGGGCGGCCTCGTCCCCGGCGGACAGCAGCGGGAAGCGGTTCACCGCCTGGATGTAATGGTCCAGACTCCCCAGCGATGCGGGGGTCGGGAACGCCAGCACGGATCCGGTCATGGTGATTCTCCTCATCGTGGAAGCCGGGAACCCCTCGCAGAGCCTCCTGCCCCGGCGTCATTTTAGCACTCGCCATCTGAGAGTGCTAAGCAGACCGGAAAGTTCCCGACCATTCCAGTCGGACATGACCAACGGCGGGTGTCGCGGATCGATCGCCGGCCGGGGCCGACGGGCGTCTGCCGGCGCGGCGCGACGGTCAGCCGGCGGGCGGAAGCAGCGCGTCGACGAAGTCGGCGGCGACGAAAGGCCGCAGGTCGTCCAGGCCTTCGCCGACGCCGACGAACGCGAGCGGTATCGGGTGCTGGCGGGCGATCGCGGCCACCACGCCGCCCTTGGCGCTGCCGTCCAGCTTGGTCAGGATGAGCCCGGTGAGGCCGATCGCGCGGTCGAACGCCTCGACCTGCGCGAGCGCGTTCTGGCCGGTGTTCGCGTCCAGGACGAGCCACACCGCCTGCGGCGCACCTTCGTGCGCCTTGCCCAGCACGCGCTTCACCTTGGCCAGCTCCTCCATCAGGTGGAGCTGGGTCGGCAGCCGGCCGGCGGTATCGGCCAGCACGACGTCGATCCCTCGCGCTTTCGCCGCCGCGACGGCGTCGAACGCCACCGCCGCGGGATCGCCGCCCTGCTGCGCCACGACGGCGACGCCGTTGCGCTCGCCCCAGACCGCGAGCTGTTCGCGCGCGGCCGCCCGAAAGGTGTCGCCCGCCGCGAGGAGCACCGACAGGTGCTGCTGCTGCAGCCACTTGGCGAGCTTGCCGATCGACGTCGTCTTGCCGGCGCCGTTCACCCCGGCGATCATGATGACGAACGGCCGCGCCTCGCCCACGGCGAACGGCCGCTCGAGCGGCGCGATCAGCGCGGCGAGCGACTCGCGCAGCAGTTCCCGCGCATCGGCGCCCGCGCCGGCGCGGCGATAGCGCGCCTTGAGGTCGTCGATGATCCAGGCGGTGGCCGGGACACCCACGTCCGCGGTGATCAGGGCGGTTTCGATCTCATCGACGGCCTCGTCGTCGAGCGCCCGGCGGCGGAACACGCCGGAGAGCGCGCCTGCCAGGCGCTCGCGCGTGGCGGAGAGTCCGCCGGCGAGGCGATCCTTCCACGAGCGTTCGCGGCCCGCGTCGTCGGTCTTGCGCTTGAAGAGGTCGAACATCGGCTCGCGGCGTCCGCGTCCCGGGGCGAAGCTAGAATTCTATCCGGCCGCCGCCTCGCGACCCGCCCGCATGCCGCCGACGAACAACCGTGTCCGCATCATCGGCGGCCGCCACCGCGGGCGCGTGCTCCGCTTTCCCGGCGTGCCCGGCCTGCGGCCGACGCCCGACCGCGTCCGGGAGACGTTGTTCAACTGGCTGGGCCAGGATCTCTCGGGACGCACGACGCTCGATCTCTACGCCGGCACCGGCGCGATGTCGGTCGAGGCGCTGTCGCGCGGTGCCGCGCGCGCGGTGGCCGTCGACCGGGACCCCGGGCTCGCGCTCGCGCTGGAATCGAACGCACGGGCGATCGGGCTCGATGCGATCGAAGTCCACCGCGGCGACGCGCGCCGTCACCTCGAGCGGGAAACCCGCGACTTCGACGTGATCTTCGCCGACCCGCCGTACGGCGAGGATCCCTGGCCCTGGCTGTTGCCCGCGTGCGCCGCGCGGCTTTCGCCGGGCGGCGTCGTTTACGCGGAGGCCGGCAGGGCGCTGGAGGCGCCGGAGGGGCTCGTCCTGGTCCGCCACGGACGCGCCGGCCAGGTGCATTATCATCTGTACGCCCGATGCTGACCGTCGTCTACCCCGGCACGTTCGATCCGTTCACGCGCGGCCACGAGGATCTCGTCCGCCGCGCGGCGTCGCTGTTCGACCGCGTCGTGGTCGGCATCGCGGCGTCCGATGCCAAGCGGCCGATGTTCACGCTCGAGGAGCGCGTCGCGATGTGCCGCGAGGTGCTGGCCGACCTCCCCAACGCCGTCGTCGAACCGTTCGCGACGCTGCTCATGGAATTCGTCCAGTCGCAGGGCGCCCGCGCGGTCCTGCGGGGACTGCGCGCGGTGTCGGACTTCGAGTACGAGTTCCAGATGGCGGGGATGAACCGGCGGCTCTGGCCGCAGATCGAGACGCTGTTCCTCACGCCGTCCGAGCAGTACATGTTCGTGTCGGCGACGATCGTGCGGGAGATCGCGCGCTTCGGCGGCGACGTCGGCGATTTCGTCCATCCCGCCGTCGCGCGACGGCTCGTCCTCAAGGCCGAGCCGCGGAGCTGACGATGGCGCTGATGATCACCGACGAGTGCATCAACTGCGACGTCTGCGAGCCCGAGTGCCCGAACGACGCGATCTCGCAGGGCGCGGAGATCTACGTCATCGATCCCGCCCGCTGTACCGAGTGCGTCGGCCACTACCCGGAGCCGCAATGCCGCGAGGTCTGCCCGGTCGACTGCATACCGGTCGATCCGGCGCGCGTGGAGACCCCGGCGCAGCTCCGGCGCAAGTACGAAGGGCTGATGGCGAAGCAGGCCGCCGGCTAGCCGGCGGACGGGCGCCCGCCCGCGACGCGCCCGCCCTCGGGTCTCACCCGTTCGCGGCGAGCGGCAGCGAGTCGGGCGCCGAGACCAGCGCGTCGACGGCGCGCACGCGAACCTCGAGCCCGCGCGCCTGCGCGTCGAGCGCGCCGGCCTGCTGCTCGAGTTCGGCGATGCGCTCCTCGATCTCGTCGCTCGCCCGGTGGATGCGCTTGATGCTGTCGAGGCGCCGCCGCAGCTGGATCTGGTGCTCGCGGACCTGCGTCTCCAGCGGCGACATCACCGACTTGAGCCACGCCTCGACGTCGCGGTTGGCGATGTCGTACAGGTGCTTGACCCGCGAGGCGATCGTCTCGAAGAAGCGCTTCATCAGCGCGAACTTCGCCTTGCTCGCCATGTTCCACAGCGTGTTGATGTGCTGCTGGTAGGCGCGTTCCAGCCGCTCGACCTCCTTCAGGTACTTGAGGACCGAGAACGGGGGCGGCTCGTAGAGCTCGAGGTTGTGTTCCTTCGCGAAGCGCGCGTACATCGCGCGCATGAGCTCGTGGATCTCGCCGGCCTTGGCGCCCGCGGCCTCGAGGTCGGCGCGGATCGTCGAGAAGAAGTCGTTCATCGCCGTGCGCAGGCCCCGGGTGAACAGGCTCGCCTCGATCGAGCGCCGCGTGTCGCCGGCGTTCGCCCGCAGCCGGTCCAGGCCGACGCGGTCGAACAGCTCGGTCGTCTGCTGCGTGAACACGTTGCGCAGCGCGGAGTAGCGGGCGAGGCCGCGCTCGAAAGTCGCCTTCTCCTCGCGTACGCGCGCCATCATGTGCTCGACGACGTCCTGGTTCTTGCCGCGCAGCGCGTTGAGCTCGGCGAGCTGCTCGGCGATGCCGGCGGCGCGCGAGTCGAGGATGTTGCGCACGCCGGCGGCGATCGCGCCGACCTCCGAGAGCGCCGCGGCGCCGACGATGTCCCGCTTGGCCGGGACGAGCCGCCCGGACAGCGCCGCCTCCAGCGCGGGCAGCCGCGAGCGCGCGAGCAGGGCGTCGTCGCCGTTGACCTTCGCGAGCAGCGCCTTCTGCGCGGAGACCGGGAAGATCTGGTCCGCGGGGACGTCCAGCGTGGCCGCGGTCAGCCGCACCTGGCGCGCGATCTCGGCGTCGATCGCGGCGGCGCCCTTCATCTCGTCCCACAGGCCGTCGATCTTGTTCAGGATGACGAGGCGGCCGGACTGCATCGCCGGATCGGCGCCGGCCAGGTGATCGTTCCACAGGTCGAGGTCGGTGCGCGTGACGCCCGCGTCCGCCGCGAGGAGGAAGAGCACCGCGTGCGCGTTCGGCAGCAGCGACAGGGTCAGCTCGGGCTCGGTGCCGATCGCGTTGAGGCCCGGCGTGTCGAGGATCACGAGTCCCTGCTTGAGCAGCGGATGCGGGAAATTGATGATCGCGTGGCGCCAGCAGGGGATGTCGACACCGCCGTCGGTGCCGCCGGCCGCCGCGAGGTCGTCGTCGTACAGGCCGTAGCGCCGCGCGAGCGGCACCGGTACGCGCTTGACCTGCGAGACGCGGGACAGCGCATCGGCCATCCGCTCCACGGAGGCGAGGTCGAGCGGCAACGTGACCCATTCGTCGGCGTAGTGCTTGAACTCCGAGACCGTGCCGTCGCGCACGCGCGTCTCGATCGGGAGCAGGCGTATCGAAGGCGGTCGCGACGGGTCGTGCAGGAGCTCGGTCGGGCACATGGTCGTGCGCCCCGCGGCGGACGGAAGGAGCCTCTGCCCGAATTCGGCGAAGAAGATCGCGTTGATGAGCTCGGACTTGCCGCGCGAGAACTCGGCGACGAAGGCGACGACCAGCTTGTCCTGGAGCAACCGCTCGAGGAGCTGCCGGACCCGCAGGTCGGTCTGCGCGTCGGTCAGGTCCTGATCGCCCAGCCACTGGTGCAGCGCGGAGATCGCGGCCGAAAGCCGGCGACGCCAATCGCCATAGGCCTCGAACCGCGCGGCGAGCTCGCGTGCCTGCATCGAATCCCCCTCCCCGATCGTGCCCCCCGGTCGACGGGGCGGCGACTGTATCACACAGCTTGAAGCACGAGTCGTGCCGAAGGAGCGTTCAACGCTGGCATCGGGGGCAGAAATAGGTCGACCGGCCTCCCTGCCGGACCGCGCGCACCGCCGTCGCGCAGCGCGGGCAGGGCAGCCCCTCGCGGTCGTACACCGCGCAATCGAACTGGAAAGTCCCCGGCTCGCCGCGGCTGTCGACATAGTCGCGCAGCGTCGTGCCGCCCCGCGCGATCGCGTCGGCCAGCGTCGAGCGCACGGTGTCGACGAGCGCGGCGGCGTCCCGCCGCGTCAGGCGCCCGGCGGCCCGGGTGGGCCGGATCCCGGCCCGGAACAGCGATTCGCTCGCGTAGATGTTGCCCACACCCACGACCAGGTGATTGCCCATCAGCGCCTGCTTGATCGACTGGCGGCGGCCGCGGGTCTCGCGGTAGAGCGACTCGGCGTCGAAGTGCGGGTCGAACGGCTCGGGGCCCAGCGACGCCAGCAGGGGGTGCCCCGCAGCGTCACCGGCGACCCACAGGATCGCGCCGAAGCGCCTCGGATCGTGGTAGCGCAGCGTCGACCCGTCGTCCAGCAGGACGTCGACATGGTCGTGCGGGGAGCGGCGCGGCGCGGCCGGGTAGCGGCGCAGGCTGCCGGTCATGCCGAGGTGGACGATCAGCGTGTCGCCGCCGAGCCGGAAGAGCAAGTACTTGCTGCGGCGGTCCAGCGCATCGATCGCCCGGCCCGCGAGGTTCCGTTCGAGCGCGCGCGGAACCGGCCACCTCAGCCGGCGGTCGTAGATCGATACGGCGGCGATCCGGCGCCCGACCACCGCGGGCGCGAGGCCGCGGCGCGTGGTTTCGACTTCGGGTAGTTCGGGCATCGAAAGCGGCGCGAAACCGGCCCCGGGGCGCGGTCCGTTCGTCAGGTCGCCGACCATGCAACCTATCTCATAATCACGCACACGTGCATGTTTATGAGATAGGTTCCAGCCTGGGACCGGCCGGGCCCGCGGCATTTCGCCGCCATACCATGACCATTCGAACCTTCTTCTTTCGTCCGCGCGCCGTCGCCACCTGGGTCGCGATCGGCGCGGGGCTTTCCGCCGGGGCCTGCGCGCAGATCCCGCCGTTTCCCGCGGACGCGCCACCCGCCGCGGCGTCGAAGGCACCGGTGGTGCGGGACGACACCCCTCGCGAAGGGCTCTCGCCGGATGTCTTCTACCGACTGATGCTCGGCGACATCGCGTTGCAGCGCGGGCAGACCCAGCTCGCGGCGCGCGCCTATCTCGAGGTCGCCCGCGAGCTCAAGGACGCGCGACTCGCGCGGCGCAGCGCCGAGATCGCGCACGCGACCCGCCAGCGGGCGACCGCGGAGGCGGCCGCGCGACTGTGGCTCGAACTCGAGCCGCAGGCCGAGCGCCCGAGGCAGATCCTCGCCACCCTCGCCGACGGCCCGCCGGCGCCTCGCGAAGGGGCGCCGCACGGCCTGGGCGACGAGGAACTCAAGCTGAGGCTCGAGCGGCTGCTCGCCGACCAGGCGCTCACCGGCGGCGGCGTCGGCGATGCGTTCCTGCAACTCAACCGCGCCTTCTCGCAGCAGGGCGACAAGCGCGCGGTGTACGACCTCGTACGCGAACTCGCGGCGCCGTACACGACGTCGGCCGAGGCGCAGTACGCGGTGGCGCTCGCGGCGTACAACACCGGCCCGGCCGACGCGGCGATGGCGGCCGCGGCGCTGGAGCGCGCCGAACTCGCGCTCAAGCTGCGGCCCGACTGGGAACGGGGGGCGCTGCTCAAGGCCGAGATCCTCGCCAAGCGCTCGCCCGACGATGCGGTCGCGTGGCTCAGGAGCTTCGTCGTCGCCCAGCCGAGGTCGGCCCCGGCGCGCGGCGCGCTCGCGCAGTTCTACGTCGAACAGAAGAAGCTGCCGGAAGCGCGGGCGATCTTCGAAGCGCTCGCGGCCGAGGATCCGGAGACGCGCGAATACGCGACCGGCGTCGCGATCCTGTCCTTCCAGATGAAGGACTGGGCGGCCGCCGAGGAGCAGTTCGGCCGGCTCGCGGCGAAAGGCGACGACGGTTCGGCGCAGCTCTACCTCGCGCAGATCGCCGAGGAGACCAGGCGCTACGAGCTCGCGATCGAACGCTACCGGGCGGTCGGCGACGGCGAGCGCGGATGGCTCTCGAAGCTGCGCGTCGCGGCGCTGACGGGCAAGCTCGGTCGCGTCGACGAGGCGCGGCGCTACCTCGCCGACCTGCCGGCGGTGACACCCGACCAGCGCATCCAGGTCCGGCAGGCCGAAGGCGGCGTGCTGCGCGAGGCTGGACGCAACGCCGAGGCCTACGCGGTGCTCGAGCAGGGGCTCGCCGAGCATCCGGACTCCCCGGACCTGCTCTACGACGCGGGCATGATCGCCGAGAAGATCGATCGCATCGACGTCGCCGAGGCGCGCCTCAAGCGGCTGCTCGAACTCAAGCCCGACGATCCGCAGGCGCTGAACGCGCTCGGCTACACGCTCGTGGACCGGACCACCCGCCACGAGGAAGGGCGGGTGCTGATCGAGAAGGCGCTCAGGTTCCTCCCCGACGACCCGTTCATCCAGGACAGCATGGGCTGGGCGCTGTACAAGCTCGGGCGCCACGACGAGGCGGAGCGCTACCTCGCCCGCGCGTTCGCGGCCCGGCCCGACGCCGAGATCGCCGCGCACCTGGGCGAGGTGCTGTGGGCGAAGGGCGAGCGCGTGCGCGCCAAGGAGCTCTGGGCCGCGCAGCTCAAGGTCTCGCCGGATCACCCGGTGCTGCTCGAGACCGTGCGCAGGCTCGACCGCTGAATCGTCCGCTGAACCCGGCGGGGATGCGCGGTCTCGTCGCCTCGGCCGCGCTCGCGCTCGCCGCCTGCGCGAGCCTGCCGCCGCCCGAGCCGCCGGCGGCCGCGGTCGTCGACGAACCGTTCGCGATCGCCGTGAGGATGTCCGCGCGGCACGACGGCCAGGGAGTCGCCGCGCACGTGGATTGGACGCACGAGCGCGGCCGCGACGCGCTCGCGTTCGCGACGCCGATGGGCACGACGCTCGCGCGGCTCACGCGCGACAGCGCGGGCGCGCGCGTCGAGCTGCCCGACGGCCGCGTCGTCGCCGACGCCGACCCCTCGGCGCTCGCGGCGCGCACGCTCGGTTTCGCGCTGCCGGTCGACGAACTCGCCTGGTGGATCCGGGGGCTCCCCAGGCCCGGGTCGGCTCACGCGCTCGAGCGCGACGCGCGACGGCGCGCGGCGGTGCTCGCGCAGGACGGCTGGACGGTCGCGTACGCCTACGCCGACGACGCGGCCACGCGGCCGTCGCGGCTCGACGTCCGCTATCCCGGCCTCGACGTGCGGATCGTCGTCGACACATGGCGCTCGCCGTGAACGGCGCGCCCGATCCGGGCGCGCAGCCCGACCGCCTGGTCGTGCCCGCGCCGGCGAAGCTCAACGCGTTCCTGCACGTCACCGGGCGTCGCGCCGACGGCTGGCACGAACTCGAAACCCTGTACACGCTGATCGATCTCGCCGACACGCTGACGCTGCGCGTGCGCGACGACGGCGCGATCGTGCGGATGAACGATGTCGAAGGCGTGCCGCCGCAGGCCGATCTCGCGATTCGCGCGGCCGAGCGCCTGAAGGCGCGGACCGGGACCGCGCTGGGCGTCGAAATCCGCATCGACAAGACGATCCCGATGGGCGCGGGCCTGGGCGGAGGCAGTTCGGACGCCGCGAGCGTGCTGCTCGCGCTCAACCGGTTGTGGCGGCTCGGGCTCTCGCGCGGCGATCTCGCGACGATCGGCGTCGCGCTCGGCGCCGACGTACCGTTCTTCGTGGGCGGCGAGGCCGCCCTCGCTCGCGGCATCGGGGAGCGGCTGACGCCGGTGAGCCTGCCGGCGGCGTGGATCGTCCTGGTGACTCCGCGTGCGCACGTGGCCACGGCGTCGATCTTCGCCGCACCCGAATTGACACGATCGACGCCGTCGGCGAAAATGGAAGTCTTTTCCGAGGGTTACGGTCGGAACGATCTGGCGGGTGTCGCATGCGCGCGGCATCCGGCGGTCGCGGAGGCGCTCGAGGCGTTGCTCGAGGTCGATCCGCGGGCGAGGATGACCGGATCGGGCGCGTGCGTGTTCGCGGCTTTCGCGAGCCCGGCACAGGCGCAGGCGGCGGCAGCGCGCCTGCGTCCCGGGATCGATGCGACGATCGCGAGGACGCTCGCCCGCCATCCGCTCGCATCGTTCGCGTAGCGCCCCGGAAGCAGGTCGCCGCCCGCGATTCGTGCGGTGGCCGGCGCGAATGATCGCGCATCGGGCGCGCCTCCGGGCGCCCGGGACGCGAGCCGATTTCCGCTGGGGAGTCGCCAAGCTGGTTAAGGCACCGGATTTTGATTCCGGCATACGAGGGTTCGAATCCTTCCTCCCCAGCCATCGATGAAACGACGGGCAGGACGCCGCGTCCGGCGTCCTGCCCGCTTCGTTCCGGAGCGGTGGTCCCCGTCGCGCTAGACTGACCCATGGCCTACGAACGCATGCGCGTCTTCACCGGCAGCGCGAACCCCAAGCTCGCCGAGGCGGTCTGCCGGCACCTCAACATCAGCCTCGGGCGCGCGATCGTCGGCAAGTTCTCCGACGGCGAGGTGATGGTCGAGCTGCTCGAGAACGTCCGCGGCCGCGACGTCTTCGTCCTGCAGTCGACCTGCCAGCCGACCAACGACAACCTGATGGAGGTGATGGTGATGGTCGACGCGCTGAAGCGCGCGTCGGCGGCGCGCATCACCGCGGCGATCCCCTACTTCGGCTACGCGAGGCAGGACCGGCGCCCGCGCTCGGCGCGCGTGCCGATCAGCGCCAAGGTCGTCGCCGACATGCTCTCCACCGTCGGCGTCAACCGCGTGATGGTGATGGACCTGCACGCCGACCAGATCCAGGGCTTTTTCAACATCCCGGTCGACAACGTCTACGCGACGCCGATCCTGCTGGGCGACCTGTGGAAGCGCAACTACGACAACCTGCTGATCGTCTCGCCGGACGTCGGCGGCGTCGTGCGCGCGCGCGCTATCGCCAAGCGCCTCGACTCGGACCTCGCGATCATCGACAAGCGGCGGCCGAAGGCCAACGTCGCCGAGGTGATGAACATCATCGGCGACGTCGACGGGCGCACCTGCGTGATCATGGACGACATCGTCGACACCGCGAACACGCTGTGCAAGGCGGCGACCGCGCTGAAGGAGCACGGCGCGCGGAAGGTCGTCGCGTACTGCACGCATCCGGTGCTCTCCGGCGGGGCCGTGCCCCGGATCGCGAGTTCCGACATGGACGAGATCGTCGTGACCGACACGATCCCGCTCACCGCCGAGGCCGCGGCCTGTCCGAAGGTCCGGCAGCTCTCGTGCGCGCAGCTCATCGCCGAGACGATCACGCGGATCTCCAACGAGGAATCGGTCAGCTCGTTGTTCATCGATTGAGCCCGGCCGGGGTCGCGGGCAACGCGCGATCGCGGGACGGACGCCGGAGGATGGCATGACGCAGGGCATGGGAGCGGATCTCGCAGGCAGGGCGGTGCTGGTCACCGGGGCGTCGACCGGCATCGGCGCGGCGGCGGCGCGCGCGTTCGCGACGCTGGGCTGCAAGGTCGCCATCCACTACAACGCGAGCCGCAACCGCGCGGACGAGGTCGCGGCCGACGTGCGCTTCGCCGGCGGCGAGGCGCACCTGATCGGGGGCGACCTGACCGACAGCGCGACCGCGCGTCGCGTCGTCGACGAGGCCGCCGCGGCGATGGGCGGTCTCGACATCCTCGTCAACAACGCGGGCGGACTCGTGCAGCGTGTCCCGCTGGCCGAGATCGACGACACGTTCTTCGACCAGGTGATGGATCTCAACTGCCGGTCGGTCGTCATGGCGTGCGCGGCCGCGGTCCCGCACATGCGTCGCGGCGGGCGCGGGAACATCGTCAACGTGACCAGCGTCGCGGCGCGCAACGGCGGCGGGACCGGCGCGGCGATGTACGCGTCGGCGAAGGCGTTCGTGTCGACGTTCACGCGCGGCATCGCCAAGGAGCTCGTCAGGGACAACATCCGCGTCAACGCGGTGTCGCCCGGTGTCATCGCGACGCCGTTCCACGAGCGCTACTCGACGCCGCAGATGCTCGAGTCGTTCAAGGGCTCGATCCCGATGGGACGGCTCGGAACGCCGGAAGAGTGCGCGGGCGCGTTCGTCTACCTCGCGTCCGACGCCCTGTCGGGCTACGTCACCGGCCAGATCCTCGAGATCAACGGCGGCCAGTACATGCCTTGACGCCCGGCCGGACACCGGGCGGTGGACGAGGCTCCGGAATCCGGTTATAATTCAAAGCTTTCCCCGGCGCGCCTTCGGCGAGCCGGCACCCCAGCCACCCGCGGACGACCGGCCGGCTTCCCCGTGTAGCCGAGACCCCGGAAGGCCGCAGACACGAAGAAGGAGTCGCCAAGATGGCCTCGATCGACTTCACCGCCTTTCCGCGCGTCGGCGAAGGCCGCGGCGCGAGCCGCCGGCTGCGCCACGGCGGCAAGGCCCCCGGCATCGTCTACGGCGGATCGGTAGCGCCCACGCCGATCGAACTCGACCACAACGCGCTCGTCCATGCGCTCAAGAACGAGGCGTTCCACTCGTCGATCCTGACGATGAAGCTCGGTTCCGCCGCGCAGAAGGTGCTGTTGCGCGACGTGCAGATGCACCCGTACCGGCCGCAGGTGCTGCACGTCGATTTCCAGCGCGTCGACGAGAACAAGAAGATCCACATGAAGGTCCCGCTGCACTTCGTCAACGGCGAGGTCTCGCCGGCGGTGAAGCTGGGCGGCGCGATCGTCAGCCACGTGATGAACGAGATCGACATCTCGTGCCTGCCCAGGGACCTGCCCGGGTTCATCACCGTCGACCTGGCGACGCTCGAGACCGCGCACCCGATCCGCGTGTCCGGCGTCGCGCTGCCCGCCGGCGTGACCGCGGTGACCCACGGCAAGGACCCGGTGGTCGCGACCGCCGTCGTGCCCAAGGCGGTCGTCGAGACCGAGGAAACCGCCGCGGCCGAGGGTGCCGCTGCGGCCGCCGCGCCGGCGGCCGAGGCGAAGCCCGCCGAAGCCAAGGCCCCCGAGAAGAAGGAAGGCGGCAAGGACGACAAGAAGAAGTAGCGTCGTCGCGCGTCGGGCGCGAAGCCGTCCGTCCCGGGCCCGCCGTGTCGTAACGCCGGCGGGCCTTTTCGTTGCGCGGTGCGCCGCGCGCAGGCCCGACCCCCGTCCCCGACCGATCCGAGATGGCCTCCGCACCGATCCGCCTCGTCGCCGGCCTGGGCAATCCCGGCCGCAACTACGAGAAAACCCGCCACAACGCGGGCTTCTGGTTCGTCGACGCGCTCGCCCGCGAGCTGGGCGCCGCGCTCTCGCCCCAGTCGCGGTTCGCCGGGGATGTCGCGAAGGACGGCGACCTGCGGCTCCTGAAGCCGTCGACGTACATGAACGAATCGGGTCGCTCGGTGGGGTCGCTCGCGCGTTTCCTCGCGATCGAGCCCGCCGCGGTCCTGGTCGCCCACGACGAGCTCGACCTCCCCGCCGGGACGGTGAAGCTGAAGCTCGGCGGCGGGGTCGCCGGACACAACGGGTTGAAGGACATCCGCGCGCATCTCGCCACCCCCGAGTTCTGGCGGCTGCGCATCGGCATCGGCCATCCGCGCGACTCGGAACTGCCGCAGCAGCAGGTCGTCGACTACGTGTTGAAGCCGCCGCGCGGCGACGAGCGCGACGCGATCGGGCGCGCGATCGGCCGGGCGATCGACGCCTGGCCCGCCATCGCGGCCGGCGAGTTCGAGCGCGCGATGACGCAATTGCACACGAAAGACAATCCATGAGCCTGAAATGCGGCATCGTCGGCCTGCCCAACGTCGGCAAGTCGACGCTCTTCAACGCGCTGACGCGCGCCGGCATCGCCGCGGAGAACTACCCGTTCTGCACGATCGAGCCGAACGTCGGGATCGTCGAGGTGCCCGACCCGCGGCTCGCCGCGCTCGCGGCGATCGCGAAGCCCGAGAAGGTGATCCCGGCGGTCGTCGAGTTCGTCGACATCGCGGGCCTGGTCGCCGGCGCATCCAAGGGCGAGGGCCTGGGCAACCAGTTCCTCGCCAACATCCGCGAGACCGACGCGATCGCGCATGTCGTGCGCTGCTTCGAGGACCCGAACGTCGTCCACGTTTCCGGCAGGATCGATCCGGTGTCCGACATCGAGACGATCCACACCGAGCTCGCGCTCGCCGATCTCGCCGCCGTCGACAAGCAGATCGCGAAGGTCGAGAAGCTCGCGCGCGCCGGCGGCGACAAGGAGGCGAAGCGCCTCCACGAGGTGCTCGTCAAGGTGCAGAAGGCGCTGGACCAGGGCCGCCCGGCGCGCTCGCTCGACCTCTACGAGGAGGAGAAGGCGGTGCTGAAGCCCTTCTTCCTGCTCACGATGAAGCCGACGATGTACGTGGCGAACGTCGCCGAGCGCGGCTTCCGCGACAACCCGCTGCTCGCGGCGGTCGAGGCGTACGCGGCCCGCGAGAACGCGCCGGTGGTGCCGGTGTGCGCGGCGCTCGAAGCCGAGATCGCGGATCTCGACGGCGACGACAAGAAGGCGTTCCTCGACGACCTGGGGCTCGCCGAACCCGGCCTCGACCGCGTGATCCACGCCGGCTACAAGCTGCTCGGCCTGCAGACCTACTTCACCGCCGGCCCGAAGGAAGTGCGCGCGTGGACCATCCCCGTCGGCGCGACCGCGCCGCAGGCGGCCGGCGTCATCCACACCGACTTCGAGAAGGGTTTCATCCGCGCCGAGACGATCGCCTACGCCGACTACATCGGCTGCAAGGGCGAGCACGGCGCGAAGGAGGCCGGGAAGATGCGCCTCGAGGGCAAGGAGTACGTGCTGCACGACGGTGACGTCATGCACTTCCGGTTCAACGTGTAAGGCGCGTCGCACATCCGGTCGCTGCGGTCCCCGCTGGCCGGACACGCGCTCCTCCTGATGGCCCGCGCGGTAGCGCGGCGAGTTCGAGGGGCGGCGGCCTGCGGCCGTCCCCCTCGAACTCGTTGTAGCTCCCGCTCTCACCCCGGATAGCTACAATACGACCCAGTCTTTCCAGCGCGAGTACAGGGTTGTAGCTCCCGCTCTCACCCCGGATAGCTACAATGCGCCGCGCGGGCGACC
>JADZDA010000276.1 GCA_020851255.1 Burkholderiales bacterium | reverse complement strand
CGACCTGACCGGTGTCCGGGTCGACCTCGACCTCGCAGATGTGCGTGCCGGCCGGATAGGTGAAATTCGTCGGATCGTAGAACGCGGTTTCGTTCAACCCCGGTTCGAGCTTGTCGAGCGGGTAGTTGTGCGGCACGTACGCCGCCAGCGCGACCTCGCCGAACGCCTTGCTGCGGTCGGTGCCGGCGACGGTGAACTTGCCGTCCTTGAACTCGATGTCGCCTTCCGCCGCCTCGAGCAGGTGCGCGGCGATCTTCTTGCCCTTGGCGACGATCTTGTCGAGCGCCTTGACGATCGCCGAGCCGCCGACCGCGAGCGAACGCGAGCCGTAGGTGCCCATGCCGAACGGCACGCGGCCGGTGTCCCCGTGCACGACATCGACGCCGTCGACCGGGACGCCCAGCCGCGCCGCCACGATCTGCGCGAAAGTCGTCTCGTGGCCCTGGCCGTGGCTGTGCGAGCCGGTGAACACGGTGACGCTGCCGGTCGGGTTCACCCGGACCTCACCGGCCTCGAACAGGCCGGCGCGCGCGCCCAGCGCCCCGGCGACGTTGGACGGCGCGAGGCCGCAGGCCTCAATGTACGACGAGTAACCGATGCCGCGGAGCTTGCCGCGCTTCGCCGAATCGGCCTTGCGCGCCGCGTAACCCGCCACGTCGGCGACCTGCTGCGCCTTGCGCAGCGACGACTCGTAGTCGCCGGTGTCGTAGGTGAGCGCGACCGGCGTCGCGTAGGGGAAACTGCGGATGAAGTTGCGACGGCGCAGCTCGTCCTGCGGGATCCCGGTCTCGACCGCCGCCTGGTGGACGATGCGCTCGACGACGTAGGTCGCCTCGGGGCGTCCGGCGCCGCGGTAGGCGTCGACCGGCGAGGTCGTCGTGAACGCGCCGATCACCTCGCACCAGATGGCCGGCGTCGTGTACTGGCCGGCGAGCAGCGTCGCGTAGAGCATCGTCGGCACCGACGAGCCGAACGTCGACAGGTACGAACCCAGCGCCGCCACCGTGTGCACGCGCAGGCCGAGGAACTTGCCGTCCTTGTCCAGCGCGAGCTCGGCGTGGGTCACGTGGTCGCGGCCGTGGGCGTCGGAGAGGAACGCCTCGCTGCGCTCGGCGGTCCACTTGATCGGCCGGCCGACGCGCTTGCTCGCCCAGACGAGCGCCGTCTCCTCGCCGTAGAGGACGATCTTCGAGCCGAAGCCGCCGCCGACGTCGGGCGCGATGACGCGCAGCTTGTGCTCGGGGAGGCCCAGCACGAAGGCGCCCATCAGCAGCCGTTCGACGTGCGGGTTCTGGTTCGCGACGTAGAGCGTGTAGCTGTCCTCGGCGCGGTTGTAGCTCGCGTTGGCGGCGCGCGGCTCGATCGCGTTGGGGATCAGCCGGTTGTTGACGATGTCGATCTTCGTCACGTGCGCGGCCTTCGCGAACGCGGCGTCGGTCGCCGCCTTGTCGCCGAGGCCCCAGGTGTAGCAGCGGTTGTCCGGCGCGATGTCGTGGACGACCGGCGCGCCCGGCTTGATCGCATCGGCGGGGCCGACCACCGCCGGCAGCACGTCGTAGTCGACGTCGATCTTCTCGGCGGCGTCCTTCGCCTGGTCGAGCGTCTCGGCGACGATCAGCGCGACCCGGTCGCCGACGTAGCGGACCTTGCCTTGCGCGAGCACCGGATGCGGCGGCTCCTTCATCGGCGTGCCGTCGAGGCTGGTGATGAGCCAGCCGCACGGCAGCCCGCCGACGCCCTGCAGGTCGGCGCCGGTGTGGACGGCGACGACGCCGGGCGAGGCCAGCGCCGCCTTCGTGTCGATCGAACGGATCCGCGCGTGCGCATGCGGCGAGCGCAGGAAGACCGCGTAGGTCTGGCGCGGCAGGACGACGTCGTCGGTGTACTGACCCGTGCCGGTGAGGAACCGCGCGTCCTCCTTGCGGCGGATCGACTTGCCGATGAGACCGGTATCGTTCGCTCCCATGGCGGGCTCCGCTAGCGCGACGCCGCGGCGCCCTGCTTCACGGCCGCGACGATGTTGTGGTAGCCGGTGCACCGGCAGAAATTGCCCTCGAGCTCGGCGCGGATCGTCTTCTCGTCGGCGTGCGGGTGCCGCTTCGCGAGGTCGATCGCGCTCATCACCATGCCCGGCGTGCAGAACCCGCACTGCAGGCCGTGGCACTCCTTGAACGCCGCCTGCATCGGATGCATCGCGCCGTCCGCGGCGGAGATGCCCTCGATCGTCGTGATCGACGCGCCGTTCGCCTGCACGGCCAGCATCGTGCAGGCCTTCACCGCGCGGCCGTCCAGGTGGATCGTGCAGGCGCCGCACTGGCCGGTGTCGCAGCCGACGTGCGTGCCGGTCAGTCCGAGTTGCGTGCGGATGAAGTCGACCAGCAGCGTTCGAGGATCGACGGTCGCGGTCACGGCCTTGCCGTTGACCGTCAGGGACAGCGGGATGGACACGGGCGCTCCTCCTGTGGGCTTCGCGTCCGCGTTCGGGTGGCGGTGCGCGAGGGGCCGATCTTACTGCGAGGCGATCGCCGCGACAACGCGGCGCGCGTACCGGGTGCGGACTACGAGCCCGGCCTGGGCGGCAACGGATGGACCTGGACGCCCTGGGGCCCGAAGACGATCGCGCTGCGGTCCTCGTTGCAGACGACGGCGGCGTGGCTGGTCCGCTCCGGACGGATGCGCGCGGCGAACGAACGTCCGCCATCGTCGCTCACCACGACCGCGCCGCCCAGACCGACGACCACGACCGTGCCGTTCGCGGACTGGCACGCGCCGGTCAGCGACTGGTCGGTGCCGCTGGCGACCTCGGTCCAGTTGCGGCCCGCGTCCGCGCTGCGCAGGATCTTGCCGCGCATGCCGTACACCAGGACCGACCCGTCGGCGAGCGCGAGGCCGCCCCACAGCGACCCCTTGTACGGCGTGCGCAGCGCCTGCCAGGTGTTCCCCCGGTCCTGGGACCGGAAGACCGTGCCGCCCTCGGCGGCCACCAGCAGGACGTCCGGCCCGGCGGCGAGGATGTGGTTCAGGTGCCGCTCGCCGTCCTCGCCCTGAGCGAGATCGACCTCCTCCCAGCGCCGACCTCCGTCCACCGTCCTGAGCGCGAGGCCGTAGGACCCGACGGCGAGCCCGCGGTCGGCCCCGTCCATGTGGATCGAGAAGAGGATCTCGGTGCCCGCCGGCTTGCCGGCCAGCGCGGCCCAGGTCTCGCCTCCGTCGAGCGTCGCCAGGACCATGCCGCCGTGTCCGACCGCCCAACCGCGCTCGGCGTCGATGAACCGCACCGCGGTCAGCGTGGTCGTCGTCGCGACCGACTTCGCCTGCCGCCAGGCCTTGCCGTCGTCGTCCGACAGCAGCACGTTGCCGTACTCGCCGACCGCGACCACGCGGCGTCCGGCGCGCGTCGCCGCGAGCAGCAGGCTCTCCGCGGCCCGGGGCGCGGGACGCGCGTACCCCGGCTCGCCCAGCGGCGGGGGCGCGACGCGGGCCGGCGCGCCCGCCGCCGGAGCACCCAACGCCGCGGCCGCCAGCGCGACCACCGCGATCGGCAACCGCAACCCGGATCGTGGGCTCGTCGTTGTCATTCAGTGGGCCATGAACGGGCGGCTGACCGGCCCGCGCCGCGGGATCAGCCGGTCGATCACCACGGCGATCGCCGGCAGCAGCGTGATCGCCATGACCATGTTGATCATGAACATGAACGCGAGCAGCAGGCCCATGTCCGCCTGGAACTTGAGGTCGGAGAACGCCCAGGTCGCCACGCCCACCGACAGCGTGATCGCCGTGAAGATCGTCGCGTTGCCGGTCTCCAGCAGCGAGCGCTTGAACGCCTGCTCGATCGGCACGCCGTCGGCGAGGTGGAGCTGCAGCCGGTTGTAGATGTAGAACGCGTAGTCGACGCCGATGCCGACGGCGAGCACCATCACGGGCAGCGTCGCGACGGTGAGACCGATGTCCAGCGCCTTCATGAACCAGTAGCCCAGGAACGTGGCGAGCGTCAGCGGCAGCGTGCAGGCGAGCATCGCGCGCCAGTCCCGGTAGGTGACGAACACGAGCGCGATGATCGTCGCGTAGACGTAGAGCATCATCGGCAGTTCGGTGCGCGCCAGCACGTCGTTGGTCGCGGCCTGCACGCCGACGTTGCCGCTCGCCAGGCGGACCTTGACCCCGTCGGTCTTCCTCCGCTCGCGGTAATGGTCGGCCGCGGCGACGACCTCGTTGATCGTCGTCGCCTTGTGGTCGGCCAGGTAGACGTTGATCGGCAGGACCATGCAGCGCGGGTCGTACAGGCCCGAGCCCTCGCCGGCCAGCCCGACGAAGCTCGCCATCGACCGCGCGTCGCGCGGCAGCGCCGTCCACCGGGGATTGCCCTCGTTGAAGCCCGACGACCCGATCTTGACCAGCGACGGCAGCGACACCGCCGCCACGACACCGGGCACGTTGGCGAGATACCAGGTGTAGTCGTCGATGGCCGCCATCCGGCCGTAGTCGTAGCAGCCGTCCTGCGGCAGTTCGTTGACCACGGTGAACACGTCGAGGCCGACGCCGAACTTCTCGACGATTCCGATCGCGTCCTGGTTGTAGCGCGCGGATTCGTGGAGTTCCGGCGCGCCGGGCTTCAGGTAGCCGACGTGCCGGCCCTGGCTCTGCCACCACGCCACCGAGAACAGGATCGCCGCGGCGACGGTGCCGATGACCGCGTTGCGCGGCTCGGCGACGCGCGCGAGTTCCGCCATGATGCCCTCGCGCCACTTGCGCAGGCTGGTGATCCGGGCGACGTACTGCGGCAGCGACTCGCCGCCGTAGCGGAAGTACGACGCCATCACCGGCAGCATGATCAGGTTGGTCACGATCTTGTAGGCGACGCCGATCGACGCCGTGATCGCGAGCTCGCGGATCATCGGGATCGGGATCAGCAGCAGCGTCGCGAAACCCACGAACGCCGTGACCAGCGCCATCGTCCCGGGGATCAGGAGGCCGGTGAAGCTCGAGCGCGCCGCCTCGTACGGCGACTTGCCGGCGCAGATCTCGCGCGAGATGTAGTTGACCTGCTGGACGCCGTGCGAGACACCGATCGCGAAGACCAGGAACGGCACGAGGATCGCGAGCGGGTCGAGGCCGTAGCCCAGCAGCGTCAGCGTCCCGAACTGCCAGACCAGCGACACCAGCGAGCAGACCAGCGTCACGATCGTGAAGGTGACCGACCGGCAGTAGAGCCACACCGCGCAGGCGGTGAGGAAGAAAGCCAGCACGAAGAACGCGATCACCGACTTCGCGCCCTCGGCGATGTCGGAGATCTGCTTGGCGAAGCCGATGATGCGGATCTCGGTGACGTGATCCTCGAACTTGGCGCGCACGTCGCGCTCGATCCGCTTGCCGAGCTCGATGTAATCGGTCTTCTCCTTCGTCCGCGGATCCTCGTCGAGCAGGTCGGCGACGACCATCGCCCCGGAGTGGTCGTTGGCGACGAGGCTGCCGACGTAGCCGCCGACGACGACGTTCTCCCGGATCTGCGCGATCTTCGCGGCGTCGAGGCGGTCGGGCGTGATGTCGCCGCCGATCACGTCGCGCGCCTTGAATCCCTCTTCGGTGATCTGCAGCACGCGCGTGTTCGGCGTCCACAGCGACGACACGGTGCGCCGGTCGACGCCGGGCATGTAGAGAACCGCCTGCGTCACGTCGTTGAGCCGCTTGAGGAACGCCACGGTCCAGATGTCCTCGTGGCGGCTGTGGACGACGACGATCAGCCGGTTCGCGCCGAACAGCACGTCCCGGTAGGCGAAGAACGTGTCCGTGTACTCGTGGCCGGTCGGCAGCTGCTTGTCGAATCCGGCCTCCATGTGGAGACGCGACGCGAACACGCCCATGACGACGGTGACGGCCGCGAGGAAGGCGAGCGTCGCCGCCCGGTGCGTGAACACCAGCTTCTCGAGGCGCTTGACCAGTCGGGCGATCATCGGTTCGGGCGTCGATCGTACGGAGGATACCGGATGCCGGCCGGGTGCGAGCGCAGGTCGCGACGCCGTCGCACGTGCCGGGGCGAGGGACGCACGAACGCGGCCGGGGTCATCCCCCGGCCGCCCGCGCGATGGCTGCGATCAGAACGAGTACGAGATGTTCGCGCCCAGGAAATCCCGGTCGCGCAGCACGTTGGAGACGCCTCCGCCCCAATAGTGCGTGTACCCGATCTGGCCCTTCCAGACGTTGTTGCTGTCGAAGTTGAGTCCGAAGAAGAACGACTTCCGGCCCTCGATGAAAGGCAGCGTGTTCGGCGAGATGCCCGACACGTCGTGGACGAAGTCGATCTGCGGAACGACGTTGACGCCGGAGTTGAAGACGTTCGGATAGGTCAGCGCGACCTCGACGACGTAACCCCACGACGTCTTGTCCGGCACCTCGTAGCTCGGGAAGATGTAATAGGGGATCTGGTCGGGCTTGAGCTTGGGGAAGTGCGTCACCGCGGCTTCGGCGAGGATGTACCCCTCGGCGGCGCCCAGCGTCTTCATCGCGGTTCCGATCGGCGAGTTGACCTCGATGAAATAGAAGCCGGTCAGGTGCGCCTGCCACTTCTTCTCGTCCACGTACCCGCGCACCGTGGTTCGCTGGCGGATCGGATCGTAGGTCTTCGCCGGCCCCGCCGTGTCCGGATCGAAGATGCTGTACGGCCCGGAGAGCGGGACCGACCCGTCGATGCCGACCGATTCGCGCGGCCGGTACGAGAGCTCGCCGCCGACGGCGACCGGCCCGACCTTGGTGTTGAACGAGAGACCCCAGATGTCCTTGTCCTTGCCGTACTCGTTGTAGTAGCCCGCGCCGATCACGTTCGCCGCGAGGAACGGCGAATCGGCGGCGGTCTCGGTGAACAGCGTCGTGAACGGCAGCTTGTCGTGGTAGCGCACGTAGTAAAGCGCCCACTCGGTGTCCCAGTTCCTGGGCTTGAACCGGAACGCAGCGCCGTACTGCTTGGAATTGGGCGGGGTCCGGTCGGCCTCGAACGGCAACACGTTGACGCCGTAGACGATGGCGTCGCCGCGGTCGCCGAACGTGCCCGGCGCCTCTCCCAGGATCGAACTGGGGATGAACGCCGGCCGCTGGCCCTTGCCCACGACGTCCGCCGCGGAGAAGAAGGTGCCGACCGGGTCGAACTTGAAACCGTTCCAGCGGAACTGGTAGTAGGCCTCGAAATTCATCCCCGGCGCGATCGCCGTGTTGATGTACGCCATCGGCGCCGGCCGGAAGATCTCCTTCAACTGCGTGCCCGGCACGTGGAAACGGCGCAGGTCGAGCGCGTTGATCGAGTTGACGCCCCCGACGATGAAGATGTCCTCGCCCCAGGAGATCACCTGGTTGCCCAGGCGCACCTGCGCCGGCAGGCCCCAGGGCGTCTGGAAGTCCTTCGACACCCACAGGTCCAGCAACTCGGAGTCGCGCACCGCCTGCTTGTAGGCATCGGGGGCCAGGGGCAGGCCGCGCGTATCGTCGATCTTGAAGTCGTAGATCCAGCTGCCGCGGGCGAGGAATCGCCAGTCCTGGTACTTGAGCCCAAGCTCGTGCGTGCCCTTGAGCACCGCGGAGACGATGTCGTGCTTGTCGTAGTTGAGGTTCCCGTCGTCGCCCTGCAGGAAGTTGAAGTCCGGGTTCGACGTCGCCGGGTCGCCGTTGATCCGCCCGCCGATCGCCCCGGTCGTCGGGACGCTGCCGCCGTTGTCGTTGCCGATGTTGTCGCGCAGCCGGTCCTTCATCCGGACCTGGACGCCGAAAGACAACGTCGTGTTGAAGTCGCCGGTGACGCCGTTGGCGAACTCGAAGCTCGCGCTCCGGGCCGGAGCGCTGCCGACCAGGCCGGCGATCGCGAGTGCGACGAGCGAGCGGCGCGCGATGCGCCCCGTCATTGCGGTATTCATGGGTATCTCCCTCGATGTCCGTCGCGCCGGCGCACTAGCGGCCGCCGCTGCGCCGCAACTGGTCGGCGTCGAACTTGTTCGCGTCGATCCGTCCCTCGCGGCCGGCGAGCCAGTCGACCTTGCCCTCCTGCGGCATGTTGTCGGCCATGTAGCGGCCGACGTTGAGGTCGTAGCTGATGTAGCCCTGGAAGACGCAGGCCGGCAGTTCCCAGGCGGAGTACGGATACGACTCCATCACGCGCCAGACCCGGCCCTGCGCGTCGTAGAGGTCGGCCGCCAGCGCCATCCACGTGTCCTCGTCGAGGAACATGACCCGCTTGGGGAAGAGGTGCCGCATCCCCGACTTCACGTTGCCCTCGACCTTCCAGACCCGGTGGACCTCGTAGCGGATCAGGTCGCGCGCCGGGTAGTCCGCGCCGAAGATGTCCTTGAACTTGCGCGTCGTGTCGTTGAACTTGAACGTGTTGTACGGGACGACCATCTCCTGCTTGCCGACGATCTTCCAGTCGTAGCGGTCGAGCGGACCCGCGTACATCGGGTACTGGTCGACCATCAGGAGGTTCTCGTACCCCGGCACCGGGTTGTCGTACGAGAACGTCGGCGACCGGCGCACGCGTCGCTGGCCGGGGAAATAGAGCCAGGCGTCCGACGGCTTGTCGAGGAAGTAGTGGACCAGGATGATCTCGCCCACCCGGGCGGCCGGCGACACGACCTCGTTCAGGATCTTGGTCTCGATCCCCTCGACGTCGGCCATCGTCCTGGTCTTCGCGTTGCCGAACGGCGTGATCGTCCACTGGTCCTGGACCAGCGGCACGAAGTCGCCGCCGCGCGACGAGGAGAAGATCGTCGCGTAGCGCTCGATGCGGCCCTCGCCCATCCAGCGCAGCTTGTGGTTCCATATCGCCTCGGCGCCGGACTTGGGGATCGGGAACGGGTAGCCGGCGGTGGTCGCGCGCTCGATGTCGCTGCCGTTGGCCGCCATCTTCGCGGTCGTCGCGTTCTGCCGCGTGCGCTCGTAGACCACGTCCGGGTAGCCGCAGGAGCGCCGGGTCGGATAGACGCTCATCTTGTAGCCCTTGAGCGTCTTGACGAGCGCCATCTGTCCTTCCGACAGCCGGTCCTTGTAGCGGTCGGCGTTCGACGCGTCGATCGTGTAGAGCACCGCGTCGGACGCGTAGGGATCCGGACGCGTCTGGCCGGGCTTCCAGCCGGCCGGCGCCTTCAGGTCGCCGCCGGTCCAGGCGGGGATCGTCCCGTCGCGGCTCGCGGCCTTCTCGGCCCCGACCGGCGTCAGCTCGCGGCCCAGTTGCGCCGCCTCCTGCTCGGTGGCCGACCACGCGTTCGCCGCGGCGAACAGGCAACCGATGGCGGCGGCGGTCGCCCGCCGCGCCACGTTCCTTGACCCTCGCTTGCTCATCGTCGTCTCCCTCGTGACGGCGCCGCGACTAGCGGATCGCGTAGCCCAGTTTCTGCAAGTCCGTGACGATCCGCGCGCGCACGGCCGTGATGTCGACCGGGCGCGCGGCGCGCAGCCGCGTCACCTCGGAGGTCGTGTACGGCGCGAAGTCCGGCGGCATCTCCGCCGCGCTCATCGTCTTCACGATCCAGTTGAGCAGCGCCGCCGTGTCCGCGTCGTTGAGCGACGAGTTCGCGGTGCCGGGTACCTGGACCAGGAACGCCCGGCCCTCGGACGTGCGCAGGAAGTGGCCGACCGTGCCTTTCATCGAAGGCACGCCCGCGCTGGGCGCTCCGGCGCCGTCGAAGCCGTGGCAGCCCGAGCAATGCAGCACGTAGTTCGTCCGCACGACGTCGGCGCGCGCCCCCCCGGCCGGCGCGCACAGCGCGGCCACCGCGGCGGCGAGCGCGCAGGCGGCGCGTCCGCGACGCGGCCGCGCGCGCTCCGGGCCGCCCGGTCCGCGGGGATGGACGGCGTCGATCATCCGGACTTCGTGGCGCCGACGCCGACGACGGCGGCGACCGTGCAGTGGTACATCGTCGACGTGTTCGCCATGCACCAGTTGATGTCGTTGAACACGCCCATCCGGTAGCCCGGCCGCTCGCCCTCGTTGAAGTTGCACAGGCAGCGGCCGCAGGTGGTCACGCCGCAGCAGTCGTTGTAGCTGATCAGGTAGTCCTTGCCGTCGACCGAGCTGCGGCAGGTTCCTACCCAGGTGACCTTCGAGGTCTCGGTGCCCGGCGGGCACTGCGACACCGTGCCGCCGCAGCAGGTGCACAGGAAACCATCGAGCGCGCAGTAGCGCCAGTACTCGCAGTCGGTGTCGGTCTTGGCCTTCGCGGCCTTGCCGGCGCCGCCGTGCCCCTGCGCGTGCGCCGACCGGTCGAACGGCAGCACCGGCAGCACGAGCGCGGAACCCGCGAGCGCCGCGCCGATCCGGGCGATCGCGCTGCGTCTCCCCGTCCGTTGCGCGATCCGGCGCGCCCCGCTCTCGAACCACCCGTCCAGCCATTTCATCGCCGTCTCCTCGTGGCGTTCCGGTCAGGCCCGCTGACCGATGTATTCCTGGATCGACGCGACGCCGAGCGCCTGCGCCGTGAACAGGCTCTCGAGCTGCTCGCGCGAGTTGACGAGCCCCTTGGCCCGCACCTGTCCGGCCGCGTCGATCAGCACCGCGTAGGGGAGCTTGCCGACCCGGAACGCGAGCCCGAGCTCGGTCGACAGCACGTAGGGGAACGCGCCCAGCGACTCGCGCTCGCGGAAGCGCCTGTGCTCGTCGGGATCGCCGTCGCTCGCCAGCACGACCTCGAGCGCCTTCGCGTCCTTCGCCGCGACCGACCTGACGATCGGCAGCAGCTTCTTGCAGACCGGGCAGGTCGGCGACAGGAAGAAGAGCAGCGTGCCGCGGGAGCGCGCGCCGCCCAGGTCGACGGTGCCGCCGGACAGCGCCGGCAGCGAGAATTCGGGCGCCGGATCGCCGACCTTCGGACCGGTGTCGAGCGTCAGCGCGCCCATCGGCGCGATGCGCTCGTAGAGGATGCCGACCTGCCGCGCGACGGCGATCAGGCCGACCAGCGACGCGAGCGCGACGATCCACAGCACGATGTTCGACACGACGAGCGCTTCGATCACGGATGCCTCTCGAGCCCGGCGAGGCGAGGCGCGTTCGCGAGCAGCAGGTTGGAGAAGTGGTACAGCGTGACCAGCGCGGCCGTGCCCCCGGCCACCGTGAGCGCGTCGATCGCCTCGAACGGCCGGTGGGGACCCTCGACGAAGGCGGCGAGCGCCGCAACGGCGAGCACGCCGTTGCGGACGACCAGCGCCCAGGAAAGGCGCGGATGCTCGCCCCCGCCGCAGCCGCAGTCGAAGTCGACGCGCCCGCGCACGACATTGACGGCGATCGCCGCGGCGAACAGCGACAGCAGCGCCGCGGCGCCCAGCGCTCCCCAGATTCGCGTCGGCCCGTACAGCGACGCGAGCGCCGCGGCGATCTCGGCCAGCGGCAGTACCAGGGCGACCGCCGGCGCGGACGCGGGAGGCAGGAGCCGGTCGTTGTCGATCGTCGCCGCGAAGACCTCGCGATCGCGCAGCTTGGCCACCGCCGCGACCAGCAGGACGACCGCCACCGCCGCACCCAGCGTACGCACGATGACCGGATCGGCGAAGGTCGCGCCCACGAAGTCCCCGGACGCCGGCCTAGTGAACTTCGAGCTGCGTCGGCGTCTCGCCGACGCCGTCCATGCGGCTGGCGATCTTCAAGCCCCGACTCGCGTCGTAGACGACGATCCCCGGCTTCGAGCCGTCGAGCGTGAACACGCGCGGCGGTCCCTCGCGGCTCGCCGCGAGCGCGATCGACATGCTGCCGGGCGCGCGCGCCACGCGCTTCCGGGTCGCGAGGTCGAACGCCCAGATCTCCTGTGCCGGTTCCTTGTGGCTGCCTTCGCGGCCCCTGGGGTGCATGCCGACGTAGAGCCGCCCGCTCGCGGCATGCAGCGTCATCGGCTGGTAGCCGCCCGGACGCCAGCCGCCCTTGGCGTCCGCGGGCGCGACCAGCGGCCACGGCGACTCGAAGGTCGGCGGATCGGTGCCGACGTTCGCGACGACCACGTTCCCGCGGAACGACACGAAATGGTAGCGGTCGCCGATCGCCTCGCTCGAGACGAACAGCGGGTCGGCGTCCGGGTCGAAGAAACGCGCGCTGCGGTTGATCTGGCCGGGCTTGCCCTCGGCGTCGATCGTCACGGTTTCCATCGTGCCGTCGCCGCAGAGCGTCGCGAAGCGGTTCGGCGCCGACGCCACCGGCAGGATGATCCAGCATCCGGGCAGCGGGACCTCGGCGACGAACTTGCGCGCCTTGAGGTCGACGATCGACACCGACGTCGACGGCGTCGCGTTCTGGACGAAAAGCCAGCGCCCGTCCGACGACGTGCGCAGCGTGCCTCGATAAGGCAGCGCCTGCGCGTGTTTCGGCGGGATGGTGATCTCGGCCTTGAGCGCGAGCGTCGCGGCGTCGTAGACGTCGACCTGGTCCTGGCGCTCGCCGCGGTTCAGCTTGGTGAAGTACGTCGTCGCGACGTAGATCTCGCTGCGGTCCGGCGCGAGCGTGGTCTGTCCGGCCATCGCGGTCGACACCGTACCCAGGTACGCGGACTTCGAGGCGTCGACGATCAGGATCTTGCCGTCGACGATATGGTTGATCGCGACGTCGGTCACGTACAGGCGCGCGTTGCCCGCCGGCGGCAGGCTCCTGGTCGAGACCTGCTCGGGCGGGATCTGCGCGCCGGCGGTCGCGGCCGCGCAGGCGGTCGCGATCGCAAAGCCCGCACCCAGGGCGCGCACGGCGCCTAGTCGCTCGTTCATGGACTCCCCCTGCTCGCGCCGGTGTCGGATCGCACCGGTCGGCCGTACCCATCCGACGCCGGTCGCTCGCGGCGCCGGCGCATCGTCGACCCCGATCGTAGGTCCACCGGCGCCGGGCCCGTTAGCCGAAATCGGCAATCATGGGGCCGGCGTCCCGCCCTTTGTGGACGCAATGAGACATGCCAGGGCGCACCGGCCGCTTGCGGGGGCCGCGCGTTCCAGGCGAGGCCGGAATACCCGATCGAGACGCTAGGCTATTCACGGCTCCGCATCGCGGACGTGTCCGGACGCCGGCGCGCCATGTAACCTTGCGCCCATGACCCGGATCCGCCGCCTGCTGGGCGGCATCACCTTGTCGCTCGCGCTCGACGCCGGCGCGGCCGACCCCGACACGTACGTCGCCGGCAAGGCGCCAGCCCGACGCGCGCCCGACCGGCGCTACTCGGTGCGCTCGCTCACGACACACGATGCCGACGAGCAGGCCGAGAACCTGAAACAGTGGGACCAGACCTACGAGCAGCTCTCACCCGGCTCGTTCGCGGGCCGGCTGACCGATGTCTGGTTCGGCGACATCCAGCTCTTCCGCGAGGTCACCAACCAGTCGGTGCACGAAGGCGGTCGCGCGTGGCCGGGGTCGCGCACGTTCGGCGTCCCGATGGCGATGGGCGCCGACGCGATCTTCTGCGGACGTCCGCTCAAGCCGGACATGCTGCTGACGCTCGGTCCGTCCGACGAACTCGACTTCCGCACACCCCGGCACCTCGACATCGTCGGCATCTGCGTGCCGACCGGCGTATTCGAGGCCTACGCGTCCAGCATCGACGGCCGCAGCGCCGAGGCGCGGCTCGCCGGCCATCGGATCCTCGTGCCGCCGCAGCCGGCGATGCACGCGATCCGCCGCCTCTGCGCCGACATCTTCCAACTCGTCGACCGCCGGCCCGCGCTGCTCGGTTACGACGCGGTCCAGCGGTCGATCCAGCACGCGGTGCTCGCGCACCTGCACGCGACCATCCCCGAGTCCGGACAGCCCGCGGCCGAGAGCGTCCCGACCTGCGAGTCGCGCCGGGCGATCGTCGAGCGCGCGCGGCGAGTCGTGCTCGAGCGCTCCGGCGAGCACGTGAGCGTCGCCGATCTCTGCGGACTCATCGGCGTGTCGCGGCGCACGCTCCAGTATTGTTTCGAGTCCGCGTTCGACGTGAGTCCCGCCCAGTACCTGCGCGCGATCCGGCTCAATGGCGCGCGCCGCGACCTCAAGATCGCCGGCGAGAGCGCGAGCGTCCAGGATATCGCCGCGCGCTGGGGCTTCTGGCACCTGTCGCATTTCGCCGCCGACTACCGCCGGATGTTCGGCGAGCTGCCGTCGCGGACGCTGCGCCGGCGGGGTGCCCTGTTCGACGAGACCGAAGGTCGAGGCGCGACGCACGCGGATTGACAGGCGGTTCGACGTCCCCCGCCCGTCGATGGGGCGGCCCGCCCGCGCCGGAACGTTCTAGAATCCCCGCGACCGAGTACCGGCCCGAACCCCCATGTGCCGCATCACGCCCCGACACGCAACCGGAACGCCCTCCCCGATACCCGCGAGCGCGGATGACCGACGCCCCGCCCATCGGTGACCCGGTGCTCGCCGTCGCGGTGCGCGCGGCGCGACGCGCCGCCTCCGTACTCGTCGACGCCGCCCGCGATCTCAGGCGCCTGCCGACGTTCTCCAAGGAGCAGCGCGAAATCGCGGTGGCGGCGGACGCCGAAGCCCGCCAGGCGATCGCCGCGACGATTTCCGCCGCGTTCCCCGAACATGCGATCGCCGGCAAAGGCTCGGGCGAAGCGCGGGAATCCGCGACCGGCACGACGCACCGCTGGATCGTCGACGCGGTCGACGGCGGACAGAACTTCGCGCACGGCCTGCCGTACTACGCGGTATCGGTCGCGCTCTCGGTCGGTCCGGACACCACGCACGCGGTCGTGCTCGACCCGGTCCGAGACGAGCTGTACACGGCGGTCCGCGGCAAGGGGGCGCAACTGAACGGCGCCCCGATCCGCGTCTCCGCCTGCACGCGCCTCGAGGACGCGCTCGTCGGCACCGTGTTCCCGTCGCGGTCGAGTTCGAAGCAGGACGACTTCCTCGCGCTCGCCGGCGCGATCTCGCGCCGTTGCGCGGGCCTGCGCCGAGGCGGATCGTGCGCGCTCGATCTCGCGTACGTCGCGAACGG
>JADZDA010000275.1 GCA_020851255.1 Burkholderiales bacterium | reverse complement strand
GGCAGCGTGAAAGCAGAAGCGTCTGGCAAGAACGTGATCCTGCTCGCAGCGCAAACGATCCGACTTGCACCCGGGACCGATATTCAGATCGGTGAGAACGATCTCATCGTCGTCGCCTCGCAGTTCGAGGCGAACGGCGCTTCGATCCGCGCGTTCGCGCGCGAAGCGACCTTCCACACGGGGTGGCGGTCGTCGGAAGTGCGCCGTGAACGGTGCGTATAATTGAGATTATGTCAAATGCCGGGTGAGGCAAACGCCCCGTCAAGGCCCTGAAGCGATCGCCCCGCGCCCTGAGGGAACGACCGGTCGGCGCCTGCCGGGCGCGCGCTCGGTCGTCCTCGGGGCTACACGGATCGGTACACTCGGGTCCATGACCGCGGCGGCGATCCACGCGCGAGACTCGCGACCCACGACCCGGCGCGACGCCGCAGTGCTCGTGGTCGGCGCTGGCGCCGCCGGCGTCGCGGCCGCGGTGACCGCTGCGCGCCAGGGTCTCGACGTGCTGATGGTCGAACGGTACGGATTCTGCGGCGGCGGCGCGGTCGCGGGGCTTTCCGGCACCGTCTGCGGGCTCTACGAATCGACCAGCGACCCGGCCGCCCCGCCCCGGCAGCTCGTGTACGGGTTCGCCGACGAATTCGTCCGCGCTCTGGACGCGCGAGGCGGAGCGACAGCGCCGGTACGTTACGGCCGGACCTGGACCCGGGTCCACGATCCGCTGGTCTGGCGCGAGGCGGCCGACGCTCTGGTCCGGGCGGCCGGCGTGCGCATGCTCTTCCACGCGACGGTGACCGAGGTCCTGGTCGACGGCGGCGAACGCGTCGAGGGGGTCGTCGCCAACGCCAAGCAGGGCCGGATCGAGATCCGCGCGAAGCTCGTCGTCGATGCGAGCGGGGATGCCGACGTCGCGGCGATGGCGGGTTTTGGGACCTTCGTCGGCCTGGACGGGCGGGTCCAGAACCCGACGATGATCTTCCGGCTGCAGGGCGTGGACATCGCCCGGTTCCTCGCAGCCCACGGCGACGACAGCATCCTGCCGGAACGGATCGGCCGGCAGATCGCGGAATCGAACCGCAGCGGCGCCTACCGCCTGCCGCGGACCAAGGTGTTCCTGTTCCCGACGCCTCGGCCCGGTGAACTGCTGTGCAACGCGACCCGGGTGCTCGGCGCGGACGGACGGGAGCTCGATCCGCTCGACTCGGACGACATCACCGAAGCGGAGATCGAGGGCCGGCGCCAGGCGCGCGAGTACGCACGGTTCTTCCGCGACCACCTGCCCGGCTGCGAGGCGTCCTGGATCAACGACACCGGCGTGCAGGTGGGTACACGGCAGACGCGCCAGTTGGCGGCCGTGCAGACACTCACCAACGACGACGTCGTCGGCGCGGTCAAACGACGCGACGGCGTCGCGCGGTCTCCTTGGCCGATCGAACTGCACAGCGGCGAGAAGCCGCGCCTGGTCTGGCTCGAGCGCGATTTCTACGAGGTGCCCTACGACGCGTTCGTGCCGGTGCGCGGCGCCGGCCTGGTCGTCGCCGGCCGCTGCCTCGCCGCCGAGCACGAGGCGATGGCCTCGGCGCGGGTGACCGCGCAGTGTTTCTCGTACGGCCATGCGATCGGACACGCGGCGGCGATCGCGGTCCGCGAACGCGTCGAGCCGCGCGCGATCCCCGGGGCCGGGTTGCGCGAGCGCCTGAATCGCGATGGCGCGGCGCTCGACGCCTAGACCCGCAGGGCGCGATGCCGCCGTCCGCGGCGCGGCAGGGCGTCTGCGCCCGCTGCCGCTGTCCCGGGTCTACCGGCTGCTCGAGCCCGGGCCGGTCGTGCTCGTGACGACGGCGCACCGGGGGCATGCGAACGTGATGGCGATGTCGTGGCACACGATGATCGAATTCGAGCCGCCGCTGGTCGCCTGCGTCGTCAGCCGCGCGAACTTCAGCCGGCGCGCGCTCGTGGCCACCGGCGAGTGCGTGATCGCCATCCCGGACCGCCGGCTCGCCGGAAAGGTCGTCGCCGCCGGCAACGTCTCCGGCCGCGACTGCGAAAAGTTCGAGGTGATCGGGTTGACGCCCGTGCCCTCCACCCGGGTCGGCGCGCCGCGCATCGTCGAATGCTGGGCGAACCTGGAATGCCGCGTCAGGGACACCGCGCTCGCCGCCCGCTACGACTTGTTCGTGCTCGAAGTGGTCGCGGCGTGGGTGCGCCCGGGACGCGGGAGCCCGACGACGATCCACCATCGGGGGCGCGGCGTCTTCGTCCCCGACGGCAAGGCGTTCCGGCTGCCGTCCGCCAAGCCGTAGCCGGGCGGCGGAACCGACGGACCGGCCGCGTCTGCCCGGGGGCGGGAAACGAATCGCCCGGCTACTTGGCGGCGACGCCGGCGTCGCGGGCGACCGCCGGCCAGCGCGCGGTCGCCTCGCGGATCTCCAGGGCGAACTGGTCCGGTTCGATGGAGATCGGTTCCATGCCCATCTGCGCGAAACGTTCGCGCACCTCGGGCAGCGCGACGATCCGCGCGAACTCCCGGTTGAGCTGCAGGACGATCGCGCGCGGGGTCCCCGCCGGCGCGACGATGCCGTTCCAGGGCGAGGCCGCGGCCTCGGGATAACCTTGTTCGACGACCGTCGGGATGTCGGGCCACGACGCGATGCGCCGCTGGCTCGCGACCGCGATCGCCTTCAGCTGTCCGGCCCGGAGTTGCGCGTTGATCGGACCGAGGAACGTGAAATAGACGGGGATCTCCCCGGACATCACGTCCTTGAGCGCGAGGCCGCTGTTCGCGTACGGGACGTGGAGCAGCTCGATGCCCGCCTTCCGGGCGAAAATCGACGCGGTCAGGTGCTGGACGCTGCCGACGCCGGCCGTCGCGTAGGCGATCCTGCCCGGCTTCGTCCGCGCGAGCGCGCGCAGTTCGGCCAGCGACGACACGCCGAGCGACGGATGCACGACGACGACCATCGGCGGCTCCGCGAGCTTGGCCACCGGCGCGAAGGCGGCGACCGGATCGACGGCGGTGGCGCCCATCACCACCGGCAGCAGCGTGATCAGCGAGCCGGTCGACAGCAGCGTGTAACCGTCAGGCGGCGCACGGGCGACGATTTCGCTGCCGATGTTCGCCGAGGCACCAGGGTGGTTCTCGACGACGACCGGCTGGCGCAGCGACTCGGACAGCTTCTCGGCGACGAGCCGCGTCGCGGAGTCGGACTGCGTACCCGCGCCGAAGGGCACGACGATGCGGATCGCGCGGTGGGGATAGGAACCTTCGGTCTGGGCGCTGGCCGGTGCGGCGTGCAGCGCGACCATGCCGG
>JADZDA010000274.1 GCA_020851255.1 Burkholderiales bacterium | reverse complement strand
CGACGAGAGCGAGGCCATGAACCGCATCTCCCAGGAGAACTCGGGCGTCCACACCGGCACGACCAACCTGGGGGCGCTGCTCAAGGCGAAGTTGAACGACAGCAAGTCGAACGGTTGACCCGGGGCGCGCCGCCGATGACCAAATCGGAGCTGATCGACCGCCTGGCGGCGCAGTTCCCGCAACTGGTCGCCAAGGACGCCGAACTCGCGGTCAAGATGATCCTCGACGCGATGGCCGAGAGCCTCGCGAAGGGGGAGCGCATCGAGATCCGCGGGTTCGGCAGCTTCGGGCTGAACCACCGGCCGCCGCGCACGGGCCGCAACCCGAAGTCCGGCGAGAAGGTCCACGTGCCCGAGAAGCGCGTGCCGCACTTCAAGGCCGGCAAGGAGCTGCGCGAGCGCGTCGACTTCAAGAAGGCGCCGTGAGGCCGTCGCGGTCGGCTGCCGCGGCCGGAGCCGCGTGCTGGGCGGGTATCCGGTGGTGAGCGTGCTGCGCTGGCTGGTCGGGGCGGCGGTCTTCCTAGCGCTCCTGTTCCTGTCGCTCGACAACGCCGAGGTCGTGACGCTCAAGTTCTTCCGCGTCGCGCGCATCGAGGCGCCGCTCGTGCTGGTCGTGTTCGTCGCGTTCGTCCTGGGCGTCGCGATCGGGCTCGCCTCGGGCGCGCTGCGCGTCGCCCGGCTCAAGCGCCAGTTGAAACGGGCGCGCCGGGAGTCGGCCGCGCAATCCGCCGTCGTTTCCCCGGCCCCGCACGGCGCTGTGCCCGCGCCGGGCACCATCGCGCGCGAACCGCCCCGCGGCACCGGCTGATCGCGGCGGGCAGGATGGACATCGACCTCTGGTGGCTGCTGCCGATCCCGGCGGTGTTCTTCGGGCTGGGGTGGGTCGCCGCGCGCATCGACATCCGGCACCTGCTCACCGAGTCGCGGGCGCTGCCGCTGTCGTACTTCCGCGGCCTCAATTTCCTGCTGAACGAGCAGCCGGACAAGGCGATCGAGTCGTTCATCGAGGTCGTCAAGGTCGACCCGCAGACGGTGGAGTTGCATTTCGCGCTGGGCAACCTCTTCCGCCGCCAGGGCGAGCACGAGCGCGCGATCCGGATGCACCAGAACCTGCTCGACCGGCCCGATCTGCCGGCCGACCGCCGGACGATGGCGACCTACGAGCTCGCCCAGGACTTCCTGCGGGCCGGCATGCTCGACCGCGCCGAGGCCCTGTTCGGCCGGCTCGAGGGGACCTCGTACGAGTCGCAGGCGCATGCGCACCTGATCTCGATCTACGAACAGGAGAAGGACTGGGAGAAGGCGATCGCGGCGACCGAGCGGATCGCGGCCGGCACCGGAGCGCCGGCGTTCCGCGAGATCGCGCAGTACTACTGCGAGCTGGCCCAGGGTGCGCTGCTGCGATCCGACATTCCGGCGGCGCGCATCCGGATCGAGCAGGCGCTCGCGGTCCACCGCGGCTGCGTGCGCGCGACGCTCGTCGCCGGCGAGGCGGCGATGCAGGAGGGCAGGCCCGCCGAAGCGCTCGCGGCCTGGCAACGGATCGAATCCCAGCAGCCGGCCTACCTCGCGCTCGTCGCCGACCGGGTCGCCGACGCCTGCCGACGCCTGGGCGATGCACCCCGCGCGATCCGCCTGCTCAAGGCGTGGCATCGCGAGTCGCCGTCGCTCGACATCCTGAACGCGCTGTTCGCGCTGGTGCTCGAGACCGAGGGCGCGGAGGCGGCGGCCGCGCTCGTCAAGGACGAACTCGCCCGCAACCCGACGCTCACCGGCCTCGACCGCCTGCTCGAGGCGCAGATCCGCGCCGCACCGCCGGAGCGGCGCCACGACCTCGAGCTCGTCCGCGGACTCGTCGCCCAGCACATCAAACGGCTGGGCATGTACCGGTGCGACGGCTGCGGATTCCGGGCACGGCAGTACTACTGGCGCTGCCCGGGCTGCCAGAAGTGGGAGACGTATCCGCCCAGGCGCACCGAGGCGCCGGAGGGATTCCAGTGACCGCTGCCGCGCCGTCGCGGGTCGTGGTCGCGCTCGACTATCCGGACGCGGCCCCGGCGCTCGCGTTCGTCGCGCGGATCGATCCGTCGCGCTGCGCGCTCAAGGTCGGCAAGGAGCTCTTCGTGGCCGCCGGACCCGACCTGGTCCGCGCGCTGGTCGCGCGGGGATACCGGGTCTTCGTCGACCTCAAGTTCCACGACATCCCGAACACCGTCGCCGGCGCCTGCGCCGCGGTGACCGGGCAGGGCGCGTGGATGCTGAACGTCCACGCCTCGGGCGGATTCGCGATGATGGCCGCCGCGCGCGCGGCGGTCGACCGGGCCGCGGCGCAGGCGGGGCGCACGGCGCCGCTGCTGATCGCCGTCACCGTGCTCACGAGCCTCACCGCGGCCGACCTCGCCCGGATCGGCGTGGGAGCGGACCCGCAGGCCCACGCGCTGCTGCTCGCCCGGCTCGCGCGCGACGCGGGTCTCGACGGCGTCGTCTGTTCCGCGCGCGAGGCGCCGGCGATCCGCCGCGAGTGCGGGCCGACGTTCCAGCTCGTCACGCCCGGTATCCGGCCCGCGGGGGAGCCGACGCAGGACCAGGCCAGGGTCACGACACCTGAGCAGGCGGTCGCCGCCGGTGCCGACTGGCTGGTGATCGGGCGCCCGATCACCGGCGCCGCCGACCCGGTCGCCGCGCTCGATGCGATCAACGCCGCGGTCGCCGCGACGGCCGGCCACAGGGAGAACGCTTGAAGATCACGATGATCGGGACGGGCTATGTCGGCCTCGTCACCGGGACCTGCCTCGCCGAGGTCGGCATCGACGTCCTGTGCCTCGAAATCGACGCTCGCATGATCGCGATCCTGAACCAGGGCGGCGTACCGATCCACGAGCCGGGACTCGAAGCCGCCATCCACCGCAATGTCGCCGCCGGTCGCCTGCGCTTCACGACCGACGTCGACGCCGCGGTCCGGCACGGGACGCTGCAGTTCATCGCCGTCGGCACGCCGCCCGACGAGGACGGTTCGGCGGACATGCGGTACGTGATCGAGGCCGCGCGCAACATCGGGCGGCGGATGACCGACTGGAAGATCGTCGTCGACAAGTCGACGGTGCCGGTGGGCACCGCCGATCGCGT
>JADZDA010000273.1 GCA_020851255.1 Burkholderiales bacterium | reverse complement strand
TGCTCAAGGCGGCACTCGCGGACGCGGACTACGAAGTGAAGTCGCTCGTTTCCGCGCTCAGCGGATAGCGTGGATATTAATTGGGGTCAGACTCGAATTTCGGCCGCAGTAATTGGGGCCAGACTCTAATTTCGCCTGCGGGCGAAATTCGAGTCGGACCCCAATTAATATCCACGCTATCCGCTGAGCGCGGAAACGAGCGACTTCACTTCGTAGTCCGCGTCCGCGAGTGCCGCCTTGAGCATGTCGGAGACCGCCGGCGGGCCCGCCACGCCCGCCCCGGACGCCGGACCGGCTTCGCGCGGACGGGCGAACGGGGACGCGACCGGCACCAGCCGATCCGCGAGCCCCAGCACATCGCCCAGCGAGAACGGCGGGTCGTGCGGCCGGCCGCGCCAGAGTTCCTCGCACGCCGACTGGACGTCGGCGGGCACGTCGATTTCGCGCAGCACGAATCCTCCGACCAGCGACTCGCCGTCACCCTCCCAGTTCGCGCGCGCCTCGTCGATCAGTCCCGGCGTGTCGCCCGCGCGCGCCACGAGATAGAACGCCCCGGCGTCGTGGACGATGCCCGCGAAGAACGCGGCGTCGGGATCCTGCCGCACGACCCGCTGCGCGATCGCGCGAGCGAGCGCGGCGACATGCACCGAATGCTCCCAGAGCCGGCGAGTGAGGTCGCGATGGGCCGGCACCGTCGGCACGTCCCGCATCATCCGGACGAGGAACGCGGTCGCCATCGTCCGCACGTTGCGGAATCCCAGGCGCGTCACCGCGTTGCGGACGCCGACGACGACCGGGCCGGTGCGCCGGTACGCGACGCTGTTGGCGACCGATACCATCCGCGCCGAAAGCATCGGTTCGGCGGAGATGAGATGGCAGAGCTTTTCGAGCGGCAAATCCGGGTCGTCGAGCGCGCGCCGCACGGCGAGCACGACCTTCGCATGCGACGGAAAGACGAGCTTGCCGCGCGCGGCGTCCTGGGCGATGCGTTCCAGCGCTGGTGTCAGTGACATCTCCGCTCCGATCCGTACGCCGGCGCCGCGCTCCCGCCTCCGCCACCGCGGTCGGCCGGCCCGACGGCCGCCGCCCGCGCGCCGCCGGTCAGAAGTCGAGCGCCTCGATCAGCGACTTCACGTCGGCGGCCGATTCCGCGAGGATGTGCTTCAGCGTGTCCTCGTCGATCGCGACGTCGATGTCCGCGTGCACGCCGCGGTGCTCCATGCCGCCCAGGCGCGCCAGCGGCGATTCCACCGGGGACAGGTGCTCTGCGAGCAGCAGCGCGTCGCCCAGGCGCACCGGCGGATAGCGCAGGTAGCCTTCCCACAGTTCCTCGACCGCCTCGAGCACCGCGTCGGGGACGTCGAGTTCGCGCAGCACCGCGCCGCCGACGATCGCCTCGCCGTTGCCTTCCCACTCGCCGAGTCCTTCGGTCAGGAGGTCCGGGAAACTCGCGGCGCGCGCGATCAGGTAGAAACCGCCCGCCTCGTGCACGATCCCGGCGAAGAACGCGGTGTCCGGGTCCAGGCGGACGATCTTCTGCGCGATGACGCGGGCTAGCGCCGCCACGTGCGCCGAGTGCTCCCACAGCTCGCGGGCGAGCGCCCGGTGCTCGGGCGTCCTGGCCATGTCGCGCAGTTGCCGGATCAGCACGGCGGCCGCCAGCGTGCGTACGTTGCGGAAACCGAGCCGCGAGACCGCGCTCTTCACGTCGGCGCTCGCCGGGCCGGCCCGGCGGTAGGCGACGCTGTTGGCGACCGCGACGATCCGCGTCGACAGCATCGGCTCGGCGGAGATCAGCCGGCAGAGCTTGTCCGTCGAACAGTCCGGGTCGTCGACCGCCCGCTGGACGCCCAGCACGACCTCGGCGTTGCTCGAGAACACCAGGTTCCCGCGCGCCGCGTCCTCGGCGATCCGCTCCAGCGCTCCGGTGACTCCCATGCCCGCCCCGTCCGATTCGTCCAGACCTCGAATGAGGATATCGGCCTCCGCCGGCGAAAAAAGAGGGGGCGTTCCCGTCGGCCGGGGCGAGCCCTACAGCGGCACGCCGATCCGGCGCCCGACCTCGCGGTAGTGGTCGATGACCGAACCGAGGTCGCGGCGGAACCGGTCCTTGTCCATCTTCTCGCCGGTCGTCGAGTCCCACAGCCGGCAACCGTCCGGGGTGAACTCGTCGCCGAGCGTGAGCGGCCCGTCCGGATCGTCGACCGGGTGGCCGAACTCGAGCTTGTAATCGACGAGGTCGATCCCGGCCGCCGCGAACATCGGCTTCAGCACGCCGTTGACCTTGTGGGTGATCGCCTTCATCTCGGCGATCTCCTTCGCGCTCGCCCAGCCGAGCACGCGGATGTGGTCGTCGTTGCACAGCGGGTCGTGCAGCGCGTCGCTCTTGTAGAAGAACTCGAAGATCGGCTCGGCGAGCTTCGTGCCCTCGGGCACGCCGTAGCGCTTCGCCATCGACCCGGCGCACACGTTGCGCACGACGCACTCGACCGGGATCATCTTCATCGCGCGCACGACCGACTCGCGGTCGTTCTCCAGCCGCACGAAGTGCGTCGGCACGCCGGCGGCGGCGAGCCTGCCCATGACGAACGCGTTGATCCGGTTGTTGGTCTCGCCCTTCTTCTCGAGCTGGGCGAGCTTGGCGCCGTCGAACGCGGAGACGTCGTCGCGGTAGTGCATGACGAGGTGGCGGGCATCGTCGGTCGCGTACACGGTCTTGGCCTTGCCCCGGTAGAGTTCGCGGCCGCGGGTGAGCTTGGTCATGTCCGTTCCTCGGGAAACCGTCAAAGGTCGCGCCAGTCGAACCCGGTCGCCTGGTCGGCGACGCCGATCCAGTCCCCGGCGCAGCCGAGCGCGCCGGCGAGCGCGGCGCGCGCGTGCGCCGGCGTGTTGTTCTGCTGCGAGAGGTGCGCGGCGAGCAGGTGTTTCAAGCGCGCGTTGTCGAGCGAGGCGAGCAGCGCCGCCGACGCAGCGTTGTCGAGGTGGCCGTAGCGTCCGGCGATCCGCGCCTTGAGGGGCGGCGGGTAACGCCCTTCGGCGAGCATCGTCGCGTCGTGGTTGCACTCGAGTACCAGCGCGTCGCACCGGGTCAGGTGCTCCTCGACGCACGGCGTCGACGTCCCCAGGTCGGTGACCACCCCCAGGCGCGAAGCGCCGTCGGAGAAGACGAACTGCACCGGCTCGCGCGCATCGTGGGGAACCGGGAAAGGCGTGATCTCCAGCGCGCCGACGGCGAAGCGGTCGTGGCTGTCGAAGCCGTAGACGCGATCGTAGCCGGAAAACCGCTCGGCGACCGCGGCGAGCGTGCCGAACGTGAGCCAGACGCCGATGCCGTGGCGCGACGCGAACGCCGGCACGCCGCCGACGTGGTCGGTGTGCTCGTGGGTGACCACGATGGCGTCGAGATCGCGGGGTTCGAGGCCCAGCCGGGCCAGTCGCGCCGCCGTGTCGCGCACGCCGAAACCGCAGTCGATCATCACGCGGGTCGTGCCCGCCTCGACGACGAGGCCGTTGCCCTCGCTGCCGCTCCCCAGGGATGCGAAGCGCATCGGGGGCGGTGCTTACTTGAGCTGGTCCTTGAGCAGCGCGAGGATGCGTTCGCTCGCCGGGCTGCGATCGGGCGTGCCCTTGGGATCCTGGACCGTCACGACGCTGCGCGGCGCGGCCTCCGCGACCGCGATCCGGTACTGCTCGGGGCGCTCGCCTTCTTCCTTGCGGAACACGGACAGCGCGCGCGCGAGCCAGCCCTGGTCCTCGCGCTTGCGCACGTCGGCTTCCGGATCGGCGTAGCGGACGTAGTAGAGGCCGCTCGACCGGTCGCGGTCGACGACGGTGAAGCCGCTGCGGTCGAGCGCGAGTCCGACACGGCGCCAGGCGCGGTCGAAGGTCTCATCGACGACCAGCCGCGACGTGCCGTCGGACGCCTTCTCGACGCGGGCGCGATCCGGCTGCGCGGTCGACTGCGCGACCGCCGCCGCGGCCTGCGGTTCGGAGGTGCCGAACTTCACCATCAGCCGCGTCAGCATCTCGGCTTCGAGGCTCGGGTTGGGCGGCATCAGCGCCCAGGCGAACGCGGCCGGCGACGAGTTGTCGATCTTGGCCGTGGGCACCTGCTCCATCCCCCGGTGGGCGATGTAGATCTCCACCGTCCCGGGCTCCGCGCCGCGCTCGACCCGGGCGCGGAACTTGTCGCGCTTGTAGGTCGTGTACAGGATGTCGGCGAAACGCCCGAGCGTGCGCCGGAGCGCGTCGGCCGGCAGGTCGGCGCGGTTCTCCGCCCAGTCGGTCTCCATGACACCCAGCGTCGGCTGCTCGACCGCGAGCACGAACCCGGTGTCGCTCCAGAACTGGCGGGTCACGTTCCACGCCTGCTCGGGCGTGGCCTTGACCACGAGCCAGCGCTCGTTGCCGGCGCGCACGATCCGCGCGTCCGGGACCGTCGCGAGCAGATCCGGGTTGCGGGTGCGTGCCGCGCCCTGCTGCGCGGCGACACCGCTCGCGGTCGTGACCGTGTAACGGTCGTCGTAGCGCGGCGTCGTGAGGTCCGGCGGGAGCTCCAGCGCCGGTCCGGTCGCCGTCGACTTGTAGTCGATGCGCTTGGTGAGCTGCAGCGTGTCGCAGCCGGCGAGCGCGAGCGCCGCCGTGACGACGAGGGCCGTGAGACGCGGAAGGCGGGGTGCGGTCATGCGGTCGGTTCCGGACGGAGGGTCGCGGCGGCGCGCGCGGCCGGCGCTACAGGCAACCGGCCTCGCGCAGCGCGGCGCGGACCGGTTCGTGACAGGACGCGGACAGCGGCACCAGCGGCAGGCGCAGGACGTTCTCGATGCGCCCCATTTCGGCGAGCGCCCACTTGGCGGGACCCGGATTGGCCTCGATGAACAGCCGGCGGTGCAGCCCCAGCAGCCGATCGTTGATCGCGCGCGCGGTCGCGAGATCGCCGGCGAGCGCCGCGCGGCACATGTCGGCCATCGCCTTCGGTGCCACGTTCGCGGTCACCGAGATCACGCCGTGGCCGCCCAACAGCATCAGCGGCAGCGCGGTGATGTCCTCGCCGCTGTAGACGGCGAAATCGCGCTTGCCGGCCGCCTTGAGGCCCTTGATGAGTTCGCTGCCGCGCCCGACGTCGGCGGTGGCGTCCTTGATGCCGACGATGCCGGGAACCTGCGCCAGACGCAGCGTCGTGTCGGTCGAGAGGTCGGCGACCGTCCGGCCGGGCACGTTGTAGACGACGATCGGCAGGTCGACCGCCTCGGCGATAGACCGGAAGTGGCGGTAGAGCCCTTCCTGCGTCGGCTTGTTGTAGTACGGCACGACCGACAGCCCGCTGTCGGCGCCGACCTCGCGGGCGTAGCGGGTCAGCGCGATCGCCTCCGCGGTCGCGTTCGCGCCGACGCCGGCCATCACGTGGACGCGTTTCGCCACGTGGTCGACGGTCGTCTTGATCAAACGGCAGTGCTCGTCCACGTCGACGGTCGGCGATTCGCCGGTGGTGCCGACGACGACGATCCCCGAGGTGCCGCTCGCGATGTGCCAGTCGATCAGGCGCTCGAGCGCCTGCAAGTCGAGCGCGCCGCCCGACTTCATCGGCGTGACGATGGCAACGAGGCTTCCGGTCAGCATGTCGGTCGATTCCTCAACCTTCAATTCTACCGCAATCGTCCGCTCGCCCCCGGTGGCCGTCGCGACGCTCAGGCGACGGGCAACGGCCAGGGACGCGCCCGCGCCGGTCCCACCGCGGCCAGCCGCTGCAGCACCGCCGGTGCGCCGCGGCGCCCGTCGAGACCTTCCTCGTAGGCGACGACCGACAGACGGCCACGCACCCGTTCGAGGAGCTCGCCCGGCTCGAGCAGGAATTCCGGGCGCGTCGGCCGGCCGAAGAACTCCTGCCCACGCGCGAAGGTCTCGTAGATCAGCGTGCCGTCCTCCGCCAGGGCGTCGAGCAACGCCGGGAACGTCGGCCGGTGCAGGTAGCGGGTGACGACGATCGCATCGAAAGTCTCACCCGCCAGCGGCCAGTCGCCGGCTTCGAGGTCGACGACCCGGATTTCGACGTTCCCGACCCCGGCGAGCACCGATAGGGCGACCGGGTCCCGGTCCACCGCGAGGACGACGTGGCCCTGCGAGGCGAGCCAGCGCGCGTGGCGACCCCGGCCGGCGGCGAGGTCGAGCACGCGGGCTCCCGGAGGGATCAGGGCGGCATGCCGACGGACCCACGCCGAGGGTTCGTCCGCGAGCGGGTCGCCGGCCATGCCCGGACAGGCAGCCGGGTCGGTCACGCAGGGATTCTCGCACGCCGGCCCCGGGGCCCCCGCCGGAGGCGGACCGGTCGAGGCCCGGTCCACCCGGGAAGGGGTTCTGGCCAGGGTTTGGGCACCCACGTACGGAAATTTCGCCGCTCGGGCTCAAGGCCCGTGCCGCCGGTGTCGAAAACGTATCACACCGTTCCGAGGACGTCCTCGTGCACGCCCCGTCCAAAGAGCAGATCGCCATCGGCCGTCCGCTCCCGTTCCCGGTCTACGACCGGGACGGGCAGCTCCTGCTGCGCGAGGGCTACGTCATCGAGTCGATGCGCCAGTTCGAGACGCTGTCCGAGACCGGCGTGTTCCGCCGCAACGGCTCCGGGATGATCCCGCTGGTCGGCGTACGGCGGGTGGAGCGGCCCAACGCCCTGCCGGCGGCCACGTCCAACAGCGGCGGCTCCACCCAGCGGGAGATCCCGTTCGAGAGCCTCGCGCTTCCGGTCGGCGCCCGCTTCACGCTCGAGCGCATCGGCCACGACGAACAGCGCTACACGACGCGGCTGTTCGGCTACATCCCGGGCGTCAGCCTCCTCGTCGAGACACCGCTCGCCGACGGCGGCGTCGTCATGTTCCGCGAGGGCGAGAGCTGCATCGCGCGCGCGTTCTCCGGCACCGACGCGTTCGCGTTCAGCGCCATCGTGCTGTCCGTCCGCTACGCACCGGACGCCTATCTCCATCTCACCTATCCGAAGCGGGTCAGCGGCACGTCGGTGCGCGCCGAGCGCCGGATCGACGTCAAGCTGATCGCGACGGTCTCGCACGCGACCGCGGAAGGGCCGGTCTCGTCGCCGTGCCGCGTCGTCGATCTGTCGGCCGGCGGCGCGCAGCTCGAAGCGCGCGTGCCGCTGGGCGAGGTCGGCGAGCGTGTCGAGGTCGCGTTCCGGCTGCCCACGCACCGGGGCGAGGCGACGCTCGCGCTGGCGGCCGAAATCCGTACGGTCGGACAGGCCGACGGCGAACGCCGGCTGCACGGCGTCCAATTCCAGGACCTCGATCCGGTCCACGGACTCGCGCTCCAGGGCTACGTGGCGCGGGCCGCGGCGACCCGGGGAACCGAGAACAAGTCCGGCTGATCGGCGCGCGCCGTCAGCGACCGGCCGCCGGTCGCCGCGCGCGCCGTACGATGGTTCGTCGTCCTTCGACCTCCGGCGCCGGCCGGGACCCGCGCCGCGCCGGCGCGCCGGTGTCGGCGTCCAGCGCCGCGATCTCGTCGAGCACGCGCGCGAATCGTCCGCCGTACGCGGTCAGCGTGTATTCGACGCGCGGGGGGACCTCCGGATACGCGGTGCGCGCGAGTATGCCGTAACGGACGAGCTTTCGAAGACGCTCGTTCATCACCTTCGTCGACAGGCCGTGCAGGCTCGCCTCGATCGCGCCGGGGCGCCGCACGCCTCGGCGGACGCGGTCGAGCACGGCCAGCGACCATTTGCAGCCGACGATGTCCTCGACCATGCGCGCGGCACCGGGCGCGGCGCGCGCAACGTCGGCGGCGCGGGGAACCGCGCGGGTACGGGCGCGAGCCACCAGATGCGACGCCGCGCGCGGTGCCTGCCCGACGTTTTTTTTCCGCTGCGGCATCGTCAATGTGCACCGTTTGGTGCGTAAGGCACCGATTCGTGCCCGCTATTCACGCGCCGGCCGGGCGCTCAGCATGCGGGCCAGGTCGCGCGGCGCGAGATGCGGCGCGCGGATGTTCGATTCTACCCGGAGACCCGTCCATGCCCACCCTCAACGCCTCTGCCCGTCGGCTCGCCGTGCGCTCGGCCATCGCCGCCTCGACCGGCGCGGCCGTCCTCGCCTTCGCGCCGCCGTCTGCCGCCGCCGATCCCGCGCCGGTCCCCTACCCGACCGGATACCGGAACTGGACGCACGTGAAGTCCCTGCAGATCCAGTCCGGCCATCCGCTCTACGACGCCTTCGGCGGCATCCACCACCTGTACGCGAACGCGAAGGCGATGGAGGGTTACAGGAAGGGCCGCTTCCCCGACGGCGCGGTCATCGTGTTCGACCTCCTCGAAGCGAAGGAAGCGGACAAGACGGTCGGCACCGGCGCGCGCAAGGTCGTCGGCGTCATGCACAAGGACTCGAAGCGCTGGGCCGCGACCGGCGGCTGGGGCTACGAGGGCTTCAAGGGCGATTCGAGGACCGAGCGCGCGGTCGGCGCGAACGCCGCCACCGCCTGCCACGCCTGCCACACGGCGCAGAAGGACAAGGACTACGTGTTCAGCGCCTGGCAGCCTTGATCGCCTTGCGCGTCGCGGCATCCCGGCTCGCGCCGCGCGACTTCGCGGACCGCGTGTCTCCTCTCGACGCCGGGCGCGCCGGCTTCCGTACGCCGGCGCCCGCGTCCGACTCGGACGCGTCCGCCGTCGCGCGCGCTTCGCCGACGACCCAGCGGACGAACGCGTCGACGTCGGCGCGGTCGCGCGCGTGCGGGGCGACGAGCACCCGGAACTCGCGCGCCGATTCGTAGCGGCGCGGAAACGGCGCGGCCAGCCGGCCGTCGGCGAGGAGTCCGGCGATCAGCGGCAGGCGCCCGAGCGCGACGCCCTGGCCGCTCACAGCGGCCTGGATGACCTGGTCGTAGAGCCGGAAACGCAGCGACCCGGCGGGCTTCAGCGCCGGCACCCCGTTCGCCGCGAGCCACGTGCGCCAGTCGAGCCAGGGCGCGCGTCCCTCCGGATCGTCGTAATGCAGCAGCACGTGGCGCGCCAGGTTCTCGGGCTGCAACAGCGGCCGCCCGGCTTCGCGCGCGAGGGCCGGGCTCGCCACCGGCAGCAGCCGCTCGCCGAAGAGCCGCACTGCGTCGGGCGGCGCCGCGCGCTCGTCCCCGTAGCGCACGGCGACGTCGAACTCTCCGCGCGCGAGGTCCGCGACCCGGTCGTCGGCGGACACGAGCACGTCGATCCCCGGGTGACGCTCGCGAAACGACGCGAGACGGGGGATCAGCCACAGCGAGGCGAACGATACGGTGGTCGTGAGCGTCAGGCCCGGTTCTCGGGTGCGCGAGCGCACGCGCTCGGCTGCCGATGCGATCGCGCCGAGCGCGTCGACGACGTCGCGGTGCAGCGCCGCGCCTTCGCGCGTCAGCGCGAGCGCGCGGTGGCGCCGCTCGAACAGCGCGACGCCCAGCGCGTCCTCGAGCGCGCGCACCTGGCGCGAGAGCGCCGACTGGGTGAGTCCCAGTTCGTCGGCCGCGCGCGTGAACGACGCGAGCCGGCCCGCGGCTTCGAAACCGCGCAGGAAGTCGAGCGACGGCAGTCGCCGCAGCGTCCTATGCATGCGTTCAATTCATGCGAAGCATGAGAATTCGTCGCTGGTGCCCCGCTCGCGCTGCGCCTATCTTGCCCATCAGGCCGCAGCGTACCACGCGGCGGCCCCGATCCGGCGGGCGGCGACTCATGCCTGCGCCGGACGCATGCGAAAGGCCCTCCCCATGCGCTGCCCCGGCTACCCCGACACCTACGACCTCGCCGACGGTGAAACGCTCGAACTCGTCGACGGCACCGGCACGGCGCTGCGGATCGCCCGTGGCATGGTCTGGATCACGATGGAGCGCGACACGCGCGACATCGTGCTCGCCGCCGGAGACACGTTCGTGATCGATCGCCCCGGGCTCACGCTGATCGCCGCGCAGGCGCCGACCACGCTGTGCGCGATGACGCGTGGCTCGAAGGCCAGGCCGCGCGAGCCGCGGCCGGGCCTCGCGCAGCGCGCGATCCGCTGGCTCGAATCGCTGGGGGCGCGGCGGCGCACACCCGCGGTGTACTACTGAGGCCCCGTCGCGCGGTGCTCGATCGCGGGCGCCCCGGCGGCACGGTGAACCCCACGCCGTCGCTCGCGACCCGCATCGAATGGCAGTTCCGCTGACGAGCGGCGCTCGCCGGCCGACCACCGCAACGCGAACGGCGCCCGCCGCGATCAGCCCTTCCTGAACCCGATCTCCCCGCCCGACGCGGTCACCTTCACGGTGTCGCCCGGCGCGTACTTGCCGCCGAGGATCTCCTTCGCGAGCGGGTTCTCGATCTGCTGCTGGATCGCGCGCTTGAGCGGCCGCGCGCCGTAGACCGGGTCGAAGCCGGCCGCCGCGATCGCCTTGATCGCCGCCTCGTCGACGACGAGCCGCATGTCGAGCTTGGCGAGCCGCGCTTCCAGCGACTTCAACTGGATGCGCGCGATGTTGGCGATCTGCGCTTCGTCGAGCGGGTGGAACACGACGATCTCGTCGATCCGGTTGACGAACTCCGGCCGGAAGCTCGACTTCACCTCCGCCATCACCGCGATCTTGACCACGCCGGGGTCGGCGCCCTCGTCGGTCAATTGCTGGATCTTGTGCGAGCCCAGGTTCGACGTCATCACGACGACCGTGTTCTTGAAGTCGACGGTGCGGCCCTGGCCGTCGGTCAGCCGGCCGTCGTCGAGCACCTGCAGCAGCACGTTGAACACGTCCGGGTGCGCCTTCTCGATCTCATCGAACAGGATCACGCTGTAGGGCTTGCGCCGCACCGCCTCGGTCAACGCCCCGCCTTCCTCGTAGCCGACGTAGCCCGGCGGCGCGCCGATCATCCGCGCGACCGAGTGCTTCTCCATGAACTCGGACATGTCGATGCGCACCAGC
>JADZDA010000272.1 GCA_020851255.1 Burkholderiales bacterium | reverse complement strand
CGGTCTCCTGCCAGGGAGGAGGCCTCAATTACACCGCGTGGGTCCTCACCGCCGGACCCTGCGGGAATCCGTATCGCCGCGACGGCTATTTCTCGGTCGTCCTCAACCGCCCCTACACCGGAAACGAGCCGCGGCCCGAGGTGATCGAGCCGATGTTCGACCTGTCCCGCCGCTATCGCCACGAGTCCTGGGTCGCCGCGGACGAGACCTTCCTGCGCGCGCTCGCCGACGGACCGCCGTCGCGGCGGCCCGAACGCGCGGGCGGGACGACCGCGCGGATCGCCGCGGCCGGCGACCCTGCGACCGGCGGATAGCGCGGGCGAATTTCGCGCCGCCGCGCAGGCCGCGCGAGGGCGCCGCCGCGACCCGGCCGCGCCCTAGGCCTCGCCCAGGTAGGCGCGCCGGATGTGCGGTGCGGAGAGGAGCTGCGCCGGCGCCCCTTCCGCGGCGATGCGCCCCTCCTCGAGGACGTAGGCGCGCTGCGCCACTTCCATCGCCATCGCGACGTTCTGCTCGACCAGCAGGACCGCCATGCCGTCGCGGTGGATGTCGCGGATGATCGCGAACATGTCGAGCACGATCGACGGCGCGAGACCCAGCGACGGCTCGTCGAGCAGCAGCAGCCGGGGCCTCGCCATCAGCGCCCGGCCGATCGCGACCATCTGCTGCTGTCCGCCGGAGAGCGTGCCCGCGACGGCCTGCAAACGTTCTTCGAGCACCGGGAACATCGCGAGCACGCGTTCGAGCGTGGCCGCCCGCTCGGCCTTGGCCGATTTCCGGTAGCTGCCGAGTTCGAGGTTCTCGCGGACGCTCATGCCGGTGAACAGCCGGCGCCCTTCGGGAACGATCGCGATGCCCTGGTCGCAGATCGCATGCGGCGGCAGGCGGACGAGGTCGTTCCCGTCCATCGAGAGACGGCCCGAGGCGACGCGGTTCAATCCGGCGATCGCGTTGATCAGCGTGGACTTGCCGGCGCCGTTGGGCCCGACGACGCAGACGAGTTCGCCGCTCGCGATCGAAAGCGAGACGTCCCACAGCGCCGTCGCGGCGCCGTAGGCCACGCGGACGCGCTCGAGCTCAAGCACGGGGCTTGCCCAGGTAGGCGGTGACCACTTCCGCGCGGCCCATGACCTCGGCGGGCAGACCCTCGGCGATCACCCGACCGTGGTTCAGCACGACGATGCGGTCGGTCAGCTCCATCACCGCCCGCATGACGTGCTCGACGAACACGATCGTCGCGCCGCGGTCGCGGATCGCCCGGATCGTGCGGATCGCGTCGTCGATTTCCGACGGCGTCAGGCCGGAGAGCACTTCGTCCAGCAGCAGGAGCTCGGGGCGCGAGGCGAGCGCCCGCGCGAGCTCGAGGAACTTGCGTTGATGCAGGTTGAGGTCGGCGGGCAGGTCGTTCGCCTTCGCGGCGAGCCCGGTGAACTCGAGCCAGTGCAGCGCCTCCCGCTCCGCGGATTCGCGGTCGAGCGCGTCCCGGCCGAAGCGGGCGGTCAGCGCGACGTTCTGCAGCACGGTCAGGTGCTGGAACGGGCGCGGAATCTGGTAGGTCCGCGCGATGCCGGCGCGCGCGATCCGGTGCGCCTCGGCGCCGGCCAGATCGCGCCCGCCGAACCGGACGCGGCCGCCGTCGCAGCGGTAATGACCGCTGACCAGGTTGATGAGCGTCGACTTGCCCGACCCGTTCGGCCCGACCAGGCCGAGGATCTCGCCGCGCCGCACGTCGAGGTCGACGCCGTCGAGCGCCCTGAGTCCCTTGAACGACTGCGAGAGCCCGCGCACTGCGAGCAACGGCTCTCCGGCCGGTGCCGGCGGCGCCGCGGGGGCCACGCCCCCGCGGACCGGTTCGACCCCGGCCGGCGGCGCGACGCCCCGCGCGACCGGACGGCCCGCCGCGCGGCCGGCGTAGCGGCCGAGCATGCCGCCGGGCAGGAACAGGATGACGACGATGAGGATCAGTCCGACCGCGGCCCGCCCGGCGATCGCGTAGTCGCCGGCGGTGAACAGGTAGAGCAGCACGGTGATCACCGCCGCGCCGGCCGCGGGTCCGAGCCAGTGGCGGGTGCCGCCGAGCACGCTCATGAGCACCACGGTCAGCGGCACGATGATGGAGAACGTCTCGCCGACGGTCACGTAGGAGACGAACATCGCGTGGATGCCGCCGGCCACGCCGGCCAGCGCGCAGGAGACGCCGAACGCGACGATCTTGTAGCGGAACGTCGGGACGCCCATGACCTCGGCGACGTCCTCGTCATCGTGGATCGCGAACAGGCCCAGTCCCAGGCGCGAGCGGCGGATCTCGTAGGCGATATAGAGCGTCAGGACCGCGAGCGCCAGCGCGAGGATGTAGAAGGTCGCCGACGGCGTCGGCAGGATCGCGGGCAGCTTGACGCCGCCGAGGTTCACGCCCTGGCCGCCGTCGATCGGCGTGTTGAGGACGACCGTCGCCAGCACGAAGGTCACCGCGAGCGTGAGCAGCGCGAACAATTCGCCGCGCAGCCGGCCGACACGGAACACGACGGCGCCGATGCCCATGCCGAACAGCGCCGCGACCAGCGCGGCGACGGGCAGCGTCCACAGGAACGGGACGCCGAACTGGCCGGCGAGCGTGGCGGTCGTGTACATGCCGGCGCCGAAGAAGGCGCCGTGGCCGAAGGAGAAATAGCCGGAATAGCCGGACAGGATGTTCCACGAGGTCGCGAGCACGACCCAGTGGAACACGAGGTAGAGGAACGACTCGTAGAACGCCGGGGGCTTCGCCAGCGGCACGAGCGCGAGCGCGACACCGGCCAGCGCGATCCAGGCGCGCGTCGGGAGCCTGGGACCCATCGTCAGATCTTCTCGGCGCGCACGAGCAGCACGACGATGAGGAGCGAGAACGACACGAGCGGGGCCCAGGCGGGCGCGGTGAGCGCCATCGTCAACGACTCGCTCACGCCGATGACGATGCCGGCGACGAGCGGCCCGAGCGGATTGCCCAGGCCGCCGATCATGACCGCGGCGAACACGACACCGACCCACGAGTAGATCTGCGAGGGCGCGAGCGTGAACGAGAGCGCGAGGCACAGTCCCGCGATCCCGGCGAAGGCCGCCGATGCGCCTGACAGCAGGAAACCGAGGCGGCGCTCGTTGACGCCGAACGCGGCGGCCGTCGGGGCGTCCTCCGCCGCGGCCCGCATCGCCTTGCCCAGGTCGGTGTAGCGCAGCGCCGCCCAGGCGGCGATCGCGAGGAGCGAGGCGAGCACGAGCGTCAGCAGCTCCGGCAGCGGCACGTAGAGCGCGCCGACCTTGAACTTCACGTGGCCGTAGGCCGAGTCGAGCATCCGCGGATCGGCGGTCCAGACCGCCTGGATCGCGCTCTCGATGATCACCGTGATCCCGAAGGTGACGAGCAGCGAGTTGAACGGTGTGATCGCGAACCGGGCGAACAGCCACTGCATGAGGACACCGAACGCGAAGAACGCCGGCACGACGACGAGCAGCGTGGCGAGCGGATCGAGGCCGCCGACCGTCGAGAGCTGGTAGGTCAGGTACGCGCCCAGGAAGGCGAGCGCGAAATGCGCGAGGTTGATCTGCCGCAGCATGCCCCAGCACAGGCTCAGTCCCAGCCCGAGCAGGCCGTAGAGCGCTCCGATGAACACGCCGGAGAGCACCGACTGGGCGAGCAGCGTCGCGCTGGGCAGGTTCATCGAGGCGGGGAGGCGGGGAGGCGGTCGTCTGCGGATCGGGTCGGTCGCCGGCGCGCGTTCCGGGGTAGGCGGCGCGGTCGCGCCGCCTCCCGCGGATCGCGGCGGGGCGGACTACTGGGTGAGGATGCGCGCGCCCGGTGCCGCCCAGTCCTTCGGCCACACCGTGACCCACTGGCCGTTCTGCACCTGCTTGACCCGCATCAGGTCGTCGCCGTAGTTGTTGTTGCGGTCGAACCGCAGCCGACCCTGGATCGTGTCGACCTGGTTCTTCTTCAGCCAGTCGGACATCGCCTTGTCGTCCAGGCCCTTGGTCGCGGTCACCGCGGCCTCCAGCACCTGCCAGGTCGAATACGACGCCGCGGCCTGCGTCTCGACCGCGTTGTCGGCGAGCCCCGCCTTCGCGGCGCGGTCGTTATAGAGCTTCACGAATTCGGCGGCGACCGGGTTGTTGGTGAACGGCGGATGCTGCTCGAAGATCGACGCGGCGAGCGCGTTCTTCGCCTCGGGGAGCTTCGCCAGCGGCCCGGGCGCCGGGTACATGTAGAAGTGCAGCGGCGGCACGTAATCGATCTTCTTCATCGCATCGAGGAGCTGGTTGCCCTCGAGGCCGATCGCGCCGACCCAGACGAAGTCGGGCTTCGCGTCCTTGACCCGGTTGGCGATCGCGCCGTAGTCGCGGTTGCCGAACTCCCACTCGAGGAACAGGACCTCGGTGAGCCCGCGCTTCTTGATCACGTCCTGCGCCCCCTTGGACATCAGGTAGACCGACGGGAACTTGCTGGTGACGATCGCCACGGTCTTCGGCGGCCTGGGCAACGTCGCGAGCGCGTCGAGCACCGTGTTGGGCACCGTGGTCTCGGGATTGGGACCGACCGACCACGCGGGAACCTGCATCTCGTACTTGGCGAGGCTGGGGATGCCCATCGTGTGGTGGACGAGCATCTTGTTGTAGCGCTGCGCCACGCCCATCGCCGACACGATGTTCGGCGTCGCGTAGGGTCCGATGACGAGATCCACCTTGTCGACGGTGATGAGCTGCTCGTAGAGCGTGCGCGCGAGGTCGGGCTTCGACTGGTCGTCCTTGACGATCCACTCGACCGGCCGGCCGAGCAGGCCGTTCTTCCTGTTCAGCTGGTCGACGTAGATCTCGCCGGCGAGCTTGTGGATGATCGCCGTGCCGGAGAGCGGCCCGGTCAGCGAGAGGGTGCTGCCGATGCGGATCGGCGGGCCCGACGGCGCGGCCAGCGAGGGCCCGGCCGCGAGGCCGAGCACGAGGGCGACGCCGGCGATCGGCGCCACGAACTTGCCTGCGGATTTCATCTTCGCTCCTCCTGTTGTCTTTGCTTCGGTCGGGCGTGCCGGCTCGCCGCCGGTCACGTCAGCAGCCAGCCGCCGTCCACGGTCAGGTTGACGCCGTTGATCCCCTGGTTGTCCAGCAGGAACAGCGTCGCGCCGGTCACTTCCTCCATGGTCACGAGCCGTCCGAGCGGCGTGCGCGCGACCACGCGCTGCAGCACCTCGGGCGGCTTGCCGTTCCAGGCCGGCGTGTCGCCGACGATGCCCGGATGGACCGCGTTGACGCGCACCGGTGCGAGCTCGACGGCGAGCGTCTTGATCATGTTGTTGACCCCGCCGTTGACCGTGGTCACGGTCGTGGAGCCCGGGTACGGACGTTCCTTCGCGAGTCCGCCGAACAGCACGATCGACGCGTCCGCCGTGAACCGCGGCGCGAGCGTGTGCACGACCTCGGGGTAGCCGACGAGCTTCAGCGTGACCAGCCGGGTCGCCCGGGCGATGTCGAACTTGCGCACGCTGTTCTCGTCGCGCTCGATCGCCGCGATCACCAGGTGCCTGACCGGTCCGACGTCGGCGAGGCGCCCGGCGATCGACGCCGGATCGGCCAGGTCGACGGCGATCCCGCGCGTGCGACCACCGACCTCGCGCGCGACCGCCTGCGCGCGCGCCGCGTCGCGACCGGTGACGACGACCTCCTCGCCGCGGCTCGCGAGCGTCCGGGCCAGGTGCTTGCCGATGCCCGACGTGCCGCCGATGATGACCGCGCAACCCGTTGCTGCCATGCGTTCCTCCGTATCCTCTCGTACGATCCGCCCGCGGACCTACGCGCTCCGCTTCGACCGGCCGCGCGGCGGGGGAATCCCGGCCGCCCGCCGGTCCGCCAGCTTTTCCTTCAGGTATTCCCAGTCGCGCGCGAACCGGTACCCGTGGCGGTCGGGCAGCGGCGGGGACTGGGTCTCCAGCCAGCGCACCGTGCCCCGGCTCGTGTTGTAGAACGCGTGGACGGCGCCCACGCCGGTCCAGAAGAGATCGCCCTTGCGCAGCGTGTAACGCTTCCCGTCGGCGACCGCCTCGACCTCGCCGTCCATGATGTAGTAGGACTCCTCCATCGGGTGGTCGTGCGGATGCGCGACGCCGCCGGGCTGGTACTCGACCATGAACATCGTGTGGAGCTGCGCGTCCAGCCGCTTGTCGACGAGCATCTTGAGGGCGATGCCGCTGTAGGCGAGCAGCGCGGTGTTCATGCTCGCCGAGACCTTCGGCGCGTCCTTGCGCGAACCGATCTTGAGCTTGTCGACGACGATGTCGTCGTCGTCCATCCGGAAGAAGTTGCGCGACCGCGGATCCCGGATGTCCAGGTCGGCGATCTCGCCTTCGGCGGGCGGCCCGAGGAAATAGGTGTCGGGGTCGCCGGCACCGGCGCGCGGTTGCGGCGCGGCCATGTCGATCCAGCGCGCGGTCCCCCGCTCCGGACCGATCCAGGCGTGCGGGACGCCGACCGGAACGAGGCCGCAGGCGCCCGGCGCGAGCCGGCAGGCCCTGCCGTCCAGGACGAGCACCGGCTCGCCTTCGAGCACGTAGAAGCTCTCCTCGTACGAGTGCAGGTGGGTGTCGATCCGGCCGCCGGCCCTGAGCACGCACAGGCCCACGCCCATGTGCACGGAGCCGACGCTGTCGTCGACCAGAGCGACACGGCCGTAGCCGCGGCTGTTCCCGCGATAGGCCGGCGACGGGCGCATGTCCGCGGCCCGCAGCAAGTGGTGCATTCGGGTTTTCCTCCGCTACGTCGCGGTACCGGCATCGGGCCGCGGGCGTTAAGTGGTGCGAAACGTTACCGCGTCGGGTGTTCACTGTCAACGCACAATCGGGTTACACTCCCCCGCCATGGTCACCGCCAAACCGAAGGCCGGCCCCCGCAAGCCCGTCGGACTGGGCTCGGCGTCCACCGGCCTGGGCGCGCGGCTGCGCCACGCGCGCGAGCGCGCCGGCGTGACGGTGCGCGGACTCGCGCGCACCGTCGGCGTCTCGGCGAGCCTGGTCTCGCAGATCGAGCGCGGCCGCGTGATGCCGTCGGTGGGCACGCTCTACGCGATCGCCAACGAGCTCGGCCTGCTGGTCGACGACCTGTTCCGCGAGGAGACGGTCCGGCCCGCCCGCCGCGGCGCGCGCCGGCCGACCGCGCCTGAAGGCCCTGTTCAGCGCCACGACACACGCAAGGCGATCCGGCTCGCCTCCGGCGTCCGCTGGGAACTGCTCACCGCCGAGCCCGACGACGCGCTCGAGTTCCTCTACGTCGTCTACGACGTCGGCAGCGAGTCCTGCCCCGACGATTCGCTCACCCAGCACGGCGGCAAGGAATACGCGTATCTCATCAGCGGCCGGCTGCGCATCCGGGTGGGCTTCGAGGAATTCGAGCTGGGCCCCGGCGATTCGATGTCGTTCGACGCGCAGATGCCCCACCGGCTCTGGTCGGTCGGCGACGAGCCGGCGGTCGCGATCTGGGCGGTCATGAACCGCAACGGCGACCGGCGCAGCCGGATCGACGCCTCGACGGACCGCGGGACCCGCTGATGCGCGCCGGACCGCCGCGAGGCGAGCGCACCGCGACGAAAGCCGCGATCGTTCGATCGCGCCCCGCGCCCGTTCCGCGATCTACCGGAGGATCCTCCGATGCTCGACGCCGCCTCCTTCGATCCCACGCACGGGCCGAACCTCCTGAGGATCGCGTGCGGAGCGTTCTTCATCCCGCACGCGGTCGGCAAGATCGCCGAGCGCGAATTCACGCTCGGGTTCTTCGTCAAGGCGGGGTTCGCGCGGCCGGGATGGTGGCTCACCGCCGCGCTCGCGATCGAGACGGTCGTCGCGACGTGCCTGATCCTCGACCTCGCGACGCGTGCCGCGGCGATCGTCGCGGCGGCGTTCCTCGCGGTCGCGGCGGCCGCGACCTGGCGGGTCAGCGGACGGCGCTGGTACTGGAATTTCGGCGGCCCCGAGTACTGCGTGTTCTGGGCGATCGCCTGCGCGGTCGTCGCGATGGCCCGATGACCCCGGGCGCCGGCGGCGCGGCCGCGTACACCCTGGAGCGGCACCCATGAGAATCGGATTCGTCGGACTCGGCCGGATGGGCCGCGGCATCGCCGGAAGGCTCCTCGGCGGCGGGCACGAACTCGCCGTGTACAACCGGACGCCGGAGAAGGCCGCGGATCTGGTCGCCGCGGGCGCGACCGCCGCCGCGTCGATCGCCATGGTGTGCGAGCGGCGCGAAGTCGTGGTCACGATGGTGTCCGACGACGCGGCGCTCGCCGACGTGGCGATGCGCGCCGGCGGACTGCGCGACGCGCTCCCGGCCGGCGCGATCCACCTCGTGATGGGCACGCACGGCGTCGCCATCGTGCGCGAGCTCGCGCAGGCGCACGCCGCAGCGGGGCAGACCCTCGTCGCGGCGCCGGTCCTCGGCCGACCCGACGCGGCCGCGGCCGGCCAGATCAGCATCGTCGCCGCCGGACCGGCGGGCGCGCTCTCGCGCTGCGAACCGCTGTTCGCGATCATCGGCCGGCGGACGTTCGTGGCCGGCGAGACACCCGAGGCCGCCACGTCGATCAAGCTCGCCAACAACTTCGTGCTCGGGTGCGCCGTCGAGGCGATGGCCGAGGCCTACGCGCTCGTCCGCCGGCACGACGTCGCGCCGCAGGTGCTCTACGACGTCATGACCGACGGCCTGTTCGCCGCGCCCGCGTACAAGATCTACGGGAAGATCATGGTCGAAGCGGGTTACGACCAGGTCGGCTTCACGACGCGGCTCGCACTCAAGGACATGCGGCTCGTGCTCGCGGCCGCCGAAGCCGCTGGCGTTCCGATGCCCAGCGCGAGCGTGCTCCGCGACCGGCTCGTCGGCGCCATCGCGCACGGCGACGCCGACCGCGACTGGTCGGTGCTGGCGCGCGAGCAGGCGCGCGCCGCCGGAATCGAATGACCCCTCCTCCCCCTCCCTCGCCCACGGATCCCCCATGACCAGCGCCCTCCTCTCCCCGATCACCCTGCGCGGCATGACGCTCGCGAACCGCATCGCCGTCTCGCCGATGTGCCAGTACAACTCCGACGACGGCTGCGCCAACGACTGGCATCTGATGCACCTGGGATCGCTGTCGCTCGGTGGCGCCGCGCTCGTGATCACCGAGATGACCGACGTGACGCCGCGCGGACGCATCACGTCGCGCTGCGCGGGCCTGTGGTCCGACGCGAACGAGGCGGCGATGAAGCGGGTGATCGACTTCTGCCGCCGCTACGGCGTCGCCAGGCACGGGATCCAGCTCGCGCACGCCGGGCGCAAGGGCCCGACGACGCCGCCGGCCCAGGGCGGGAAGCCGATCCATCCCGACGAGGACGGCGGCTGGGTCGCCGAGGCGCCGTCGGCGATTCCCTTCGCGCCCGACTGGCCGGTGCCCGAAGCGATGTCGCGCGCACGCATCGCCGCGCTGATCGGCGAGTTCGTCGCCGCCGTCCGGCGCGCCGACCGGATCGGCTACGACCTGGTCGAGGTCCACGGCGGCCATGGCTACCTGGTCCACCAGTTCCTCTCGCCGCTCGCGAACCAGCGGACCGACGAATACGGCGGCAGCCTCGAGAACCGCATGCGCTTCCCGCTCGAACTGTTCGCCGCGATGCGCGCCGCGTGGCCGGCCGACAAGCCGATGGGCATGCGCGTCTCGGCGACCGACTGGATGGACGGCGGCTGGACGCCCGAGGAGACGGTCGTGCTCGCGCGCGAATTGAAGAAGCTGGGCTGCGACTACCTGGACGTGTCGACCGGCGGCGTCGACCCGCGCGCCAAGATCCCGCTCGCGCCCGGCTACCAGGTGTCCTACTCCGAGCGGGTGCGGCGCGAGGCCGGCATCCCGACGATGACCGTGGGCCTCATCACCGAGCCGGCGCAGGCCGAGGCGATCGTCGCCTCCGGCCAGGCCGACATGGTCGCGCTGGCGCGCGGCGCGCTGTGGAACCCGCGCTTCGCCTGGCATGCCGCCGAGGCGCTGAAATCCGAGGCGGTGTACGCGCCCAAGATGATGGCCTGCCATCCGAAGCTGCGGCCGCAGGTGTTTCCCGGCCGCGCGTCCTGAGGCCCGACGCCCGGCGCGTCCGCCGCCGCGTCCCCGATCCGATCCGCACGAGGAGACCACGATGAAATACAACCGCCCGCATGCCACGGCCCGCTGGGGAACGATGGCGAAGGACTGGGAACTGGGCGTCGACTACCCGCGGCTGATCCGCGAGCGCTTCGAGCGCGCGCAGGCGTCGGTCAAGGCGTCCGGCCTGGGCGCGGTGCTCTGTTTCAACGTCGACAACGTCCGCTACGTGACCGGCACGCACATCGGCGAATGGGTCCGCGACAAGTTCGACCGCTACGCGCTGTGCCCACGCGACGGCCCGCCGTTCCTCTGGGACCCGGCGCCGCCGGCCAAGCGGCTCTCGTCGCCCTGGATCGCCGACCGCGTGGCCGCGCCGATCTCGACGCTGCAGGGCGCGCTGCCGCCCAAGATGAACTTGCAGCACGACTTCGCCAGGCAGATCAAGAAGATGCTGGTGGAGTACGGCATCGACCGCGAGCCGCTGGGCGTCGACCTGATCGAGCTGCCGATGCTGCGCGCCCTCGAGAAGGAGGGCATCGAGGTCGTCGACGGCCAGCAGGCGATGCTCGACGCGCGCGAGGTCAAGACCAAGGACGAGATCGAGCTCCTCAAGGTCGCGGCCGGCATGGTCGACGCGACCTACTACGACATCTGCAAGGCGATCCGCCCGGGCGTGCGCGAGAACGAGCTGGTGGCCATCGCCCACGACCGCCTGTTCCGCCTGGGTTCGGAGCGCGTCGAGTGCGTGAACTCGGTCGCCGGACCGCGCGGCAAGCCGCACTCGCACACCTACTCGGACCGCATCGTGCAGCCGGGCGACATGCTGTTCCTCGACATCATGCACTCGTTCAACGGCTATCACACCTGCTACTACCGCACGTTCATCTGCGGCAAACCGAACAAGTACCAGCTCGAGGCCTACGACCTGTGCTCCAAGTGGGTGAGCGCGTCGATCGACGCGATCCGCCCGGGCGTGACCGTCGACGAGGTCTCCACCGTGTGGCCGGCGGCGTCCGAATTCGGCTACAAGGACGAGGAGGAGGCGTTCCTGCTGCAGTACGGCCACGGCATCGGCCTGTCGCTGTGGGAGCGGCCGATCCTCACGCGCCGCTTCCGCGGTCAGAACACGGTGCTCAAGGAGGGCATGGTGTTCGCCGTCGAATGCTGGAAGGGCGCCGAGGACGGTTCGGGCGCGGCGCGCATCGAGGAGGAGGTCGTCGTGACCAAGGACGGCTGCGAGGTCATCACCAACTTCCCGTCCGACACGCTGATCTCCTGCGGCCTGCCCGGCTGCGACGTGTTCTAGCCCGCGGTCGCGCAGCCGATCCGCCGGGTCCGTCGAGAACCGCCGATGTCCGCCCACGCCCGCACGCCGGTTTCGCTCGTCACCGGCTTCCTCGGCAGCGGCAAGACGACGCTCGTCAACCGGCTGCTCGCCGACGGGCGCATGGCGGACACCGCGGTGATCGTGAACGAATTCGGCGCGATCGGGCTCGACCACGACCTGGTCGCCGCGAGCGACGACGCGATCGTCCTGCTGGAGAACGGCTGCCTGTGCTGCGCCGTGCGCGGCGACCTCGTCCGCACGCTCGACGAGCTCCATCGCCGGCGCGCGGGCGGCGCGCTGCCGCCGTTCGCGCGCGTGCTGATCGAGACCTCGGGCCTCGCCGATCCCGGGCCGGTGCTGCAGACCTTCGCCACCGACCGCGCGCT
>JADZDA010000271.1 GCA_020851255.1 Burkholderiales bacterium | reverse complement strand
GTCGAGGTCGACGAGGAGACCGGGATGGTGAAGGTCGTCGGCGTCTGGGTCGCGCACGACTGTGGTCGCGCGATCAACCCGCTGGCGGTCGAAGGCCAGGTGCAGGGTTCGGTGTGGATGGGCATGGGACAGGCGCTGGGCGAGGAGACGGGCTATCTCGACGGGCTGCACGCGCGCGCGAACTTCCTCGACTACCGGATCCCGACGATCGTCGAGTCGCCGCCGATCGACACGTCGATCGTCGAGGCGCCGGATCCGAACGGTCCGTTCGGCGCCAAGGAAGCGGGCGAAGGCTCGCTGTCCGGTTTCCTCCCCGCACTCACCAACGCGATCTGCGATGCGATCGGCATCCGGCTCGCCGCGTTGCCTGCGTCGCCCGACCGCGTGCTCGACGCGATCATCGCGCGCCGCCGCGCCGAGCGGGTCCGCCGCGCGAGCGCGTCGCGCCCGGGACGCTGACATGGAACGACTGCCGGATTTCACGCTCCAGCGGCCGACGACCCTCGCGCAGGCGGTCTCCCTCCTCGCGCAGACCGAGGGCGCTCGCGCGCTCGCCGGGGGGACCGACCTCGTGCCCAACCGGCGCGACGGCATCGGCGCGCCGCCGGTGCTGGTCGACCTGTCCGGGATCGCCGGGTTCGCGGCGCTCGACGTCGACGACGCGGGCGTGCGCATCGGCGCCGGTGTCACGATCGCGCGGCTGGCCTCGCACGCCCGACTCGCGCGCAGCCATCGCGCGATCGTCGAGGCGGCCGCGACGATCGCCGGCCCCGGGCACCGCAGCGTCGCGACCGTCGGCGGCAACCTCTGCCTCGACACGCGCTGCGTCTATTACAACCAGAGCGAGTGGTGGCGGCGCTCGAACGGGTACTGTCTCAAGCACCGCGGCGACGTCTGCCACGTCGCGCCGACCGGCGAGCGCTGCCATGCGGCGTTCATGGGCGACCTCGCGCCGGCGCTGCTCGTCTTCGGCGCCTCGGTCGAGATCGCCGGGCCGAACGGAACGCGCGAGGCGCGGCTCGACCAGCTCTACCGCGACGACGGCCGCGCGCATCTCGCGCTGGAACCCGCCGAGATCCTGGCGGCCGTGCGCCTGCCGGCGCCGCAGGCGGGGGCGCGCAGCGGCTACCGGAAGGCGCGACCGCGAGGCGCGATCGACTTCCCGCTGGCCGGCGTCGCCGTGCGCTACGCCGGTGACGCGCGGCGGATCGACGCGCTCGACATCGCGCTGACCGGGACGAACTCGCAGCCGTTCCGCGTCGCGGGCAGCGCCGCGTGGGTCGGGCGCCCGGTCGACGACGCGGTGCTCGCGGAGATCGGCAAGGCCGTGCAGAAGCAGGTCGCACCGATGCGCACGACGCTCGTCGCCGCGAACTGGCGGCGACAGGTCGCGTCGGTGCACGCGCAGCGACTGGTCCGCGAGCTCGCCGGCACCGCGCCGTGAAAGCGGACGTGCGACGGCGACGCTGGCACGACGATGAAGGCGTCCACCTCGACGTGCGCGGACTGCCGCCGCCCGAGCCGATGGTCATGATCATGGCCGCGATCGACGCGGGCGTCGACGGCGACGCCATCGTCGTCCATCACGAGCGCGATCCGGTGTTCCTCTACCCCGAGCTCTCCGAGCGCGGCTGGGTCGCGACGCGCGTCGACGGCGAGCCGGGCGAGGTGCGGCTGAAGCTCGTGCGCGCCGGGTGATGGCGGTGGCGGCGATGTTCCTCGCCGGGGCCCACAGCCGGCTGCTCCCGGCGTCGATCCCGTTCCGCTTCTTCGGCGCGGCGGTCTTTTTCCATGCGGTCGCCTGGCTCGCGCTCGGCGCGGGATTCGATCTTTCGACGAGCTTCGCCGGCGGCCTGGGCTGGCCGCTCGCCGCGCTGCACGCCGTGACGCTGGGCACGCTCGCGATGACCGCGATCGGCGCGAGCCTCCAGCTCTTCCCGGTCGCCACGCGCAGGCCGATCGCCAATCTCGCCCTCGCGCGCGCGACGTTCTGGTGCTACGTGCCCGGTGTCGCGGCGGTCGTGATCGGGATGGGAACCGGTTCGACGGCGTGGCTCGCGGCGGGGGCGATCGGCGTCGCGGCCGGGCTCGCGGCGTTCGCCGTCCTGTTCGTCGCCAATCTGGGCGAAGCGCGCGGCATGTCGCTCGTCGTCGCCCACGGCGCGGTCGCCGCGTTCGCGCTGGCGGCGACGCTGGTCTCGGCGCTGGCGATCGTCGGGGGATACACGGCGGGCTGGGAGACGGACCGGTCGAAGCTCGTGTCGCTGCACGTGGCGCTCGCCGGCTACGGCTTCATGGGGATGCTGGCACTCGGCCTGTCGTACGTGCTGGTGCCGATGTTCGCGCTGTCGCAGGCGCCCCCGGCGCATCGCGGCTGGGCGTCGTTCGCGCTCGCGGCCGGTGCGCTCGCCTGCGCCGCGCTCGCGGCGCTCGGGGTGTTCCCCGACGTGCTCGGCGTGGCGGCCGCCGGCTTCGGCGGAGTCGCCGCGCTCCTGCACGTGCAGTTGATGCGCGAGGCGCTGAAGTCCGGACTGCGGCGTGAACTCGGCGTCGGGTTCAAGCTCGTCCGGATCGCCTGGATCGCGATGCTCGCGAGCCTCGCCGTGGCGCTCGCCTGGGCGCTGGGCGTCGACTGGCCCCGGCTGCCCACGCTGTTCGGCGCGACGCTGGTCGGCGGATGGCTCCTCACGTTCCTGCTCGGCATCCTGCAGCGGATCGTTCCGTTCCTCGCGTCGATGCATGCGGGACGGGGACGGCGGCTGCCGCCGACCCCGTCGTCGCTGACCGCCGAGGCGCCGCTCGTCTGGCACCACCGCTGCCACGTGACGGCGCTCGCGCTGCTCGGCGCCGCGATCGTCGCCGACGCCGGGGCGCTCGTGGCCATCGCCGCGCTCATCGGCCTGGCGGGCGCGCTCGCCTACGGTGTTTTCTTCGCCATCGCCGTCGCGCGGATGGCGCGCGCCGCCGTTGACGGCGGCCGGCCAAAGGCGTAAACTGGTACCAGAATACCGAAATTGCGCCGCCGGGCGCGGCGGACGGCATCGCAACCCCGTCCGGGCGATCCCCGGGAGCATCCGACCCCACGAACCGCAGGGCGAAAACGACGATGGAACCGCAGCGCCAGACCCCCCGAGCTCTCCACGACGAGCACCGGGCGACGCTCGCGCTCTACGGCCGGCTCGAGCAGGCGCTGGCGACCCGGGATCGCGACGCCGTGGCGAAGCTCGCGCCAGCGATGGTCCGGCATCTGTCCGAAGAGATCGGCCGCCACCTGGATTTCGAGGAGGCCGAACTCTTCCCCCGGCTCGCCGACGCCGGCGAAGGCGACATCGCCGCGCTGCTCGCCGACGAGCACGCGGCGATCCGCGAGGTCGCCGCCGAGGCGCTGCCGTTGTTCGAGACGGTCCGGCAGGGCGCCGACCCGTTCGCGCAGACTAGAATGCGGATGGTCGCGCTCGAGCTGGTCGAGCGGCAGATCGCGCACATCCAGAAGGAGTCGATGGCGCTGCTCCCGATGCTGGACGAGCTCCTCGACGACGAGACCGACCGCGAACTCGCGTTCGCCTATTCGGCGGCGTAGGACCTGAATACCCGGGCGGGAGCGGTCCCGCCCGACCACGAAGGAGGATCCGATGGAAACGATCGCCCCGATCCGCGAGACCCAGGCCCGACGGCTCGTGCGCAGCGACCTGGACGCGGTCGTCGCGATCGACGCCCGCGTCGAAGGGCGCTCGCGGCGGACCTACTTCGAGCGCCGGCTGGCCGCGGCGTTGCGCGAGCCCGACCTGCACCTCCAGTACGCGGTCGACGACGCGCACGGACTCGCCGGCTACATCCTCGGTCGCGTGCTCGAAGGCGAGTTCGGCCGCTCCGCACCCGGCGTGCGGCTCGAGGTGATCGGCGTGCGCGCGGACGCGAAGGGCCGCAACGTCGGCGGGCGCCTGCTCGAGGCGCTCGCCGCCGAGGCCGCCACGCGCGGCGCCCGCGAGCTGCGCACCGCCGCGCGCTGGAACGACCACACGATGCTGCGCTGGCTCGAGGAGCATGGCTTCCGGCTCGCGCCCGACCACATCGTCGAGCGGGCGATCGACGCGACCGCGATCGAGGCGCCGGCCGACGGGCCGGTGACTCTGGAGGAGGGGCGCGGCCCCGGCCACGAGATCGACTACGGCGCGCCGGAGGGCAACGACTACGAGCGCCTCGCGCGCGACACCTGCGACGTGCGGGCGATGATGCCGGCCGACCTGCCGGAGATCGTGCGCATCGACCGGGTGATCACCGGCCGCGACCGCGCCGGCTACATCGCCCGCAAGCTCGACGAGGCGATGACGGAGAGCGGGGTGCGCGTGTCGCTGACCGCGCGGCGAGACGGTGCGATCGTCGGCTTCGTGATGGCGCGCGCCGACCTGGGCGACTTCGGCCGCACCGACCCGACGGCGATCGTCGACACGATCGGCGTCGATCCGGGCTACGCCCACCGCGGCGTCGGACACGCCCTCTTCTCGCAGCTCTGCCTCAACCTCGCCGCGCTCAGGATCGAGAGGGTCGAGACCATCGTCGCGCCGCGCGACCTGGGCCTGCTGGGCTTCCTCTACAACGTGGGCTTCGCTCCTTCGCAGCGGATCGCGTTCACGCGCGCGGTCGCATAGCCGGGGCGGTCCCGGTGGCGGACACCGGATCCGGAGATCTTCCTCCGCGGGCGCGGCTCCCTCTGCTCGCGCTCGGATTCGTCGCGCTGCTGATCGGGATCTTCAGCGGCCTCGCCCGGCTGGGCGTCACGGTCGATGCCAAGGCGGCGTCGCTCGCCGCGTTCCACGGGCCGATGATGATCGCCGGATTCTTCGGTGTCGTCATCGCGCTCGAGCGTGCGGTCGCGACGGCGAGGCTGTGGGCGTACGCGGCGCCGCTGCTCGCGGGCCTCGGTGCGATCGGCGTGTTCGCCGGCCGTCCGTCGGAGGGCGCGGTCGCGATGACCGCCGGCGCGGTCGCGCTCGTCATCGCGTCGATCCGCTTCGTGCGCATCCAGCCGGCGGTGCATACGGCGACGGTCGCGGCCGGCGCGATCGCGCTCGCGGCGGGGAACGGCGTGTGGGCGGCGACCGGACGGCCTTCGGCGGCGGTGCCGGCCTGGATCGCCTTCCTCGTGCTGACGATCGCCGGCGAGCGACTGGAACTCACGCGCTTCCTGCCGCGTTCGGAATTCGCCCAGCGGGCGTTCGCGGCGATCGTCGCGGCGATCGCGGCCGCGATGGCGCTGTCGGCGTCGCCGGCCGCCGCCCGCGCTTTCGGCGTCGCACTGCTGGCGC
>JADZDA010000270.1 GCA_020851255.1 Burkholderiales bacterium | reverse complement strand
AGCGGCGGCGTTGACGACGATCGCCGCCGTCTCGACCCCGTCGAGCGCGCCGATCGCCGGTCCGATGAAATACCGGAAACCCGGCGTGTCGATCAGGTGGACTCGCGCGTCGGGCGTGTCGAGGTGGAGGATCGACGCACGCAGCGAGTGCAGGTACTGCTTCTCCAGCGGGTCGAAGTCGGAGACCGTCGTTCCCTTCTCGACGCTGCCCGGGACGGCGATCGCGCCCGCCTTCGCGAGCAGCGCCTCGGCGAGCGTCGTCTTGCCCGAGCCGCCGTGGCCCACGAGCGCCACGGTTCGAATGCTGCTGCCGGCGTAGTTCGCCATGTCCTCCTCCCGACGGTGGAATTCCCCCGACTGTAACCCGCGGCGGGACGGTGCGCCAACCGGCGCTTTACCGGGAGGATCGGTGCGCGGCGCTCGCCGGTCGCGGACCGCGCGAACGCTCGCGCGCGCCGCGAGGCGTCAGCGCGGACCCGATGTCGCGCGCCGGAGGAGTCGGCGCAACGCGGCGGTCACCTCGGCCGGGCGCTCGATCGAAGCGAGGTGGCCGCAGCCGTCGATCGTGACGAGCTCCGCGCCCGGGATGCGCGACGCCGTCTCGGCGTGGATCTCCGGGCCCATCAGCGCGTCCTCGCGACCGGCCACGACGGTCGTCGGGCAGCGGATCGCCGCGAGATCCGGCCGGCTGTCCGGCCGGCCGATGATCGCCCGCTGCTGGCGCGCGAACGCCTCGGGCCCCACGCGCGCCGCCATGCCCCGGACGATGCGCACGATCCGGGGGTCCGCGGCGTGCGCCGGATGGAGGAGCTTCGGCGTCAGCGCGTCGACCACCGCCGCGAAATCCTGCTCGGCGAGCCGCATCATCCGGCGGCGGAGATCGGTCGCCTCCGGCGTGTCCGGCCGCGCCGACGTGTCGACCAGCGCGAGCGCCGCGACGCGTTCGGGCGCGCAGCGCAGGATCTCGAACGCGACGTATCCACCCATCGACAGGCCGGCCAGCGCGAAGCGCGGCGCGTCCTCCTGGGCGAGCGCGTCGGCCGCCAGCGCGCCGATCGTGCCATGCCGCGTGAGGTCCGCGACACGCGGCCGGGCGACGTCGGACAGTCCGGCGACCTGGTCGGCCCACAGTTCACCGTCGCACAGCAGCCCCGGGAGCAGCAGCAGCGGCAGCGGAACGCCCATCGGCGGGCCCGCCCCGCGTCAGCTCGCGAGCGCGAGCATCTCGCGCAGGTGCCGCAGCAATTCGTCTTCCTGGTACGGCTTGCCGAGGTACAGGTCGACGCCCAGCTCGGTCGCCCGCGCGCGGTGCTTCTCCGCGGTCCGCGACGTGATCATCACGATCGGGATGTGCGCGAGCTTCGGGTCGGCCTTGACGGTCCGCGTGAATTCGAAGCCGTCCATCCTCGGCATCTCGATGTCGAGGAGGATGACGTCGGGCAACTGCTCGCCCAGGCTCTGCAGGGCGTCCAGACCGTCGCGTGCCGTCGCGACGTCGAACCCTTCCCGCTGGAGCAGCCGGCTCGTGATCTTGCGGACGGTCAGCGAATCGTCGACGACCAGGACCATCGGCCGTGCGGGCGCGCGATCGAGCGGGCGCAGTCCCCTCACGACGCGGTCGTCGGCCCCCGGATCGAGCGTCTCGACGTCCGCGCGCTGCGCGAGCTGGATCGGGTTGATGATCAGCACGATCTCGCCGGTCCCCAGCACCGTGGCCCCGGCGATGCCGGATACGCGCGCGAGCTGCGGGCCGATGTTCTTGACCACGACTTCCTGGTTGCCGACCATCTCGTCGACGTGCACGGCGACGCGCGCCTGCCCGGACTTGAGCAGCAGCACCGCGTTGTGGCGGCCGGCATCCGGCGGAGGCTGGTTGTCGCCCAGGAGTCGCGGCAGGTAGTGGAACGCGTAACGCGCTCCCTGCCACTCGATCTCCCGGCCGACGTAATGCTTGAGCAGCACGTCGGACTTGACCTGCTGCACCTGCTGGACCAGCGGCGCCGGGAGCGCCCACAGCCGCCCGCCCGCGCGCACGAGGACGACCTGCGCGACGGCGAGCGTCAGCGGCAGCGACAGCGTGAACGTCGTCCCGCGGCCCGGCTCGGACGTCGCGTCGACGCGCCCGCCCAGCGCGGCGATCTCGGTGCGCACGACGTCCATGCCGACGCCGCGCCCGGAGATCTGCGTGACCTTCGACGCGGTCGAGAAACCCGGCCGGAACACGCAGTCGATGAGTTGCGCCGGCGTCGGATGCGCGCCCGCGGGGAAGACGCCCATCGCGGCGGCCCGCTCGCGCACTCGGTCCAGGTTGATTCCGCCGCCGTCGTCGGCGATCTGGATCGCGATCTCGTTCCCGGCCTGGCGCACGCCGATGGTGATCTCGCCGATTTCCGGCTTGCCCGCGGCGAGCCGCGCCGCGGGCGGCTCGATCCCGTGGTCGAGCGCGTTGCGCAGCAGGTGTTCGAGCGGACCCGCCAGCCGTTCAAGCACCGAACGGTCGAGCTCGGCCTGCCCGCCGGCGATCTCGAGATTCGCCCGCTTGTCGAGCTCGCGGGCGGTCGCGCGCACGATCCGGTAGAGCCGTTCGGACAGGCTCGAGAACGGCACCGTCCGGATCGAGAACAACCGCTGCTGGACGTCGCGCGACAACCGCGCCTGGGCGAGCAGCGCGGCCTGCGCGTCGTCGAGGTTCTTGAGCAGCGACTGCTGGACGGTCGAGACGTCGTTGACGCCCTCGGCCAGCGACCGCGTGAGCTCCTGGAAGCGGGTGTAGCGGTCGAACTCGAGCGGGTCGAACCCCTCGTGGGCCTCGGCGACCGCGCTCATCCGCGACTGGATCTGCGACTCGGCCTGGATCTCGATCTCGCGGACCTGGGTCCGCAGCCGGATCACGCTCGAGGTCAGTTCGAGCAGGTTCGACTTGAGCGTGCGCAACTCGCCCTCGACGCGTCCGCGCGCGATCGTCACCTCGCCGGCCTCGTTGGCGATCCGGTCGATCAAATCCGCGCGCACGCGCAGCATCGCGCGCGACGCCGCATCGGCCTCGGCCGGCTCGATCGCCGGCGGCACGGCGGGAGCCGGCGCGGCGACGGCGGCGAGCACCGGCGCGGCGATCGCCGGTTCGACCGGCGACACCGGCGCGACGAAGGACGGCGGCTCGCGGGACTCCCCGGCCGCGACCGCCAGCGGCGGGGCCTCCGCCGCGACGTCGGATGCCGGCGCGGTGGAAACCGGAGCCTCGGGCGGCGCCTCGGCGACGAAATCCGGTGTCGCGTCGGCCGCGATCGCGGATTGCACCGTCGCCGGCTCGGGTGAAGGTACCGGCGTGGGCGCGGGCGCCGGTTCTTCGTCGGCCATCGGCACGACGGGCACCGATCGCTCGGCCAGTTCCGCGGCCCGGGCGCGTGCCACCCACGGCAGCTCGACGTCGACGCGACCGGCCTTGATCTCGTCGAGCAGGAACGCGATGTCGTCGAGGTCCGCGTCGAGCACTTCGAACAGCGCCGCCTCGATGGCCTCGGGCAATTCCTCGCCGGGCAGCCGCGATTCCATCCGGTGCGCGAGTTCTCCCACGCGCATCGCGCCGGCCATCCGCGCGCTGCCCTTGAACGTGTGCAGCGTCCGCTTCAGTTCCGCCGGGGCGTTGCCGTCCGACGGGTTGCGCCGCCAGGCGCGCAACTGGTCGCCGGCCTGCGGAAACAGCACCGCGGCCTCGTCGAGGAAGATCGGCAGCACGTCCGCGTCGATGGTGTCACGGACGCCTTCGAGCGGATCGGCGAACGGCCCAGGAAGCGCGATGTCGTTCGCAGAGTCGGGCTCCCCTGGCGATGCCCGCTCCCCGGGCGGGAGCCCGCCAGCGACAGCGCGTCCGGTCTCCCCGGATCGGCCGTGCGCGGCGCCGCCGTCGGCGTCGTCCTCGGCCTCGGCCGCCAGGGCGGCGCGCGTCTCGGCGTCCGCGCCCGACGCCTCGGCGCCCAGCCTCAGCTGCTCGAGCTCCTCGCCGGCGGCGCGCGCCTCGCCGCGATCGTGCGCGTCGAAGGTCTCGGCGGTGCGTACCCGGCTCGCCAGCGTGCGCAACGACGCGACGGCGCGCGCGATCGACGGCTGCGCCCCGCCCGGCAGCGGAGGTCCCGCGTGCTCGAGCGCGAGCAGCGCGAGCTCCAGCGTCTTGGCGAGCTCGGCGACGAGGGGGAATCCTCCGGTGCGGTGTATGCCGCACAGCGTGTGCGCGGCGCGGATCATCGCCTGCGACGGTGCCGCGCCGGGATCGAACTGCAGCAGCGCGAGCTCGTGGTCCAGCGTCGCGAGCAGCGTGGCCGCCTCGTCGACGAGTATCCGGTGCAGCGACGCCGAGATCGTGACACCGCCGACGTCGATGTCGTCGGACGGCCTCCCGGACTGCGCGGGCGACGCGATGGGCACGACCGGCGGGACCGCGGCGGCCGACGGCGCCTCCGATCCCGCGGCCGGAACGTGGAACGAATTGTCAGCGACGAGCTTCAAGTGCGGCGGCCCGGACGGCCGGCCGCCGTCGGACGGCGGCGAGTCCAGGTCGACGACCTCGACACTGACACCGGAGGCCGACGCCCCGACCTCGGGCAGATCGAAGTCGCTGTCCGCCGGCGAGGATGTCCGCGCTCCCTCGGCGAACCCGACCGCGGGAACGTCGATGTCGATGACCTCGGAATCGAGTGCCGGCGGCGCCGGGGCGCGCGGGGCGACGGGCGCGGGCGACGGCGCCGCGTGCGCTTCGCCCGGGAAGGTCGCCTCGACCGCGGCGATCGCCGCCTCCAGCGCGCGGGCGTCCGCGGCGACCGCGCCGCGAGACTTCAGCTCGTCGACCCAGCCGCGGAAGCTCGCGAGCGCGACACGGACGAGCTCGCGGACCGCCGGCACGACCGGACGCTCCTCGTCGAGCAGCCGGTTGTGCACGCGCTCCACACCCCACGCGAGTTCGCCCAGCTCGGTGAGCCCCACCATCCGGCCGGAACCCTTGAGCGTGTGGAACCCGCGCCGGATCGTGCGCAGCGCCTCGCGGTCGCCGGGGTTCTCGTCGAGCGACTTCAGGTGGTCGTCGATCGTGTCGAGGACTTCGGCGGCCTCGGTCAGGTAGATCTCGAGCAGTTCGGCATCCAGCGCATGGGCCTCGGTGCTCAGGAGCCGCTGCGTCTCGTCGGAGATCGCCGGCGCCGGTGCGCCGCCGGTGTCGGCGATCGCCGCCGCGGTCTTCGCGAGCGCGTCGGTCCCGCCGCGTTCGAGGTCCTGGAGCGCCGCGTCCGCCTGGGCGACCAGCGTCTCGTCGCCGATCAGCTCGGCGTCGTCGCGCAGCCCGGCGAGCTTCGCACGGAGCGAATCGCGTCCGGCGGCGTCGGACTTCGCCGCGTGGGCCTGGGCGACCAGCGCCGGCAGCCCGGCGCGCAACCGCGCGACCGACGCTTCCACGGATTCCTGGTCGTCGGTCCTGGCGACCGGCGCGGAGCCCAGCCGCTTCGCGATCAGCGGCGCGATGAGCCGTTCCCGGTCGGGTCGCTGCTGCTCGACCGCCTCGATGTAGAAGCCGAGACCGGACAGCGCCTCGGCGAGGCTCTCGAGGTCGTCGTTGGACACCTCGGTCGCGGGATCGGCGTAGCGCTCGACCTGCTCCTGGCAGGAGGCGAGCAGCCGCTCGGCGTCGTCGAGCCCCAGTATCGTGAGCGCGCCGCGGATCTGATGGCTGTCGCGGGTCAGCGACGCGAGCTCGGCGCGCTTGCCGTTGTCGCGGAAGAACGCGTCGAGCACCTGCTCCATGTGACGCAGGTTCGCCTGGATCTCGCGGCCGACCTGCGCCACCAGCACGCGCTCCTGCGCACGCTTGCTCATTTCGTCGAGCGCCGGCGCGCCGCCGCCCGCGCTCGGCCGCCCGGTCCGCGCCGCGTCGAGCCGCGCCAGCATCGCGTCGACCTGCCGCGGGAAATCCGGCGCGAGCGTCGTGAAGTTCTCGAACGCGCTCTCGGCGAGCAGCAGCGCCGTCGCGTACTCCATCGCGACCATCTCGGAGACGCCGGAGGTCGGCATCCGGTCGAGGCGCTCGACCAGCGCCGACGTGAGCTT
>JADZDA010000269.1 GCA_020851255.1 Burkholderiales bacterium | reverse complement strand
TCTGGAAGCACTACTACCTGCAGGGCCTGCACCAGTCGACCGACATCGGCGAGGTGCTGATCAACAAGGCCGTGTGGAACAAGCTCTCCCCCGACCTGCAGGAGATCATCCGCACGGCGGCGATGGCGTCGATGACCGAGACCTACACGTACAACGTGTACCGGAACGCGCAGGCGATCGTGAAGCTGCGCAACGACTTCAAGGTCCAGATCCACGACACGCCGAAGGACTTCTTCCCCGCGTTCGTCCGCGCGACCACCGTCGTGCTGGACCGCTACGCGGCGAAGGACGCCTATTTCAGGCAGGTACTCGACTCGCAGCGCACCTTCGCGAAGACCGTGGTTCCGTACTGGACCAAGATCCTCGACCTGTACTCGAACCTCGGCAACGCGGCGCTCGCCTCACCGCCCCGCTGATCCGCCGTCCGGCGGCGGACCCCGCGTCCACCCGCCGGACCGTTCGCTCCCGCCCCCGTCGCGCGCCGGTCGCGCGCGGCGGGGCCGACCTCACTCACTCCGTACGAGACGCCGATGGCCGACCGCGGCACCGCCGTCCGCCTCGCCGATGCGATCGACGCGCTGACGCGCTTCGTCGGCAAGGCGATCGCGTGGCTGATCCTGCCGATGGTGCTCTCGCTGGTCTGGGAGGTCGTCGCGCGCTATTTCTTCAACGCGCCGACCGTCTGGGCGTACGACATGACGTTCATGCTCTACGGGACGTTCTTCATGCTCGGGTCCGCGTGGACGCTGCAGCGCGGCGGACACATCCGCACCGACACCTACTACTCCGGCTGGTCCGACCGCACGAAGGCACGCGTCGATCTCGCCTGCTACGCGGTCTTCTTCGTCCCGGCGCTGGTCGTGTTCGCCTGGCTCGGCGCCGAGTATTTCTGGAAATCGTTCGGCCAGAACGAGCGGATCGTGACGAGTCCGTGGCTGCCCATCGTCTGGCCCTTCAAGTTCGTGATCCCGGCGACCGCCGTCCTGCTCGTCCTCCAGGGCGCGGCGGAATGCCTGCGCGCCTGGCCGCGCGCGTTCGGCGCGGGCGGCGGCGGTGCGGCCGACTCGCCTCCGGCCGGCGTCGCCCGGCCCGGCGATGGCGAGGTCTCGACATGAGCACCGAGTGGCTCGGACTGTTGCTGCTCGGCGTGCTGTTCGCGGCGATCTTCATCGGCTTCCCGATCGCCTTCACGCTGATCGCGGTCGGTGCGATCGGCGGCTGGCTCGCGCTGGGTCCGCTCGCGCTGCACCTGATGACGCTGCAGGTGTTCTCGGTCATGCGCGACCCGACGCTCGCGTCGGTGCCCTTCTTCCTGTTCATGGGGTACCTGCTCGAACAGTCGGGATTGATGGAGCGGCTGTTCCGCGGCGTCCAGCTCGCCCTCGGCGGCGTGCGTGGGTCGCTCTACCTCGCGGTCCTGCTGACCGCGACGATCTTCGCGGCGGCGACCGGCATCGTCGGCTCGTCGGTGACGTTGCTGGGCGTGATGGCCGCACCGGCGATGAAGCGTTCCGGCTACGACATCCGGATGTCGGCGGGCACGATCACCGCCGGCGGCACGCTCGGCATCCTGATCCCGCCGTCGGTGATGCTGATCGTCATGGGGCCGGTCGTGGGCGTGCCGGCCACCGATCTGTTCGCCGCGGCCGTGTTCCCGGGGCTGCTGTTGTCGGGCCTCTACATCGCCTACACACTGGTCCGCAGCTATCTGAATCCGGCGCTGGGACCCGCGCTGCCGCCGGAGGAGCGAGCCGCCTCGGTCGGCGTGATCGTCAGGGAACTCGTCGTGGGCATCGTCCCGGTCTTCGTCGTCGTTTTCGCGACGCTCGGCGTGATCCTCGCCGGCATCGCGACGCCGACCGACGCCGGCGCCGTCGGCGCGTTCGCGACGCTGCTCCTCACGCTCGCGTACCGGAAGATGACCTGGGCGGGATTCCGCTCGGCCGTGTACTCGACGCTGCTGACCTCCTGCATGATCCTGCTGCTGGTCGCGGCGTCGAACTACTTCGGCGCGGTGTTCTCGCGGATGGGCAGCGCTTCGCTGATCGCCGAATCGCTGCTCGGGCTGGACCTGCCGCCGACGGTCATGCTGCTCCTGATCCTCGCGATCATCTTCGTGCTCGGCTGGCCGCTCGAATGGGTGCCGATCGTGCTGATCGTCGTGCCGATCCTCCTGCCGCTGGTCCGGAAACTCGGCATCGACATCGTCTGGTTCTGCACGCTGGTCGCCGTCTGCCTGCAGACCGCGTGGCTGTCGCCGCCGGTCGCGCTCTCCGCGTATTTCCTCAAGGGCGTGGTCCCCGAGTGGGACCTCTCCGACATCTACAAGGGCATGATGCAGTTCATGGTCCTGCAGGTCGTCGGACTGCTGCTCGTGCTGTTCTTCCCCCAGATCGCGCTCTGGCTGCCGGCGGCGCTGCGCGACTGACGCGGCCGGCGAGACCGCGCTCGAACGCGCGCGACACGCCGGTCGTCAGCGCATCGCGCGCGCGACCCTGTCGGCCAGCATGATCGTCGGCGCGTTGGTGTTGCTGCTCGTCATCAACGGGAAGACCGACGCGTCGACCACGCGCAGGCCCCCGACGCCGTGGACGCGGCACTCGCCGTCGACGACGCCGTCCCCGGGTGCTCCCATCCGGCAGGTTCCGATCGGGTGCCAGCAGGTCTGGCCGGTCCTGCGCGCGTAGGCGAGCAGGTCGTCGTCCGTGGCGCACGCGACGCCCGGTCGGATCTCGCCTTCGATCGCCTGCGCGAGCGGCGCGGTCGCCGCGATCCGTCGCGCGAGCCTGAGTCCCGCGAGGAGGACCGTTCGGTCCGCGGGCTCGGCGAGGTAGTTGGGCTGCACGCGCGGCGGATCGGACGGCGAGCCGGTCGCCACGTGGACGTGGCCGCTCGACTCGGGAGAGAGGCCGTAGACGCCGATCTGGAAAGCCGAGCCCGGATCGAGTCCTTCGCGGATCGCCTTCGGGATCCGGTTGATCGCGCTCACCAGCGCGACCTGGATGCGCAAGTCCGGCGACGGGCGCGCCGGATCGCTCGCCGCGTACAGAGTCGACTTGAGCGATGCGCTCGAGAACTGGCCGCGCCGCGTGAACGCGTAGCGCAGGACCTCGCCGACGAGCCGCCGGTACGATGCGAGCATCCCGTTGACCGTGTCCGGCAGCGACGTGCGGAAGCAGAGGCGCACCATGAGGTGATCCTGCAGGTGCTCGCCCACGTGCGCGTTGGGCACGAGCGCCGCGATTCCGGCGCGCTCGAGCGCGTCGGGCCGGCCGATGCCGGAGAGTTCGAGGAGCTGGGGGCTGCGGACCGCGCCGGCGGAGAGCACGACCTCGCGGCGCGCGTCGTAGGCGCGCTCGACGCCGTCGACCCGCGCGACCACGCCGCGGGCGCGCCCGCCCTCGACGACCACGCGCTCGGCGCTCGCCCCGCGCAGCACCGTCAGGTTCGGCCTCCCGCGTGCCGGCCCGAGGTAGCCGCGGGCGGCATCGCAGCGCCAGCCGTCCCGGGTCGACAACTGCAGGTAGCTCGCCCCGATGCCGGCCACCGCGTTGTAATCCGCGCTCCGGGCGTATCCGAGCGCTGCGCATGCGGCGAGAAAGCGCTCGGAGACCGGCTCGGGATCGGCCGGTGTCACCGCGATCGGTCCGCCGCGGCCGCGTTCGGGCCCCGGCGGGCCGCGCCAATCCTCGATCGCGCGGAAGTGCGGCAGGCAGTCGCCGTACGACCATGGCGCGCCGCTCCGGCGCGCCCACGCGTCGTAGCGTTCCGGATGCCCGCGCACGTAGAGCAGCCCGTTGACCGCGCTCGAGCCGCCCAGGCAGCGCCCGCTCACCCAGTCGCGCGGGATGTCGTCGGTGGCGGGCGACGGCTCGGTGCGCACGAGCCAGGTGCGGTCGGGATCGTTGAGGATCCTGCCGACGCCCAGCGGCAACCGGCTCCAGAAGCCGCCGTCGTGGCGCCCGGCCTCGACGAGCAGCACCGTCCGCGAAGGATCCTCGGACAGCCGGCCGGCGAGCGCGCAACCGGCGGAGCCGGCGCCGACGATGATCGTATCGAAGGTCATGGCCCGATCATACGATGCGACGACGATCGTCGCGCTCCACCTGCGCGGGGCCGCGTAGCCTGCTCAGGGAACGAACGACAGGAACAGGAACGCGGCGAAGACCACGAGTTGCACCGCGCCCTGCATCATGTTCGTGCGACTCGATCCGATCGAGTACGCGTTGATCGCGATCGCGAGCGCGAGCAGCACCGTCTCCTTCGGCGGCAGCCCGAGCACGAGGTCGAGGTCGAGGACGATGCACACCGCGACGACCGCCGGCACGGTGAGCCCGATGGTCGCCAGACCGGAACCGACCGCCAGATTGATGCTGGTCTGCAGGCGGTTCGCCAGCGCGGCTCGCACGGCGGCGACCGTCTCGGGCATCAGCACCAGCAGCGCGATCGCGATGCCGATCACCGACGGCGGCGCGCCCGCGGCCCGCACCAGCGCCTCGAGCGAGGGCGACAGCACCTTGGCCAGCCCGACGACGGCCACCAGCGACACGACCAGCAGTCCGAGGCTCGCCCAGGCCATGCCGGCCGACGGACGCGCCGCGTGCCGGTCCTCGTCGGCCGCCGGCCCCACCGGGAGGAAATAGTCGCGGTGGCGCACCGTCTGGAAGAACACGAACACGCACCACAGCGCCAGCGAGGCGACCGCCACGAACACGAGCTGCGGATCGCTGTAGCGCGGGCCCGGTGCGCTGGTCGTGGTGTTGGGGAGGATCAGCGAGAGCACGGCGAGCGTCGCGAGCGCCGCCATCGCCGGCCCCGCGCCTTCGATCCGGAACGACTGCTCGCGATGGCGCAACGCCCCGAGCAGGATGCACAGACCGACCACGCCGCTCGAGACGATCATCACGGTCGCGTAGATCGTGTCGCGCGCGAGCTTCGACGCGTCCGCGCCGCCGGCGAGCATCATCGAGACGATCAGCGAGACCTCGATCGCGGTGACCGCGAGCGCCAGCACCAGGGTTCCGAACGGCTCGCCGAGCCGGAGCGCGATCAGTTCCGCGTGGTGGACCGACGCGACGGTCGCCGCGACCAGCGCCAGCGCGACGACCGCGACGACCGCGCCACCCGGCGGGGCCGCGATCGCCGCCGCCAGGATCGCGATCGCGGCGAGCGGCGCGGCGAGCGGCCAGGCTGCGGCAAGACCCCGGGGCACGCCGCCGGCCATGGCGCCGTCAGGCGATCACTTGCGTCGCCTCGACATACCGGTAGCCCTGCACATCGGCGACCGGCCGGCAGGTGACCTTGCCGAGCGCGACGTTGAGGCCGTTGCGCAGGTGGACGTCGTCGGCGAGCGCCTTCTTCCAGCCCTTGTCGGCGAGCGCGAGGACGAACGGCAGCGTCGCGTTGTTGAGCGCGTAGGTCGACGTGCGCGGCACGCCGCCGGGCATGTTCGCCACACAGTAGTGGGTGACGCCGTCGACGGTGTAGACCGGCTCGGCGTGCGTCGTCGGCTTCGAGGTCTCGAAGCAGCCGCCCTGGTCGATCGCGACGTCGACGACGACCGAGCCCGCGCCCATCTTCCGGATCATGTCGTGGGTGACGAGCTTGGGCGCCGACGCGCCGGGGATCAGCACGCCGCCGATCACCAGGTCCGCGATCTCCACGTGCCGCTCGATCGCGTCGCGCGTCGAGAACACGGTGTTGAGCGCCGGCCCGAACTGCGCCCACAGCCGGCGCAGCGCCTCGACGTTGCGATCGATCACCCAGACGTCGGCTTCCATGCCGAGCGCCACGGTGATCGCGTGCGTACCGACGACGCCGCCGCCCAGCACGACGACCTTCGCCGGCTCGACACCGGGCACGCCGCCCAGGAGGATGCCCTTGCCGCCGTGCGCTTTCTCGAGATAGTACGCACCGGCCTGCACCGCCATCCGGCCGGCCACCTCGGACATCGGCGCGAGCAGCGGCAGCCCGCCGGTCGACGAGGTCACCGTCTCGTAGGCGATGCACACGGCCCCGCCGGCGACCAGGTCCTTGGTCTGCTCGGGGTCGGGCGCGAGATGCAGGTACGTGAACAGGATCTGGCCGGGCCTGAGCATCCGGCGCTCGGACGCCTGCGGCTCCTTGACCTTCACGATCATCTCGGCCTTGGCGAACACCTCCGCCGCGGTCGGGACGATGGTCGCACCGGCGCGCGCGTAGTCGTCGTCCGACGCGCCGATCCCCTGTCCGGCGTTGCGCTCGACCATCGCGCGGTGACCGTGGTGGACGAGCTCGCGGACCGACGCGGGCGTCATGCCCACGCGGTTCTCGAGGACCTTGATCTCCTTGGGTACGCCGATCAGCATGCCGGTCTCCGGGGCGGGCCGCCCGCCGTTGTGGTTGGCGCGCACCCTACCCTACGGCGGCCGCCGATGCTAGGGCCAAACCCAGCGGCAAGCTGGGGTCAGTCCGGGGCGGCACGGCCGATCCGGCCCGCCCCGGAGCCTACGGTGCCGCCCTGCCGGTCTCGACGTAGCGCTTGAGGCGCTGCACCTGGATCGCGAGCACGCCGTCGACCGCGACCGCGTCCTTGTCGAGGGCGCTCGCGCCCGAACCGTTCACGCGGTAGCCGGCGGTGAGCGTCGTGCCGCCCTCCTCCGCCTTCAGGAGGAACGTGAGCACCCCGGTCACCGCCTTGTTCTGCAGCGGACCCAACGCCGCCGCGAGCCGCACGACCTGGTCGCGCATCAGCATGATCGTGCGGCCGTGCTCGACCGCGCCGTCCTTCCAGCGCTCGCAGAAGCACCCCCCGGATGCATCACGAGCGAGAGGTTCATCGCATCGCCGGAATAGGTGTGCTCGGCGGACCACCAGCGTTCGACCTGCCCGATCGCCGCGTAGACCGCCGGCGGCGGCGCCGAGACCCGTTCGATGAAGAGGATCTGGAAGGCGTCCGGCTGGGAGGCCTTCACCTCCGCGAGCGCGGCGCCGGCGATGCCCGCAGCGGCGAGCCCGGCGAGAACACATCGGAACACTGCCGCTTTGATCACGCGGATTCTCCTGCGCACGGGGCCTCCGGGAGTTCGTTGCGCATCGCCCCGTCGACGGCGCGCCTGGCTGGAAGACCGCGTCGCGCGGCCGCAAGCGCCGCGATGCCCGGCTCGATGCGCTCGGTCGCGATCGAAGAGAAGCCGAGCCGCGCATAATGGCGCGGCGGCCGGTCGCCGGCGAAGAACACGTCGCCCGGCTCGATCAGAACGCCGCGGTCCGCGGCCGCGGCAGCGAGCGAGCGCACGTCGACGTCGTCGGGAAACCGGAGCCACGAAGACGACGCGCCCGGCGACGTCACGACGCCGACCTCCGGCAGGTGGCGCGCGAGCGCGGCCGCGAGCGCGGCGCCGCGTTCCGCGTGCGCCTGCCGCAGCCGCCGCAGGTGCGAATCGTGATAGCCCATCGCCAGGAACAGTCCGGCCGATCGCGCGTTGTTCGCCGCCGGATGGCGCAGCATCAGGCGCCTGAGCGCGCGCGCTTCACGGACGAGGTCGCGGTGCGCGACGATGTAGCCGAGCCGGATGCCGGGGGCGAGCGTCTTCGACAGGCTGCCGACGTAGACGACGCGCCCGGTGCGGTCGAGGCTCTTCAACGCCGGCTGCGCGCGTCCGTCGACGTCGAGCTCCATCTCGTAGTCGTCCTCGATCAGCACCCGGTCGCGCGACCGCGCCCATTCGAGGAGCGCCACGCGTCGCGCGAGCGGCATCGTGACGTTGGTCGGACACTGGTGCGGCGGCGTCAGCACGACGTACTCGCAGGCGTCGAGACCCGGGGAGAGCGCGAGCCCGGCGTCGTCGAGCGGCAGCGCCACGACCGTCGGCGTGCGCGCCGCGAGGATGTTGCGGGCGTCCGGGTAGCCGGGATCCTCGATGCCGACCGTGGTGGCCGGACCGACGAGCAGTGTCGCGAGCAGGAACAGCGCGTGCTGCGCGCCGACGGTGACGAGGATCTCGTCGGCGCTGGCCCAGATGCCGCGGCGCGGCAAGACCCGGGTCTGGATCTGCTCGACCAGGAGCGTGTCGTCGCCGTCGATCAGGTCGCCGGCCCAGCCGCGCGCCTCGGCGCCGGTCAGTGCCTGGATGCTGCACTCGCGCCAGCCGGGAATCGGCAGCAACGACGGATCGATCTGACCGTAGAGAAACGGGTACGGATAGCGCTGCCAGTCGCGGGGCTTGACGATGTTGCGCTGCCGCGCGACCGACGAGTGTATCCGCGGCGCCCAGTCGGTTTGCGGCAGTGCGGAGCCCAGGGGCGCCGCCGGCGCGACCGGCCGCCGCGACGCCATCTCCGGGTTGACGAAATGCCCGCTGCGGTTGCGGGTGACGAGCCACCCCTCGTCGACCAGGAGCTCGTAGGCGAGTGCGACGGTGTTGCGCGCCACTCCCAGCTGCGAGGAGAGCTCGCGTGTCGACGGCAGTGCGACTCCGAGCGGGACGCGCCCGTCGAGGATCGCGCCGACCAGCATCTCTCGGATCTGGGCCTGGAGACTCATCCGCCCCTCGAAGGACAAGGGGATCAGCTGATTCCACATCGAGGCGTCGGTGCGGCTCGTCATGGCGTCCTGGGACGGAGGTCGGAGAGCCGGCCTTCCGGCGTGCCGGCTGGCCTCAACGGCGGCGGCCAACTGGCTCTACGGCGGACCGGGCGGGATGGCTACAAGAGCGTACCATTAGTCCCCTCGCCGGCAGCCCGGTTTCCGGGCCCGGCGCACCGATTCCGGAGAACGCCATGGGCCACGCCGAATTCACGCTGAAGGACCGCGTCCCGTCGCAGCGCATCTCGCTCGACGAGTACTGGATGCCGTTCACCCCCAACCGCGACTTCAAGTCCGATCCGAAGATGATCGTCCGCGGCGAGGGCGTCTGGCTCTGGAACGAGCGCGGCGACAGGATCATCGACGCCTCGTCGGGGCTCTTCTGCTGCGCGCTCGGGCACGGACGTCCGGAGATCGCCGAGGCGGTCGGACGGCAGCTCGCCGAACTCGACTTCGCCGCGCCGTTCCTGCGCGGTCATCCGAAGCAGTTCGAACTCGCCACGAAGATCGCCGAGTTCACGCCCGGTGATCTCAACCGCGTCTTCTACGCCAACTCCGGGTCCGAAGCGGTCGAGAGCGCGCTGAAGATGGCGCTGGCCTACCACCAGGCGCGCGGGCAGGGCGGGCGCAACGTGTTCGTCTCGCGCGACCGCGCCTACCACGGCGTCAACTTCGGCGGCGTCTCGCTGTCGGGCCTCGCGAACAACCGGCGCAAGTTCGGCAACGGCATGCCGGGCTTCTTCCACATGCGCCACACGCACGTCAAGGAGAACTACTTCACGCGCGGCGAGGGCGCGCACGGCGCCGACCTGGCCGACGACCTGCAGCGCATCGCCGCGATGGTCGGGCCCGAGAACATCGCCGCGTGCTTCGTCGAGCCGATCGCCGGGTCCACCGGCTGCCTGGTCCCGCCGAAGGGGTACCTGAAGCGCCTGCGCGAGATCTGCGACCAGCACGGGATCCTGCTCGTGTTCGACGAGGTGATCACCGGCTGGGGGCGCACCGGCCACGCGTTCGCGGCGCAGGCGTTCGGCGTGACGCCGGACCTGATGACGATGGCCAAGGGCGTGACCAACGGTGCGCAGCCGATGGGCGTGGTCGCGGCGTCCGAGCGCATCCACGACACGGTGATGGCCGCCGCGCCGGAAGGCGCGATCGAGTTCTTCCACGGCTACACCTACTCCGGCCATCCGGCCGCGTGCGCGGCCGGGCTCGCGACCCTCGACGTCTACCGCAAGGAGAACCTCTTCGATCGCGCCCGCGAACTCTCGCCGTACTTCCTCGACGCGATCTACTCGCTCAAGGACCTGCCGCTGGTCACCGACATCCGCGGCTACGGCATGATGGCCGCGATCGACGTGGCACCCGACGGCGGTCCCGGCAAGCGCGGCCATCTGCTGCAGAAGAAGCTGTTCGACAACGGCCTGCACCTCAAGACGACCGGGGACGCGGCGATCATCGCGCCGCCGCTCGTCAGCGAGAAGTCGCACATCGACCTGATCGCCGAGATCCTGCGCAAGACCATCGGCTCGCTCTAGACCCCGCCCCGCCTTCACCTCCGCGACACCCGAAGCAGTCCCACCCGCCATCCCGATCGAACGAGGAGTTCCCCGATGAAGCGAATTGCCGCATTGCTCGCGCTCGCCGCCCTCGCCGCGGCGCCCGCGTCCGCCCAGAAGTCGGTCACGTTCGCCCACCAGGACATGATCGTGCCGCTGCGCACGGTGATGGAATCCGGCGAACTCGAGAAGGCCACCGGCTACAAGATCAACTGGCGGATGTTCGGTGGTGGCGGCGACGTGATCAAGGCGATGGCCTCGGGCGACGTCCACATCGGCGAGGCGGGCAGCTCGCCGATCACCGCCGCTGCGAGCCAGGGACAGGACATCCAGCTTTTCTGGATCCTCGACGACATCGCGGCCGCCGAGGCGCTGATCGCGCGCAAGGGCGGCGGCGTCAATTCGATCAAGGACCTGAAAGGCAAGAAGGTCGGCGTACCGTTCGTGTCGACGGCGCATTACCAGCTGCTCGCCGCGCTCCAGCACAACGGCGTGAACCCGAAGGACGTCAACATCCTGAACCTGCGTCCGCCGGAGATCGGCGCCGCCTGGGAGCGAGGCGACCTCGATGCGGCGTTCATCTGGGATCCGGTGCTGTCCAAGATCAAGGGCAACGGCACGGTGCTGGCGGACTCGACGGCGATCGGCAAGCTCGGCTATCCGACCTTCGACGGAATCATCGTCAACAAGAAGTGGGCGTCGGAGAACCAGGCGTTCATGGTCGCGCTCGTGAAGGCGCTCGCGAAGGCCGACGCCGAGTACCGCGCCAACAAGGCGAAGTGGAACGTCAATTCGCCGCAGGCGAAGGCCATCGCCAAGTGGACCAAGGCCGAAGTCAAGGACGTGCCCGCCACGCTCGCGCTCTACACGTTCCCCACCGCCGAGGAGCAACTCGGCCCGAAGTGGCTCGGCGGCGGCGCCGCCAAGGCGATGAAGGACACGGCCGCCTTCCTCAAGGAGCAGGGCCGGATCAGCGAACTCAAGCCTGACTACGGCGCGTTCGTGACGACCGAGTACATCCGGAAGGCGCTGGGCAAGTAATCGCCCGGCGCGTCGAAGGGGCGGCCCGGTCCGGGTCCGCCCCTTTTTCGTCCCTGCGCGCCTCGCCGCCATGGCCGACCTCGCGATCCGCGACGTCTCGGTGAACTACGCGGTCAAGGACGGCGTCCTCTCCGCGTTGTCGCACGTCGACCTCGAGGTGCGCGACGGCGATTTCGTCGTCGCGCTGGGCGCATCGGGCTGCGGCAAGACGACGCTGCTCAACGTCATCGCCGGTTTCCTCGCGCCATCGTCGGGATCGATCCTCCTCGACGGACGCGCGGTCGCGGGCCCAGGCGCCGAACGCGGCGTGGTCTTCCAGAAGCACGCGCTGATGCCGTGGCTCACCGTCCGCGAGAACGTCGCGCTGGGGCTGCGGATGCGTGGCGTGGCACCGGCCGAGCGGCGGCGGATCGCCGACGGGAAGCTCGCGCTGGTCGGGCTCGAGAAATTCGGCGACCGAGCGATCTACGAGCTGTCCGGCGGCATGCAGCAGCGCGTGGGCATCGCGCGCGCGCTCGCGAACGACCCGGAGGTCCTGCTGATGGACGAGCCGATGGGCGCGCTCGACGCGTTCACCCGCGAGCAGGTCCAGGAGATCCTGATCGACGTGTGGGCCAAGTCGCGCAAGATGGTGTTCTTCATCACCCACTCCGTCGAGGAGGCGTTGTTCATCTCGACCCGGCTGATCGTGATGAGTCCTTCGCCGGGCCGGATCACCCATCGCTACGACGACCTGCCGTTCTCGCGGCGCTTCCTCGAGAGCCGCAACGCCCGCGCGATCAAGAGCGATCCGGCGTTCATCACCCTGCGCGAGGAGGTGCTGTCGATCATCCACCAGCGCGAGGCGTCCGATGCCTGACGCACCCGAGCCGCCCGCCGCCGCGCCGGTGCCCGCGCCCGACGCGGTCCCCGCGATCGCGCCGAACACGTCGGCGTACCGGACGCCCGGCGAGGGCTCCGCGCTGACGATCAGCGTCGTGACCATCGTCTCGCTCTTCGTCGCCTGGTTCGTCGTCACCCACTTCGGCTGGATCAAGCCGCTGTTCCTGCCCAAGCCGGCGACGGTGTTCGAGCAGTTCGTCGACTACCTGACCGGGGCCGCGAACGACAAACCGCTCTGGGACCACTTCGTCGCGAGCATGTTCCGCGTGTTCTCGGCGTTCGTGCTCGCCTGCCTGACGGCGATCCCGGTGGGCATCGCGATGGGCATGTCGCGGGTCGCCCGCGGCATCTTCGACCCCCCGATCGAGTTCTACCGGCCGCTGCCGCCGCTGTCCTACCTCCCGCTGATCATCATCTGGTTCGGCATCGACGAGATGCCCAAGATCCTGCTGATCTACCTCGCGTGCTTCGCGCCGCTCGCGCTCGCCGCGCGTTCGGGCATGAAGAGCGCCTCGCAGGAGCAGATCCACGCCGCCTACTCGATGGGCGCGAGCTACTGGCAGGTGATCCGCTACGTGATCCTGCCCTCCGCGATGCCCGAGATCCTCGTGGGCATGCGCATCGCGATCGGCTTCGGCTGGACGACGCTGGTCGCGGCCGAGATGGTCGCCGCGCACGTCGGCCTGGGCCAGATGGTGCTCAACGCGTCGAATTTCCTGCGCACCGACATCGTCGTGATGGGCATCATCGTCATCGGCGTGGTCGCCTACCTGTTCGACCTCCTGATGCGCAAGGTCGAGCGGATGGTCGTGCCATGGAAAGGCAAGGGCTGAGCTGCGAGGGCAAAGGCTGAGGCG
>JADZDA010000268.1 GCA_020851255.1 Burkholderiales bacterium | reverse complement strand
GTTCCCTCAGGGCGCGGGGCGATCGCTTCAGGGCCTTGACGGGGCGTTTGCCTCACCCGGCATTTGACATAATCTCAATTATACGCACCGTTCACAGCGCACTTCCGACGACCGCCACCCTGTTCACGCCTGCGAATTCTCCGTCGGACCGGGCCCTGCGACCGGATCGCGGGCCGCCGGCACCGCCGATCCCAGCCATTTGAGCAAGGTCGTGTAGAGCGAAGGCGGATCGATCGGCTTGGCGACGAAATCGTCCATTCCGGCTGCGAGGCAGCGCGCCCGGTCCTCCGCGTAGGCGTTCGCCGTCGTCGCGATGATCGGCACCCGCGCGTGTTCGGATCCGGCGCGAATGCGCCGCGTGGCCTCGAGTCCGTCCATCACCGGCATCTGCATGTCCATCAGGATGGCGTCGTAGCGGTCGCGGCGCACGCGCTCGACCGCCTCGGTCCCGTCGGCCGCCGTGTCGACGACCAGGCCGGCGTCGCCCAGGATCAGCGCGGCGACCTCCCGGTTGATCGGCTCGTCCTCGACGACCAGGACCCGCCGGCCGGCATGCCACCGCCGCAGCAGGCGTTCGGCCGACTCCCCGGCTGCCGCCTGCGTGCCCGCCGCGACCGGGGTGCGCCTGGCGAGCCTCGCGGTGAACCAGAAGCGGCTGCCGACGCCCGGCGTGCTCTCGACGCCGACGGTCCCACCCATCAGCGCGGCGATCCGCTTGGTGATCGCGAGTCCGAGTCCGGTGCCGCCGTAGCGGCGGGTCATGGAGTTGTCCGCCTGCTCGAAGGCCATGAACAATCGACCCAGCGCCTCCGGCTCGATGCCCACGCCGGTGTCCTCGACCTCGAACCGCAGGACCGCCGCATCGGCGAGGTCCGACTCCACGGACACGCGCAGGTCGACGCGGCCGGAATCGGTGAATTTCACCGCGTTGCTCGCGTAGTTGAGCACCGCCTCCTCGAGCCGGGTCGCGTCGCCGACCAGATGCTCGGGCAACGGCGCCGCGTGTACGGCCAGGACGATCCCCTTCGCGCGCGCGCGGTCCGACAGCATCGCGGCGACGTCGGCGAGGATGATCGCCGGCTGGACGGGAACGGCCTCCAGCTCGAGCTTGCCCGCCTCGATCTTGGACAGCTCCAGGATCGCGTTGATGATGTTGAGCAGATGCTCGCCGGCGCGCTCGAGCTTGTCGAGCTGTCCGGTCTGCCGCGGCGCGAGTCCGCCGCGCCGGATGAGGTGCGCCATGCCGGTGATCGCGTTGAGCGGCGTGCGGATCTCGTGACTCATGTTCGCGAGGAACGCGCTCTTCGCGACGTTGGCCGCTTCGGCCGCCTCCTTGGCCTCGGCGAGCTGCCGGGTGCGGCTCGCGACCAGGTCTTCCAAATGCGCCCGGTGGCGGTCCAGTTCGTCGGACAGCCGCTTGCGATCGGTGATGTCGCGCCACACGACGTGCAGCAGCCGCCGGTCCCGGTCGAGGATCGGCGTCAGCATCACCTCGGCGACGAACAACCGGCCGTGCGCGCCGATGTGCTGCCATTCGAACAGATGGCTGCCGCGCTCGAAGGCTATCGCGATCATCTCGGCGGCCTTCTCGTCGGACCGGCGCCCGTCGGACTGGCGCTCCGGCGAGATCTCGGCCGGCGTGACGTTCACGATCTGTCCGCGCGTGACCAGGCCGAGCATCGTCTGCGCGGCGTGGTTGCAGTCGATGAAGCGGTCGTTCTCGATCAGGAGCGTCGCCTCGGCCGAGTCCTCGAACAGCTTGCGGAAGCGCATCTCGCTCTCGGAGAGCATCTCCTGCGCGCGCCGGAATTCGGTGACGTCGCGGCCGACGACGACGAGCGCCTGGCGCTTGCCGTCGGCGTCGTGGAGCGGCACCTTGACCACGTCGAAATGCCCGATCCGTCCCCGGCCGTCGTCGATGACCTCGAAGTTGCGGCAGGTGCCGCCGTGGTTCCACGCGTCCATGTCGCTCGCGCGGCAGCGGGAGAGCGTCGCGGCCAGTATCGGGTATCGCGCGGCGATCTCGTCGTCGGTGAGCCCGCGCCAGTCCCGGTTCTCGAGCCCGAACAGCTTGAGGCACACGTCGTTGGCGATCAACCATCGCCCCTCGGGGTCCTTGAACTGGATCGCGTCGGGGACGGCGTTCACCAGGTCGCGCAAGCGCGCCTCGCTCCGCGCGAGCGCCTGCTCGGCGCGCTTGCGCTCGGTGATGTCGATCGAGATGCCGCACAGCGCGTAGATCGACCCGTCCTCGCGGACCAGCGGGAGCTTGGTCGCCTGGAAGACGCGCTCCTCGGAACCGCCGCGCAACACGAGCGTCTCTTCGGCGCGGATCGTCTCGCCGTCGCGCAGCACGCGGGCGTCGTTGCGCCGGATCGCGTCGGTGGATCCGGCATCGAAGAACTTCGAGTCGTCCGCGCCGATGATCTCGTCGAGCGACGCGTTCCACAGCTCGCGGACCGGGCGGTTCACGAAGACGTAGCGCCCGTCGAGGTCCTTCAGGAAGACGCAGCCCTCGATGTTGTCGAGGATCGCGCGGAGCTTCGCCTCGCTCGCGAGCAGCGCTTCCTCGGCGAGCTTGCGCTCGGTCACGTCGTGGAGGACCGCGAGCGTGCGCGTGCCCCCGTCCTCGCCCTGCACGTCCGCCGTGTGGATCCGGACGATCCGCCGCCGCCCGTCGCGATCGGTGATCGGCCACTCCGCGCCGTCCTGGTGTTCACCGGCCTGGACGAGGAGCAGGCATTCCCGCGCGCGCTCCCGCGTCTCCTCGTCCGGGAAGACGGTCTCGATCCACCCCCGGCGATTGATCTCGTCGACGTCGTAGCCGGTCAGCTCGCGCATCGCCCGGTTCCAGACGGTGAACTGGATCCCGGGAGGCTCGGCGACCGGGTGGCAGACGGCGATGGCGTCGGCCTCGGCCTCGATCACCGCCGCGGTGAACGCCGCCTGGCGCGCCAGCGAAACCTCCATCGCCTTGCGCTCGGTGATGTCGACATGGGTACCCACCAGCCGCCGGGGCGTGACCGGCGCCCCGCGGCAATCGCGCGCGAGCACCGCGCGCGAGAGCACATGCACCCATCGTCCGTCCTTGTGCCGCATCCGGAACTCGCACTCGAAGCGCGGCAGTTCGCCGGCGAGGTAGGCGTCGACCCGCGCCAGCGTGGCTTCCTTTTCGTCCGGATGCACCAGCGCTGCCCAGGTCGTGAGGCGATCGATGAGTTCTTCGGGGGCGTAACCGAGCATGGCCTTCCAGCGCGGCGAGTAGTAGACCTCGTCGGTCTCGAGGTTCCAGTCCCACAGCCCGTCGTTCGCACCCTGAAGCGCGTAGGAGAGCCGACGCTCGCTCGCCCGGAGCGCCGCCTCCGAGCGCGCGAGGCGATCGTGGGCGAGCCCGCCGCGAACCGCGGTCACGAGCTTGGCCGCCACGTTCCGGAGCTGTCCCAGGAGGCGGGGCGTGAAGACGTCGGTCGACGCCGACCGCATGACCAGCAGCCCGTCGTCCCCCAGCGGGTAGAGCGCGACCGACGCGTCGGACCGGCCCTCGCCCAGCCCGGTCGCTTCGAATTCCGGGGCGTCGCGGCGATAGGCGCGCATCCCGTGCGCGTGGCCCAGCGCCCACGCCGGTTCGTCGAGCGCGCGCACCTCGCCGCCGGCCGGGTCCTTCGGGATCGCGGCGATCCGCCGGATGGTGTCCGCGGGCTGGCCCCGGTCGTCGATGTCGCGCCACCAGATCTCCGCGCCGGTGAGATCGCGCCTGGCGACCAGCGTGCGCAGGAAATCCCGGCAGGTCGCGCGCGCATCCAGCGTCTGACCGACCGACAGCGACAACTCGTAGAGCCAGGCGAGGCTCTCGGTGACGTCGCGCTCCGATGCCATGGCGGTCTACCGGTGAGCGAGCGCCACGACGAAGGTCTTGTTGTAGAACTCCAGGCTGTGGCGCCCGCTCGCGGCCACCTCCCCCAGCGCCAGCACGCCTTCGGGGACGACGTCGGTGTAACGCGCGAGCGCGTCGCACACGGCGGCGAGTTCGCGGACGAACGACTCACCGTGCGCGATCGCGCGCGAGAAACAGTCGGAGACGAAGCAGCGTTCGATGCCGGTCACCGACGAGCAGGCGTCGACCGCCTCCTTCGCCGCCGCCACGAGCGTATCTCCGTCGCCGTGCGCGAGGTACAGCACGCAGTTCTCGGGGACTTCGGACAGCGTCGTCAAGCTCCCGTCGTCGTTGACCGCGATCGGGTCGCGGATCACGTCCTCGGCGCCCTCCTTGCCCAGGGCGAGCGGGAACGACGAGTTGATGTCCGGGAACACCGGCCGGCCGGCCAGCGCGGGGTCCTGCTCAGTCACCGCCCGGAGGTACTGGACGCCGGCCGGCTCCCAGTCGAGTTCGTCGATCCGGTTGCCGCGGGTCCGGGAGGCGATGAAAGGCTTGCCCACGCGTGTCCACCCATGGCGGACCGCGACCGTGGACTTGCCGGGGAACACGGTGATCAGTGCGCCCTGCGGGATCCAGCCCCCGTTCCAGAAAACCGTTGGCGCATTGCGCAGGTCGTGGTATCCGCAACCCGCGCCGGCGTGGCGCAAAGAGGTCCCGTACCGGTCGTAGAGATCGTCGAGCAGGCGGCTGATACCCGGCGCGAGGCAGTCGACCAGCACGTAGCTGCCTCCCGGCGCCGCGGTGCGGTCGCATTCGGGCGGCGGAACGATCCAGGCGGGGCCCGCCGCCTCGGCCCGGGCGACCGCCGCCACGCTGCCAGGCGGGAGCGCGAACGCGATGATTCCGTGATCGAGCCGCTCGGCTCCGCGGATCAGGCCGGGGAACACGCCGCCGCAGATCTTCAGGTCCCGGGCGCGGCATCGCTCGATCAGCGACTCGACGTCGTGTCCGTGCCGGTCCGCCACCAGCAGCAGCCACAGGGTGCCGGCGGGCGCTGCGGTCGCCAGCCGTTCGGCGACCTCGTCGGTGGCGTTGAATTCGATGTGCATGACATGGACGGCACGGTGACCGCGGGGCTTGCAACGCCCGGGCGCCTGGCCGGCAGGCCTGCTGTCCCCCATGCCCTATCGGCATGTTTGCATGCGGTCCGCATGACGCCCTTGATCGGCGGCAAGTCCGGTGAGGCCGCTGCGAGTCGCGGCAAGGCCTCGCAACACCTCGCACGCGAAGATCGATCCATCGGGATAGGGGGTAAACCGTATGCCCAGGCGGCCGGTTGGTGCGCGAACTAGCAGTTCACCTACAGAACCGGAAAGGCCGCCGTGTCGACATCAAAGCATCCACCTTGTATGGAATTGCCCTAATGTCACTCTATCGTCGCGGGCTGCCGATCTGGGCCGAAAACGACGTCCGCGTGCTCAACCGAGAACATTCCCGGGCACCGACCTCCGGCAGCGCAGCGGAAGCGGTGCCCCGGCCGCAGGCGGCCGACGCTCCCTTGGACTGGACGCCCAGGCGGCGGGCGAAGCCGGCCGATATCCTCCTCCCGATGACCCGACGCTGGATCGAATCGCTGCCCCACCCGTCCCGCCCCGACGCCCTGGCCGGCGCGTATCCGAGGATCGCCAATCGGATCGCGGCGGCATGGCGCGATCCGGTCGAATGCCGGGCCGTGTTCGACGACCTCCTGGTCGACCGTCGCGGCGGCCGGCGTGGCTTTCCGGCGCCGGTTCTTGGCGACCTGCTGGCGCTGCGTGCCCTGTTCGACGGTGGGCACGGACCGCGCGCCTGAGGTCTGCCGGCCGGTTCGCCGGCCTCATCGCAACCAAATCTTCAGAGTGCCTTGAGCCAGGCGATCGCGCGTTCGATCCGATCGAACGGGACGACCTCGACCCCCTGGACGGCCTGCTTGGGCTGATTCGCCGACGGGCACAGGACGGTGCGGAAGCCGAGTTTGGCGGCCTCGCGGATGCGCTCCTGGCCGCGCTGCACCGGGCGGACCTCGCCTGCCAGCCCTACTTCACCGAACACGAGAAGTTTCGCTGGTAATGGTCTGTTCTTCATCGAAGAATAGATGGCCAGCAAGACAGCCATGTCGACGGCGGGCTCGTCGATCCGGACCCCGCCGACCGCATTGACGTAGACGTCGTAGCCGCCGACCTCGACGCCGCCGTGCCGGTGCAGGACCGCGAGCAGCAGCGCGAGACGCTGGGGATCCAGCCCTACCGCGAGCCGGCGGGGAGCGCCGCCGGCGACCGGATCGACCAGGGCCTGGATCTCGACCAGCAGCGGTCTCGAGCCTTCGAGCGTGGCGACCACCGCGGTGCCGGGGACCGGATCGTCGTGCTGCGACAGGAACAGCGCCGACGGATTGGCCACGCCCTTGAGCCCCCGCTCGGTCATCCCGAACACGCCCAGCTCGTTCGCCGCGCCGAAGCGGTTCTTGATCGCCCGGACGAGACGGAACGCCGAGTGCGGGTCGCCTTCGAAGTAGAGGACCGTGTCGACGATGTGTTCGAGCACGCGCGGACCCGCGATCGCGCCCTCCTTGGTCACGTGGCCGACCAGGATCACCGAAATCCCGCGCTCCTTGGCGAGCCTCGTGAGCTGCGCGGCGCACTCGCGCACCTGGGAGACGCTACCCGGCGCGCTGGCGAGCGCCTCGGTGTAGACGGTCTGGATCGAGTCGACGACCACGACCGCCGGACGCGCCGTACCGATCGCGGCCACGATGGCCTCGAGCTGCACCTCGGCGAGCAGCTCGACCGGTGCGTTGACCAGGCCCAGCCGCTCGGCCCTCAGCGCGATCTGCTCGGGCGATTCCTCGCCGGAAACGTAGAGCACCGGGTGGGCGGCCCCGAGTGCGGCGCCCGCCTGGAGCAGCAGCGTCGACTTCCCGATCCCCGGATCTCCACCGAGCAGGACCACGCCGCCGGGCACCAGTCCCCCGCCGAGCACCCGGTCGAACTCGGCGAGCCCGGTGGCGACGCGCGGATTCTCCCGGGCGACGATCGAGCCCAGCGGGCGTACGGCCGACCGCGTCCCGGCGAGCGAGGCGAAACGCGAGGTCGCCGGCGCGGCGAGGCTCTCGACCAGCGTGTTCCAGGCGCCGCAGCCTGGGCACTGGCCCTGCCACTTGGGGGCCGTCGCGCCGCACTCGGTGCAGGCGTAGACCGATCTCCCCTTCGTTTTCGATGTCGCCATCAGCGGCTGCCGCGCGTCAACAGGTCCCAGGCCTCGCCCAGCGTCCGCAGGCCGGGGAAATAGTGACCGAACGCGATGCCCGCGGCCACGACGATGGCGACGACGATCGCGAGGATCGGCAACGTCGCGCGGAAGATCCGTCCGTCCCAGTCCGGTCCGTCGACGCGCCGCAGCCCCGGCACCGCGCCCGCGGAGAGCATCGCCGCGAACGCGGCATCGGTCAGCAGTTCGGGCGCGATCCAGACCAGGTGGATCGCCCCGCCCACGAGCGCCACGACCAGCGCGAGCACGATGATTCCCAGGATGATCGGCAGGCAGCCGCTGTCGCCCAGCCCGTCCAGCATGCTGCCGCCGCCGCCTCCGACTTTGCCGTACCAGCCACCCGGCTTGCCGCCGCCGGCGGACGCGCTGGACGATCCGAAACTCGCGCTCGCCCCGCCGCCTCCCGACCCGCCCCCTCCGCCGCGGAACACGCTGCCGACCGACGATCCGCCTCCCCCGGTGCCCCCCGACGGCAGGTCGAAGGCCGAGCTCGCCTCGTCGGCCATCCGCCGCGCCGCTCCGCCCAGCGGCTTGACGCCGACGTAGGCGAGCCAGAGCCGGACCAGGCCGAAGAAGGCCGCGTAGCCGGCGAGCACCGCGAGCGGCCATCGCAGCGCCGCCGTGTGCACGGGGACGCGCAGCAGCAGGAAATTCGCGGCGAAACCGGTGCCGAACGTCGCCGAGACGAGCACGCTCGCGTGCCAGCGCAGCCAGAACCGGCCGGAAAGCGACTGCGCGAGCGCCTCGCGCCGCGCGGACTGCGCGCCGGACGGAGGTTTCTTCGTCGCGGGCGGCCGGGCGCGCGACTTCAGGCGAGCTCCCCGGGGTGGACGATCGCGGTCCCGAGCTTGCCGACGACGACGCCGGCCGCCTCGTTGGCGATCCGCACCGCGTCGGCGAGCGGCGCACCGGCGGCGAGCAGCGCGGCGAGCGTCGCGATCACCGTGTCGCCGGCGCCCGAGACGTCGTAGACCTCGCGCGCGACCGCGGGGATGTGCGCAGCGCCCTCGTCGGTGTACAGGCTCATCCCCTCCTCGGAGCGCGTCACGAGCAGCGCCTCGATGTCGAGCTCGCGCCGCAGCCGGGTGGCGCGCGCCTCCAGATCGGACTCGGAGGTCCAGCGCCCGGCGATGTCGCGGAACTCCGCGCGGTTGGGCGTGATCAGCGTCGCGCCGCGGTACTTCGCCCAGTCGTCGCCCTTGGGATCGACCAGGACGCGCCGGCCCGAGGCGCGCGCCCGCCCGATCATCGACGCGATATGGGCCAGACCGCCCTTGCCGTAGTCCGAGAGCACGACGACATCGGTCGCCTCGACGTATTCGTCGAACTCCCGGAGCTTGGCCGCCAGCACCTCCTGCGAGGGCCGGGTCTCGAAGTCGATGCGCAGCAGCTGCTGCTGGCGCGCGATCACGCGCAGCTTGACCGTCGTCGGGAGCGCGGGGTCGCGATGGAGCGAAGCGGCGATGCCGTCGGCCGCGGTCAGGCGCTCGAGCGCGTCGCCGGCCTCGTCGGTACCGACGACCGACAGCAGCGTCGTGCGCGCACCCAGCGCGGCGGCGTTGCGTGCGACGTTCGCCGCGCCGCCGGGGCGCTCCTCGGTCCTGGCGACGCGCACGACCGGCACCGGTGCTTCCGGCGAGATCCGGTCGGCCTCGCCGAACCAGTAGCGGTCGAGCATGACGTCGCCGACGACCAGCACCCGGCCGGCGCGCACGCGGTCGCGCCAGTGCGAGTAGGGACGGGTGCCTGCGGCCATCGGTCGACGGTGGGTGTCAGCGCCGGCCGATGCCGTAATGCTCGAGGCCGGCGGCGCGCACCAGCGCCGGATCGTAGAGGTTGCGGCCGTCGAACACCAGCGGCTCTACGAGCCGGCGCCGCAGTTCGTCGAAGTCCGGGCTGCGGAACTCCTTCCACTCGGTGACGACGACCAGCGCGTCGGCGCCGTCGACCGCGGCCATCGGATTCGCGGCGTACGCGAGGTGCCCGCGCGGGCCGATCGCGCGCTTCGCCTCGTCGATGGCGACCGGATCGTAGGCGACGACCGACGCCCCGCGCGCGAGCAGCGCGTCGATGATCGCCCGCGACGGCGCTTCGCGCATGTCATCGGTGTTCGGCTTGAACGCGAGGCCCCAGAGCGCGAACCGGCGGCCCGACAGGTCGCCGCCCAGCCTCGCCACGATCTTGTCGACGATCACGAGCTTCTGCGACTCGTTGACCGCCTCGACCGCCGCGAGCAGCCCGAGCGGGAGGCCGGCCGCGGTCGCCGTGTGCTGGAGCGCCCTGACGTCCTTGGGGAAGCAGCTGCCGCCGTAGCCCACGCCCGGGTACAGGAAATGCCAGCCGATCCGCGGGTCCGAGCCGATACCGTGGCGCACGTGCTCGATGTCGGCGCCCAGCCGGTCGGCGAGATTGGCGAGCTCGTTCATGAACGAGATGCGCGTCGCGAGCATCGCGTTGGCCGCGTACTTGGTGAGTTCGGCCGAGCGCACGTCCATCACGATCAGCCGCTCGTGGTTGCGCTGGAACGGCGCGTAGACGGCGCGCAACACCTGGACGGCGCGGTCGTCGTCGGCGCCGATGACGATGCGGTCGGGCTTCATGAAGTCCTCGACCGCGGCGCCCTCCTTGAGGAACTCCGGATTGGACACGACCGCGTAGGGCACGTCGACGCCGCGCGCGTCCAGTTCCTCGCGGATCGCGGACTTCACG
>JADZDA010000267.1 GCA_020851255.1 Burkholderiales bacterium | reverse complement strand
TGGATCGGGTAGCTCGGGTTGGGCACGAGCACCGTGTCGCCGCGGTTCAGCGTGGCGAGTGCGAGATGCGCGATCCCCTCCTTCGAACCGATCGTGACGATCGCCTCGGCCTCCGGATCGAACTCGACACCCCAGCGGCGGTGGTACCAGTGGCAGATCGCGCGGCGCAGCCGCGGTATGCCCTTGGAAACCGAATAGCCGTGCGTGTCGCCCCGCTGGGCGGTCTCGACGAGCTTCTGGACGATGTGCGGCGGCGTGGGGCCGTCGGGGTTGCCCATCCCGAAGTCGATGATGTCCTCGCCCCGACGGCGGGCGGCCATCTTGAGCTCGGTCGTGATCGAGAAGACGTAGGGCGGCAGGCGCTCGAGGCGCTCGAACTGGCTGGAGGGTAGCGGCATGGCGGGGTCTCGCGTAGGCGCCCGGAACCGTCCGAGCGACGCGCCGCCCGGTCGGGCCCTTCGGGGGCCGGCGGCGGGCGACCTTATAATCGTAGCCATTTCGCATGGTTACCGCAATGCACCATCCGCTCCGCGCTCCGGCGCAGGCCCCGGCCGCCGCGCCCGGGCCCGGCCGCGAAGCTCTGCGATGAAGCTGATCCGGGACGCCGGCGCCGGCGTCGTCGTGACCGGGACCGGCCCGGGCTGGATCCGCGTCGGCGACGAATCGATCACCCGAAACGTCGTGCTCACGCCCGAAGCGGTCATCCCCGGCTTCGCCGAGCGCGGTTTCGACGCGCTGACCCCCGCGGACTTCGCCGCGCTGATCGCGCACGCGCCCGCGCTCGTCATCGTCGGCACCGGGGCCGTGCAGCGCTTCGTGCACCCGCGCCTGTTCGCGCCACTCATCGACGCGCGCATCGGCGTCGAGACCATGGCGACGCCGGCCGCCTGCCGGACGTTCAACATCGTCTGCGGCGAGGGCCGGCGAGCGGTCGCCGCGCTGATCGTCGCGCCCTGACCGGATGTCGATGACCCGGCGGCGCCACGGGACGCGAACGTGAAGCGCGCGCGGGTCGTGGTCGCCGTCGGCACGGCGCAGACGCTCGCCTGGGGGTCGAGCTACTACCTGCCCGCGGTGCTGGCGGACCCGGTGTCGGCGTCGCTGGGCGTGACGCGCGCGTGGTTCTTCGGCGCGTTCTCGGGCTCGCTCGTGCTGATGGCGGTGCTCGGGCCCGCGATCGGCCGGCGCATCGACGCGCGGGGCGGCCGCAAGGTGCTGATCGCCTCGGCCTTCGCGCTCTCGGCCGGGCTCGCCGCGCTCGCCGCCGCCCAGGGTCCGGTGACGCTGGCCTGCGCCTGGATCCTGCTCGGCGTCGCGATGTCGCTGGGACTCTACGAGTCGGCGTTCGCGGCGCTCACCTGGCTCTACGGCCACGGCGCGCGCTCGCCGATCACCGGCATCACGCTGATGGCGGGCTTCGCGTCGACGATCGGCTGGCCGGCGACCGCGGCGATGGAGCACGCGTTCGGCTGGCGGACCGCCTGCCTCGTCTGGGCGGTCCTGCACCTCGCGGTGACGTTGCCCTGCTACGCGCTGGCGATGCCCAGGCGCGCCGCGCACGAGGAGCCCGCGGACGGCGCCGGCCCTCTGGCGCCCCCGACCTACGGCGAGCCGCCGGCGAACGCGATGCTGCTCCTCGGCGTCACGTTCGCGATCGTCGCCTTCGTGTCGACAGCGATGGCGGCGCACCTGCCCCGGCTGCTGCAGGCGACCGGAACCGGCGTCGCCGCCTCGATCGCCGCGGCGGCGCTGGTCGGCCCCGCGCAGGTCGCGGCGCGGTTCGGCGAGTTCGTCACCGCGCACCGATGGCAGCCGCATCCGGTGATCGCCGCGCGCGTCGCCGCCGCGCTGCATCCGGCCGGCGCGGGCCTGCTGATCGCCGTCGGCGGTGCCGGACTCGCCGCACCCGCGTTCGCCCTGCTGCACGGCGCCGGCAACGGCCTGCTCACCATCGCGCGCGGCACGCTGCCGCTCGCGCTGTTCGGCCCGGTCGGCTACGGCTACCGCCAGGGCACGATCGGGGCCGTGGCGAGGCTCGCCCAGGCGGCGGCGCCGATCGCCTTCGGCGTGCTCCTCGACGCCGCCGGCGCCGCGGCCGCGCTGACGGTGTCGGGCGGACTGTCGTTCGCGGCGCTGGTCGCGCTGCTCGCCTTGCGCAGGCGCGTGCGGCGCCGCTAGCGGGCGGCCCGGTCCGGATTCAAGACCGCCGCCACCTGCCGCACGCGTCTGCTCGCCAAGCTCGGGTCGCACACAACCGCGGAACTGATCCGCTACGCGATCGAGAACGATCCCGTGCGCCAGGCGCCCACCGGCGCCGCGCCGATCGCTTCCGGGAACGACACGTAGGACAAACCCCGAGACGACTTTCGGGGTCCGACCGGACAGACGCGACCCCGCGGCCGGCGCACAGTCCGCCGCCATGGATCCCCTTGGCACCGTCACCCACGCCCGCCGCGCGCTGCGCGTGGTGATCGCCGACGACGCTCCGGCGATGCGCCGCGGCTTCGCCGAGCTCCTGGGCGAGATCGAAGGCGTCGCCGTCATCGGCGACGCCGCGGACGCGCCGCAGGCGATCGACATCGTGCGCCGACTGGTCCCCGACATCCTCGTTCTCGACTTCCGGCTGCCGGGCGGCGGCGGACTCGCCGTGCTCGACGCACTGCGCGACGACGCGCGCGCACCGCTGTCCATCGTCATGACCAACGACCCCGACGTCGAACACCGCGCGAGCTGTTTCGCGGCCGGAGCGGGGTTCTTCCTCGACAAATCGCGTCAGGAAGGCGATCTGGTGGAGCTGGTCGCCGGTCTGAGCCGCGCGCACCGCCAGAGCGGCACGCGCGATCACCATTCCCCGGGGTGAACCATGATGTGCGCTACCGGCAGAGGCCTCGCGGTCGTCTGCGATTCCGGCGGCCGGATACGACGCCTCGTCGTCGACGAACTGGGACTCGACGGCGCGCTCGCGGCCGGAGTCCGCCTGGGCGACCTGGTCGAGCCCGAAGCACGCCACGAACTCGATGCGATCCTGTCGGCCGCGCAGGCCGGCCATCCGGTCTTCGACCGCGAGATCCGGATCGCGGCCGGCGGCGTCCCGCGCGCGCTGCGCGCCGCGGCGACCCGGCACGAACTCGACATCCTGTTCGCCATGGCCGGTCAGCGCGTGGCGCTCGTCCGGCTGCACGAGCGGCTGCTCGCCGAGCATGGACTGCCGATCGACGGGCCGGCTTCCGCGACCGGACGACTGTCGCCAGACGCGGTCCACGACGACGACCGGACCGATACGATCTCGCGCCACGTCGCCCGGATGTCCGACGACCCGGGCGCACTCGCGCGGCGGCTCGACGAGGCGCGGCGCGCGCTCGACGGATTGACGGCGCAGAAGGACCGCTGGCTCGCGGTGGCCGCGGGCGATCTGCGCGACACGATCGACACGGCGCAGGGCCAGGCCGCCTACCTCGAGGCCGACGGCGGACTGTCGCTCGACGAACACCAGTGGAACTTCGTGTCCCGGGTGCGCGTGTCCGCCGAACGGATGAACGGCATGATCGACCTGCTGGCCGACGACCGGGTTGCACCGGGTACCGGAACCTCCGGTCGCCGGCCGACCGATCTGGGCGCGCTGGTCGCACGTGTCGTCGCGTTCTGCCGCGGCTACGCGTCGCATCCCGACATCCGCGTGACCAGCGAGATCGCGCCGACGCCGCGGGCGACCGTCGTCCCGGACGCGATCGAGCGGGCGATCACCGACCTGGTCACGGGCGCCATGGCGCGCGCGCCGCTGGGGACGACCGTGCGCGTGTGCGTCGACCGGGCCTCCGACGAGGTGCTGGTGACCGTGACCGAGGCCGGTCCGGGACTGCGCGAAGAGGACGTCGCCCGGCTCTACCGCCCGATGATCGCACCGCCGCCGGAGAGGAACGACGATCCGGGCGCCGCCGGTCTGCAGACCGCGCGTCGGATAGCCGCGATGCACGGAGGACGCATCGACGTGCGCTCGACCCTCGGCCGGGGCACGACCTACGCGTTCGTCCTGCCGATCGACGAGCGGCGGGTTCCCGAATGAAGCCCGCCGCCAAGCGGATCCGGACGCCCGCCACCGAGCCGGCGACGATCCTGGTCGTCGACGACAACCGGTTCGCCCTCGCCTGCACGACGCGCGCGCTCACCGGGGCCGGCTACCGGGTGCTGGAGGCGGGCAACGGAACGGACGCGCTCGCGCTCGCGCGCGAGCACCGGCCCGCGCTGGTCCTGCTCGACGCGATGATGCCCGGAATGAACGGCGGCGAGACGCTGGCGAGGCTGCGCGCCGATCCCGAACTCGTATCGACGTCGGTCGTCATGCTGAGCGCGAGCCACGTCGCCCCCGAGGACCAGGCGGCCGGCCTCGATGCCGGCGCCGACGGCTACCTCGCGCAACCGATCGACAACCGCGAGTTCCTCGCCCGCGTGCGCGCGCACCTGCGCCAGCGCGAGCTCCTGGACGCGCTGCGTCGCAGCGAGACGAGGTTCCGCGCGACGTTCGACCAGACGGCCGTGGGCATCGCGCACGTCGCGCCCAGCGGCCGGCTGCTCGACGCGAACCGGCGGCTGTGCGGACTGCTCGGCCGGGACGCCACGGCACTGCGGGCGATGCGCTGGCGGGACCTCGTCCACCCGGACGACGTCGACCGGTACCGCGGCGAGGCCAAGCGACTGATCGGCGGCGAAATCGACGCGCAGTCGCTCGAACTGCGCTGCCTGCGCCACGATCGCACGCCGGTCTGGGTCACCGTCACGGTCGCGCTCGTCCGGACCGAGGACGGCGCGCCCGACTTCTTCGTGGTCGTCGTCGCCGACATCGGCGAGCGCAGGCGCGCCGAGGCGGCGCTGCGCGAGACCGAGGCGGCCCTCGCGCGCGCGCAGCGCCTCGCCGGACTGGGCACCTGGGAGGTCGATCTCGCCACCGGCGAGATCTCGCGCTCGGACGAGGCGCAGCGGCTGGTCGCCGGGCTCGCCTGCGCCGACAGCGGTACCTTCGACGACTACCTCGCCGCCTCGCACCCGGACGACCGCGCGCGGCTCTCGCAGGCCTGGGAAGCGCTCGCGCACGGAACCGCGTCGCTCGAGCTCGAGCACCGCCTCGTCTGGCCCGACGGGCGGGAACGCTGGCTGCGCCTGCAGGGCATGCCGGTCCGCGACGAACTCGGCCGTGTCGTGCGCTTCACCGGCACCGCGCTCGACATCACCGAACGGCGCCGCGCGCAGGAGCAGATCGCCGCGCAGCTCGGGGAATTGAAACGCTGGCAGGCCGTGACGATGGGCCGCGAGGAACGCGTCCAGGCGCTGAAGGCCGAGGTCAACGCGCTGCTGGCGCGCGCGGGCCTGCCGCCGCGATACCCATCGGCCGCGCCGGCGCACGCGTCCCCGGACGCCCCGTCCACGTCGGGCGAGACGATCGCATGAACGCTCCCGCGATCGCCGGCGAGGAGGCGCGTCTCGCCTCGCTGTACGCGCTGGGCGTGCTCGACACGGCGGCCGACCCGGACCTGGACGCGATCACCGGGCTCGCGGCGGCGACCTGCGAGACGCCGATCGCGCTGGTCAGCCTGGTCGACGAGCGCCGGCAGTGGTTCAAGTCGCGCGTCGGGCTCGCGGTCTGCGAGACGCCACGCGCGGTCGCGTTCTGCGCCCACGCGATCGTCCAGCGGGCGCTGTTCGTCGTGCCGGACGCCTCCGCCGATCCGCGTTTCGCCGACAATCCGCTGGTCACCGGCGCGCCGCACATCCGGTTCTACGCGGGCGCGCCGCTGGTCACCGAGGACGGCGCGGCGATCGGAACGCTCTGCGTCATCGACTCGCGCCCGCGCGAGTTGACCGGACTGCAGCGGCGCACGCTCGAAGTCCTCGCCGCCCAGGTCACGGCGCGGCTCGAGCTCTCGCGGCGGCTGGGCGAACGCACGCGGGCGGAAGCCGCGCTGCTGGGCATCATGGAGGACCAGCTCCTCTCCGAGAAGGCTCTGCGCGAGCAGGCGGCGCTGCTCGAGAGCGCCCAGCGCATCGGCCGGCTCGGCCCGTGGAGCTACGACCTCGCGACCGGACGCCTGCACTGGCCGCCGGCTACCTGCGCTCTCTTCGGTGTCGACCCCGAATCGTTCGTCGGGTCGCTCGACGGGCTGCGCCGCCTGGTCGACCCCGCCGACCGCGCGGCGGTCGACATCGCGCACGGATGCACGCTGGCGTCGGAGCGCCTGATCGACATCGAGTACCGGATCCGGCGGCCCGACGGCGGGATCCGGTGGATGCACTCGCGCGGCAGCGTCGAGCGCGGGGACGACGGCCGTCCGACCCGGAGGATCGGCGTCGTGATGGACGTGACCGAGAAGCGGCGGATCGCGGCCGAGCTCGAGCACCACCGCGACCACCTCGAGGAGCTGGTCGCCGAGCGCACGAACGAGCTCGAGGAGGCGCGCCGCCAGGCCGAGACCGCGAACGCGGCCAAGTCCCTGTTCCTCGCCAACATGAGCCACGAGATCCGCACGCCGATGAACGGCGTGCTCGGCATGCTCGAAGTGCTCGAGCGCACGGACCTCGACGCGTCGCAGACCGAGATGCTCGCGACGATCCGGGACTCCGGCCGCGTGCTGCTCGCGATCATCGACGACATCCTCGACCTGTCGCGCATCGAGGCCGGCGGGCTCGCGATCGAACCGGCGCCGATGCCGGTCGGCGAACTCATCGCCGGCGTACGCGACACGCTCGCGCCCCTCGCCGCGCGCCGCGACGTGGCGCTCGCGCAGGGAGTCGAGGCGGACGTGCCTCCGGTCGTGGTCGCCGACGCGCTGCGCCTGCGACAGGTGCTGCTCAATCTCGTCGGCAACGCGATCAAGTTCTCGGGCGGTCGCGCCGGGTGCCCCGGGTCGGTGCGCCTGGACGTACGTCTCGCGGCCGGTCCCGCCCCTCGCGTCGAATTCGAGGTGACCGACAACGGCATCGGCATGCCCGCCGACGTCGTGTCCCGGCTCTTCTCGCCGTTCATGCAGGCGGAGGCCGCGACGACCCGGCGCTACGGCGGCTCCGGCCTCGGCCTCGCGATCTGCAAGCGCCTCGCCGACGCGATGGGCGCGACGATCGCGGTCGCGAGCACGCCGGACGAGGGCTCGGTCTTCACGTTCCGCCTTCCGCTCGTGCTGCCGCCCGCGGCACCGGCCGGATCGGCGCCCGCCGCCGCGGCGGCGGACGCGAACGCGCCGGTCGGGCTGCGCGCCCCGGCCGATCCGATCCTGGTGGCGGAGGACGACGAGGTCAACCGCACGGTGCTCGCGAAGCAGCTCGAACTGATCGGCATCGACGCCGACATGGCCCGCGACGGCGTTCAGGCGCTCGCGATGTGGCGCGACCGCCGCTACGCGCTGCTGCTCACCGACCTGCACATGCCCGAATTGGACGGGTACGAACTCGCGCGCGCGATCCGCGCCGACGAGGCGTCCCGAGGCGAGTCGCGCCGGCCGATCGTCGCGCTCACCGCGAACGCGCTGCGCAGCGAGGCCGAGCGGACGCGCGCCGCCGGCATCGACGACACGCTGTTCAAGCCGATCCAGCTCGATGCCCTGCGCGCCGCGCTCGCGCGCTGGTTCGCCGGCCCGTCCGCCGGCGTGGATCCGGATCGACCCGCTGCGCCGGCCGAGGCCCCGGTGGACGTGACCGTGCTCGCCCGTCTGGTCGGCAGCGACCGGAAGGTGATCGGCGACCTCCTCGCGCTCTACCTGCGCAACGCGGCGGTGATGGCGGGCGAGCTCTTCGCCGCCTGCGGCGCGGGATCGCACGCGAGCGCGGCCGCGATCGCGCACAAGTTCAAGTCGTCGTCGCGGTCGATCGGCGCGCTCAGGCTCGGAGACATCTGCGAACGCATCGAACGCGCGGGTCGCAACGGGGACGCCGAAGCGCTGGCCTCGGGACGCCAAGCATTCGCCGCGGAGATGCCCCGGGTCGTCGGGACGATCGAGACGATCCTGGGGCGGCGGGCCGCCGCGGACGGGTCCGCCGGCGGCGTGGCGCGCGGCTGAGGAAATGAACCGGGTGTCCGCCGGTCCCGAAGCCCGCCTCGCTCCCGCAGCCGGACGCGCCGGCGCGACCGTCGCACGGCCGTGGCGGGTTCGCGAAGCCGGTGAGCCGTGATGAAGGAGCGCGAACCGCGGATCCTGGTCGCCACCGAGGTCGTCTCCGACGCCAACCTGGTGCGCCGCATCCTGTCGAACGAGTTCGACGACGTCCGGCTCTGCACGGATCCGGACGCCGGCGTCGCCGATTTCGAGAGCGTGCGTCCCGACGTGCTCGTCCTCGCGTTCAACACGCTGGAAGAGGCCGAGCGCTACTACCTCGGGCTCTACCGGCTCGGGCCGCACGTCCACGCGATCGTGCACCGGACCGTCGTCCTGTGCACGATGGACGATCTGCGCCGCACCTACGACCTGTGCCGGCGCGAGGTCTTCGACGACACCGTGCTCTTCTGGCCGGCGACCAACGACGTCACGCGACTGCCGATGGCGGTCCACCAGGCGCAGCGCCTCGCCATCGCCGGCGGGCAGGACGCGGCGCGCGAACTCGTCGGGCAGGCGCGCAACCTCGCAACGCTCGATTCGAGCGTGGACGCGCTCAGGACGCACGGGGAGGCCCGCGTCGTCGACGCGAGCGCCCGCCTGCGGTCCGCGCAGCAGCACATCGACGCCGCGTTCGCCGGATTCTCGCAGCGGATCCTCCGCTCGGCCGGCGAACTGGGCATCGGCGAGGGGGAAGCCCGGGGCATGGGCCTGGAGGTCGACCGGCTGCACACCGAGGAGATCCGTCCGACCCTCGACGGCGCGAGCGGGGCGGTCGAGCCGATCAGGCAGTGGCTGGGCTCGATCGGCGAAACCCTCGCGCCCCAGCTCGAATCCGCCCGCGCGTTCCGCCGGCACGCCGCCGACATCCGCCCGACGATCCTCGTCATCGACGACGACGAGATGCAGCACCGCCTGCTGGGACAGGCGCTCGCCGACCTGCCGGTCGATCTCGTGTTCGCGAGCTCGGGCACCGAAGGACTGGGCGTGCTGCGCCGCCGCCGGCCCGACCTGATCCTGATGGACTACGAGTTGCCCGACGTGAGTGGCGTCGAGTGCACGCAGCGCATCCGCGCCACCGAGGGCCTCGCGGCCACGCCGGTCATCATGGTGACCGCCCACCGTGAGCGTCCGGTGGTCGTCGCGAGCCTGAGGGCGGGCGCCCCCGACTTCATCATCAAGCCGTTCGACCGGACCACGCTGGCAGCCAAGCTCGCGCGCACGCTGGGGATCACGCCTCCGTGACCTCGCCCGGGCGCGCGGGCCCGGTGGCGGGCGCGCGCCCGCCGTTCCCCGCCCGGGAGGCCCGCTCGGGCGGGCCCTACAGGCACCGGCGAGGAATTCTCCGACGTCCGACGTTGCGCGCTGGCGGACGCCCGACGCCCAACGTAGGTGCCCGGCCTACTCCCGGCGGTCGACGTTGACCGGGGTCACTATCGTTTTCCGGACCGCGGCCGATGATCACATCGACGCGCATGTTTCGCTATCGCGAACGATGCCGGACACCGGAACCGCCCGCCCCATTCGCCAGGAAACGACCATGTCGACTCTGCCTGTCCCGTCCGGCGACCGCGGCTGCGCCGTGATCGCCGACATGCACGGAAAGATCCTCGAGTTCGTCGTCGACGAACTCGGGCTGGCGCAACGGGAGGCGCCGGCGACCTGGATCGTCGATCTGGTCGCGAGCCCGGACCGGGACGCGGTGAGCACGCTGATCGAGGCCGCCCGGGTCCATGACCCGACGTTCGACCGTTTGATCGCGGCGCGGGTCGACGGCACGGTCGCGACGTTGCATTTCGCGGCGCTGCGACGCGCGGACGTGGTCCTGGTGGCTGCGGCCGAGAACCGGATCGCGCTCGTCCGCGTGCATGACGCGCTGCTCGATCACGTCGGCGCGGCGGCGGACGACCCCGCGCGCGCATCATTGCGCGGGCGGCGCGACGCCGCTCGCGACGACGATCGCGCCGATGCGCTGGCCGTGGACGTCGTCCGGATCGAGGACCGGCTCGCCGACCTCAAGCGCGAACTCGCCCGCACGCGCGAGACGCTGGAGCGCTGCGAGGCGGACGCGCCTGCCCGGCCGGCCGGAACGCCCGGCGCCACCGGTGGCGATGCCGGGCGCGGAGAGCGCCGGCGGGTCGACCCCGGCGATCCGGACCCGCCACGACCTGGCAGGACGGCGGAGCGCGCCCGTTCAGGCGCGCAGCGCCTGCGCGAGTCCGCGGATATCGGCCTCGGCCTCGGCGAGCGCCGCCGCGAGCTGCGGATCCTGAGGCGCCGGAGGCGCCACCGCCGCCTTGGACAGGAAGATCGGATTGGTCCGTGCGCAGATCAGGTTGGCGCACGTGACGACGTCGAGCAGCGTGCGCATCGGCGCGCGCACGCGGCCGATCTCGTGCTCGGCGACCGCCTCGAGCGCAGCGTCCGACAATCCGAACCCGTGGAGCACCGACTGGCCGATCGGCGCATGCCACTCGGCGAGCCCCACGTCGAGCATTTCGGGATTGCCGTCGAGCTCCGGATACCGGCCCGCCTTCGACAGCAGGTAGAAGTAGCCGATGTCGTGGACGAGCCCGGCGAACAACGCTTCGTCGGGATTGAGCCGCGTCGTCTTCTTCGCGATGAAGTAGGCGTGCGCGGCGACCTCGACGCTGTGGTTCCAGGCGAGCTCGGCGCGGCGCGCGTACTTCGCGAGCTCGCCCGACGAGCGCAACTGCTGGACCGCGACCGCGACCGCGACCGTGCGGATGGTCACGAATCCCACGCGCGCGATCGCGCTCCTCACGTCCGAGACCGGCTTGCCGCCCGGGTTGACCGCCGCCGAATTGGCGACCTGGACGATCTTCGCGGAGACCAGCGGCTCCGACGAGACCGCCCGCGCGACCGTGTCGGTGTCGACCGAGGGGTCGTCGACCGCCCGGCGGATCCTGAGCGTCGCGTCGAGGAAGGTCGGGAACGAGACTTCGCGCGCCGACAGGTCGGCGGCGATGTCCTTCAGGAATCGGAAAGCCACATCGCTGGCTGTGACGGAGGGCACGGTCGCATGTCCTGCGGAGGGAGTCGTCGGCCAGCGTAGGCGCTCCGCGCCCCGTCGGATCCGGCGATCAGCGCGGACTTTTCCCCCCAGTTCGGGGCGTCGGGTCCGCGCCGGCGCGGCATGCTACTCGCCCATCTGCAGCAGCCGCCCGTCGGCACGCGCCCGGCGCACCGAGACCGCGAACAACGCCACGCCTCCGGCGAGATAGACCGCGTCGAGGGCGAACGCCGCCGCGAGCGCCTCCCAGGGCACCCGGCCCTCGAGCAGCACCGCGCGCATGCCCTCGAACACGTGCGAGGAAGGGATCGCCGCCGCGATCGCCTGCAGCCAGCCGGGCAGCACCGACACCGGGTAGTAGACGCCGGACACCGGCATGACGAGGAAGATCGCCGCCCAGGCGAGCTCCTCGGCGCCCAGTCCCCATTCGAGCACCAGCGCCGACACCGCGAGTCCGATCGCCCATCCGAACACCAGGAGTCCGGCGGCGAACGCGACCAGCGGCAGGCCGAGTTCGAAGATCGAGTAGTGGAACATGAGCCATGCGGCGAGGCAGGCGCCGCCCATGCCGATCGCGGTGCGCAGCACGCTCATCGTGATCTGCGCGGTGATGAATTCGCCCAGCGACAGCGGGGCGACGAACAGATTGCCGAGGTTGCGCGCGTACAGCTCCTCGATGAAGGTGAGCGACACGCCGAGCTGGCCGCGGAAGAGCGTGTCCCACAGCAGCACCGCGCCGAGGAAGATGCCCGGCGCGTCGCGCAGCACGCTCGACTGCGGTGCGAGGTGGATGGTGAGGAACGCCCAGAGGATCAGCGTCACCGTCGGGTAGTAGGCGAGCGAGACGATGCGCGGCCAGGACTTGGCGAGCAGGTAGGCGTGGCGCCTCACCAGCGCGCCGACGCGCCGGGCGCTCGCCCGCAGGCCGCGCTGCGGCTTCAACCGCACGCGCTCGGCGCTGGTGCCGTCGGCGGTCGCGCTCACGCCCTCGCCTCCCCGGCGCCCGCGCCGGCCGGCGGCTCGTCGTCGCGGCCCCGGGCGATGTCGAGGAACACCTCCTCCAGGTTCTCCCGGCCGTAGCGTGCGATCAGCGCCGCCGGCGAGCCCTGGTCGACGACCCGGCCGGCGCGCAGC
>JADZDA010000266.1 GCA_020851255.1 Burkholderiales bacterium | reverse complement strand
TGTCGCGCTCGAGCGCGTGGCCGAACGCGTAGTCGGCGGTGATGAATAACCACGAGTCGCCGCCGGTCTTCACGATCGCGCTGCCGGTCCCGTTGGAGAGCATCCAGGTGTCGTAGGTCCAGTGGATCGTGTTCGGCGAACAGGCCTTGCCGGACAGGTCGGACGAGGCGGCGCCGGATACCAGGAACGCCTTGCCCTTGTCCCGGGTGATCTGGTTCACCGCGAGTGCGACGCCGGAGTTCGGCGTATCCACGATCACGTCGACCTTGTCGGTGTCGTACCACTGGCGGGCCACGGCCGAGCCCACGTCCGGCTTGTTCTGGTGGTCGGCCGAGACGATCTCGATCCTGTAGCCGCGCCGCTCGATGCCCGAATCCTCGACGGCCATGCGCGCCGCGACCACGGACCCCGCGCCGGCGAGATCGGTGTAGAGGCTCGACATGTCGGACAGCACGCCGATCTTGATCACGTTGTCCGAGACCTGCGCCGACGCGCCAACCGCGCCCAACGCCAGGCCGACGGCGACCGCAACGGCACCGCGCTTCACTGACTTCATGGCTCCTCCGGGAAAGACGGGTGCGGCCGGACGCATGCGCCTAGACACCCAGGTAATCGTGCAGCTTGTCCATCGACGCGGCGAGCGCGTCGTTGGGGATCATGTCGACGACTCGGCCGTGCTCCATCACGTAATGGCGGTCCGCGACCGTCGCGGCGAAACGGAAGTTCTGCTCGACCAGCAGGATCGTGTAGCCGCGCGCCCTGAGCTTCGCGATCGTGCGGCCGATCTGCTGGACGATCACCGGCGCGAGGCCCTCGGTCGGTTCGTCGAGCAGCAGGAGCCGGGCGCCGGTGCGCAGGATACGCCCGATCGCGAGCATCTGCTGCTCGCCGCCGGAGAGCCTGGTGCCGGGGCTGCGCAGCCGCTCCTTCAGATTCGGGAACAGTTCGAAGATCTGCCCGATCTCGAGTCCGCCCTCGCCGACCACCGGCGGCAGCAGCAGGTTCTCGCCGACGTCGAGGCTCGCGAAGATGCCGCGCTCCTCCGGGCAATAGGCGATCCCCAGCCGCGCGATCCGGTTCGAGGCGAGCCGGGCGATATCCCGGCCCTCGAAGACGATCGAGCCCTCGCGGCGCGGCACGATGCCCATGATCGACTTCAGCGTCGTCGTCTTGCCGGCGCCGTTGCGCCCCAGCAGCGTCACGACCTCGCCGCGCCGGACGTCGAAATCCACGCCGTGCAGCACATGCGACTCGCCGTACCACGCGTTGAGCGAGCGGACCGAAAGCATCGGGTCGCCGTCCGGCACCGGCGTACGGGCGGGCTCAGGCATGCCCGGAACCCAGGTAGGCCTCGACCACGGCCGGGTGCCGCGACACCGTGTCGTAATCGCCTTCGGCGAGCACCTCACCGCGCGCGAGCACGGTGATCCGGTCCGACAGCTTCGAGACCACCGAGAGATTGTGCTCGACCATCAGCACGGTGCGGTCCTTCGCGGCGCGCCGGATCAGCGCCGTGATCCGCTCGACGTCCTCGTGCGCCATCCCGGCCGTCGGCTCGTCGAGCAGCATCATCTCCGGTTCCAGCGCGAGCGTCGTGGCGATCTCGAGCGCGCGTTTGCGGCCGTAGGCGAGTTCGCCGGCCGCGGTCCTCTCGAATCCCGCGAGACCCACGGCGACGAGCAGCTCGTCGGCGCGCGCGTCGAGCCCCTCGAGCGTGCGCTCGTCCTTCCAGAAGTCGAACGAGTGCCCGCGCGCGCGCTGCAACGCGACGCGCACGTTCTCGCGCGCGGTCAGGTGCGCGAACACCGCGGAGATCTGGAACGAGCGCACGAGTCCCATCCGGGCGATCGCCGCGGGCCGCGACCCGGTGATGTCGCGCCCGTTGTAGTGGATGCGCCCGCGTGTCGGAGCGAGGAAGTGCGTGAGCAGGTTGAAGCAGGTCGTCTTGCCCGCCCCGTTCGGGCCGATCAGCGCGTGGATCGATCCGCGGCGCACCTTGAGGTCGACGTCGCGCACGGCGACGAACCCCTTGAACTCCTTGGTGAGCCCCCGCGTCTCGAGAATCGTGTCCTCGGCCATGCCCCCCCGCGCCGCCCGGCCGTCGGCCCGGGTCCGCCGGCCCGGCCGATTATGCGGGCTCGGGCCAGCCGCTGCAAACGGGACGCCGGCCGGTCAGCGCCGCGTGCCCAGCCAGACCTGGGCCTTCTGCATCGCGACCAGGTCGCCCGAGGTGCGCATGCCCGCGCGTTCCGCCGCGTCGAACGCGACCAGCGCGAGCCGGGCGGTCGTCCACGCGTCGCCGACCGCCTCGTGCCTGCCGGTCCCGGCGATGCCGACGTACTCGAGCCAGTCGTCCAGGCTGTCGCACGACGTGCCGCGGAAGAGCGCCGGCAGCAGCCGCGCGAGGTCGACCCGGATCAACCGCAGGTCGACGACCGTATGGGCGCGCGCGGCGCACAGCAGCGTCGCGTCGACGAAGTTCCGCGTGCCGTGCAGCTCGAAGTCGAGCGAACCCCGGCGGGCCGGATCGTCGTCGGTCGAGAACGCGTGGATCATGCCCATCCCCGTTGTCGTCTCGGGCGCGTCCTGCCCCAGGACGCGCAGGAACAGGGCCGACCCGGTCGTGTACCCGGCGATGCATTTCCTGAGCTCGTCGGTCAGCGTCGTGCCGCCGTAGAGCGGCCGGGAGTCGAAGTCGTTGTCCGCACCGGGCAGCGCCCGCGGCGTCGGCGCGGTGAGCCAGTCCATGAACCGGTCGCGCCGCCCGGCGGTGCGCGGCGGTGGGGACGCCCGTGCGTCCGGCAGGATGCGGGAGGAACGGTCCACGCCCGGTCGTCGCGGCCCCCCTGGTCGCCGGTGGCGACGATGATTCTCCGGTGCCCCGGAGCCCCTCGCGGGGCCCCGGCGCTAGCGCCAGTTCGGGGGGCGCTTGTCCAGGAACGCGTCGATGCCCTCGACGGCGTCCGGGTCGAGCATGTTGCAGGTCATCGTCTCGCCGGCGAGCGCGTACGCGCCGTCCAGTCCGCGCTCGATCTGCTCGTAGAACGCGCGCTTGCCCAGTGCGATGGCCGCGCGGCTCTTCGTGGCGACCGCGCGCGCGAGCGCGGCCACCTCCGCATCGAGTTCCGCCGCCGGCACCGCACGATTGACCAGTCCCCAGTCGGCCGCGGTGGCGGCGTCGATCAACCGCCCGGTGACCAGCAGTTCCATCGCCCGCTTGCGCGAGACGTTGCGCGCGACGCCGACCGCGGGCGTCGAGCAGAAGATCCCGGCGTTGATGCCGGACAGGCCGAACCGGGCGGTGTCGGCCGCGATCGCCAGGTCGCACATGGCCACGAGCTGGCAGCCGGCCGCCGCCGCCGCGCCGTGGACGCGGGCGATCACCGGCTGGGGAATGCGCGTGAGCTTCAGCATCATCCGCGTGCAGGCGTCGAACAGCGCCTGCTGCCACGCCGGATCGACGTGCGCGCGCATCTCGCGCAGGTCGTGCCCGGCGCAGAACGCCTTTCCCGACGCGGCGACGACGACCACGCGCGTCGCCGGGTCGGCCGCGGCCGCGTCGAGCGCGGCGTCGAGCGCGGCGATCATCGCGGTGGACAGCGCGTTGTACTGTTCGCCGCGGTCGAGCGTGATCGTGCGTACGCCGTCGTCCACGCGGACGGCGAGATGGGGCCGCAATCCGGGATCGGGAGCGTTCATGGCCTGTCCTTGACGGGTGATGGGCGCCGGCGCCGCTATTCGATCGCGCTCGTCGACTTCGCGCGCTCGCGCAGCACGAATTTCTGGATCTTGCCGGTCGAGGTCTTCGGCAGCTCGCAGAACTCGTAGCCCCTGGGCACCTTGTAGCTCGCCAGGTGCGCGCGGCAATGCGCGTTGAGCTCGTCGGGCGTGACCGAGGAACCGGGCTTCAGTTCGACGAACGCGCGCGGCGTCTCGCCCCACCTCGGGTCCGGCTGCGCCACCACCGCCACCGCGAGCACCGCCGGGTGCCGGTAGAGCACGTCCTCGACCTCGAGCGAGCTGATGTTCTCGCCCCCCGAGATGATCACGTCCTTGCTGCGATCGCGGATCTTCACGTAGCCGTCCGGCTGCAGCACCGCGAGGTCGCCGGTATGGAACCAGCCCCCAGCGAAAGCCTCGGCCGTCGCTTTCGAATTCTTGAGGTAGCCCTTCATCGTGATGTTGCCGCGGAAGACGATCTCGCCCATCGTCTCGCCGTCGCGCGGCACCGGCGTCATCGTCTCCGGGTCCATCACGGCCATCCCCTCCTCGACCGTGTAGCGCACGCCCTGCCGGCCGTTGCGCTCGGTGCGCGCCCCGATGTCGAGGTCCGACCAGGCCGCCTGCTTGGCGCAGACCGACGCGGGACCGTAGGTCTCGGTCAGCCCGTAGACGTGCGTGATGTCGAAGCCGATGCGTTCCATCCCCTCGATCATCGCCGCCGGCGGTGCGGCGGCCGCGACCAGCCCGCTCACCTGGTGCGCGATGCCGAGACGCAATCCGTCGGGCGCGTTGATCAGCATCGAGTGGACGATCGGCGCGCCGCAGTAGTGCGTCACCCGGTGCTCGCGGATCGCGTCGAGCATCGCCTTCGCCTCGACGCGGCGCAGGCACACGTTCGTGCCCGCGTTCGCGGCCATCGTCCACGGGAAGCACCAGCCGTTGCAGTGGAACATCGGCAGCGTCCACAGGTACACCGAGTGGCGCGGCATGCCCCAGTCGACGATGTTCGACAGCGCGTTCAGGTAGGCGCCGCGATGGTGGTAGACCACGCCCTTGGGGTTGCCGGTCGTTCCGGACGTGTAGTTGAGCGAGATCGCGTCCCACTCGTCGGCGGGCGGCCGCCAGTCGTAATCCGGATCGCCGCCGTCGAGGAACGTCTCGTAATCGGTCGCGCCCAGCCGTGCCGAGGGATCGTTCGCCGCGGGTCCCTCCGGATCGGCGACGTCGATCACCAGCGGTTTCGCCGCCAGCTTCGAAAGCGCCCCGCGCACGACCGGCGCGAACTCGGTGTCGGTGACGAGCACCTTCGCTTCGCCATGGCCCAGCATGAACGCGATCGCCTCGGCGTCGAGCCGCGTGTTGAGCGTGTTGAGCACCGCGCCGGCCATCGGAACGCCGAAATGGACCTCGACCATCTCCGGCGTGTTCGCGAGCATCACCGCGACCGTGTCGTCCTTGCCCACGCCGCTGCGCGCCAGCGCCGAGGCGAGCCGGCGGCTGCGCCGATAGGTCTCGGCCCAGGTGAAGCGTCGCCGGCCGTGGATCACCGAGACCTGCCCGGGCCAGACCTCGGCGGTGCGCGCGATCAGCGACAGCGGCGTCAGCGGCGCGTGGTTCGCCGGATTGCGGTCGAGGTCCTGCGCGTAGATCGACATCATGGTCGTGGGCATCCGGCCGGGGGAACCGTTCGTATGCTAGCAGGGGCGCCGCGGGACGCGGGGTTGCCCGGCATTCCGGCATTCGATAGGCTAGGACCGGGTGCGCGGCCGGCGCCGGCGACCGGCGCACCTCGATCCGGGAAAAGCCCAGGCAGGTCCGCGACCCGCCGCGCGCCCGCCGGAACCTCGAACGCGCGTGCCGCGCCCCCCTCGCCGAAACCGAACCCGAATCCGAACCCGACCACGACCCATGGGCCACCGACTCTCGAAGATCGTCACCCGCACCGGCGACGCCGGCACCACCGGCCTGGGCGACGGAACCCGCGTGCCCAAGGACGCCGCCCGGATCGAGGCGATCGGTGCGGTCGACGAACTCAACTCGACGATCGGCGTCCTGCTGGCCGAGCCGTTGCCGGCGCCGATCCACGCCTGCCTCGTCGACGCCCAGCACGATCTCTTCGACCTGGGCGGCGAGCTGTCGATCCCCGGTTATCGCGCGGTCACCGCCGGGCACGTCGAGCGGATCGAGGCCGAAGTCGAGCACCACAATGCGGCACTGAGCGCTCTCAAGGAGTTCATCCTGCCCGGCGGCACGCGGCCGGCGGCGCTCGCCCACGTGGCCCGGACCGTGTGCCGGCGCGCCGAGCGCGCGCTGGTGCACCTGGGTGCCGCCGAGGACGTTTCCGAGGAGGCCCGGCGCTATCTCAACCGGCTCTCCGACCTCCTGTTCGTGCTCGCCCGTGCGCTCAACGCCGGCGCGGGCGCGCGCGACGTCCTGTGGCAGAAGGGCCGCGTGCGCGGCGGCCACGCGGGGTAGCCGATGGTGGCGAGCGCGCCCGCCGACCGCCAGGCCCGCGCCGCCGCGCTGATCGGCCGTGTCGCCCTGGCCGACCAGCGCGCGTTCGAAGAGCTCTACCGGCTCACGTCGTCGCATCTGTACGCGGTCGCGCTGCGTATCGTCCGGGACCGCGGCGTCGCCGAGGAATTGCTGCAGGAGGCCTACGTCGCGGTCTGGCACCACGCGGCGAGCTATTCGGCCGACCGCGCGCAACCGTCGACCTGGCTCACCGCGATCGTGCGCAACCGCTGCCTGGACCATGTCCGCAAGCGCGAACTCGACACCGTCTCGATGACACGAGACGAGGGGGAAGGCGCGCCGGAACTCGACCTGCCCGACGGCGGACCGGGGCCCGCCGAGCTCCTCGCGGCGGGCGCCCAGGCCCATGCGGTGCGCGAGTGCGTCGAGACGCTGGAAGGGGGGAGCCGGCAGGCGATCGCGCTCGCGTTCTTCCAGGGCCTGTCGCACAGCGAGCTCGCCTCGCACCTCGCGCAGCCGCTGGGCACGATCAAGTCGTGGATCCGGCGCGGGCTCGAGCGGCTCAAGGGCTGCCTCGAGCGCGCGCAGGCGCCGCGTTGAGGACGTCGCGATGAACCTCTCGCGTCCCGACCGTCGCGAACGTCTCGACGCGCTCGCCGCCGAGTACGCGCTGGGAACCATGCCCGCGCGCGCGCGCGCCCGCCTCGCACGGATCGCGCGCGCCGACGCGACCGTGGCGCGGGCGCTCTCCGGATGGGAACGCCGGATCGCCGCGCTCGCCGATGCCGTCCCGCCGGTCCAGCCCTCGCCGCGCGTGTGGCACGGATTGCGCGTGCGCCTGGGGCTCGACGGGGCGGATCGCGGCAGCCGGTGGCGGAGCCTCCCCTTCTGGCGCGGACTCGCCCTCGCCGGCTTCGTGGCGGCGTTCGCGCTCGGCATCGCGCTGTTCGCGCCGCGGACCGAGCGGCCGGCGGAATCGATCGTCGTCGTGCTCGCCGGTCCGGACGGCAAGCCCGCGCTGGTGGCGAGCGTCCCGCCCGGCGAGCGCGCGCTCGCGGTGAAGACGCTCGCACCGGTCGCGGTTCCGGCGGGACGGGCGCTCGAGCTGTGGATGCTGCCCGGCCAGGGCGCTCCCCGGTCGCTGGGCGTGATTCCCCACGACGGCGTGCGTCAGCTCCGGCTCGACGCGCCGCCCGAGATCGCGCTCCGGGGGATAGACGCGCTCGCGGTCAGCCTCGAGCCCGCGGGCGGGTCACCGACCGGATCGCCGACCGGTCCGGTGCTCTACAGCGGTCGCCTCGAACGGTTGTAGGGCGACCCGTCCGAGGCCGCGCCGGCACGGGCGCGGGGACGCGTCGGTCAGCTGCGCGCGCGTTCCGGACGGCTTTCGGCGGTGCGCTCGACCACGATGCCGACGACGTGGATGCTCGACGGATGGATCGTGACTTCGATCGGCGCCGCACCGGAGCCGGCCGCGAGGCGCGCGGGCGCGGGCGACGCATGGCGCGCGATCGCCTGCTCCGAGGGCACGGCCATGCCGGTGACGACGGCGGCGACGATCGCCGCGGTGATCGCGAAGGCGGCGGCCGCGCCGGCGAGAGCCACGCCCCGCGAGCGGGCGGGCGGAGAGGTCCGGGTCGGAGTCTGCATGGCGTCGTGGCACTCGCGTCGTGTTCGCGCCGGCACCGGGAGGAGTTCCCGGGCGGCCGATCCGTCGACGATTCGATGCGCCGTCACCGGCATCCGGATTCGGGACGCGGTCGCTGCGTCGACCGGGCGGACTGTACGCACCGCGGATGACGCGGCCAAGGCGCAGGCGACCGGACGCCCCGATCGCCCGACCAAACCCCGGTGGCCGCGACGAAGCGGCGCCGGTCCGGGCTTCCCCGGGGCCCGGGTCAGCCGCGGCGCACGCGCTGGTCGATCGCGCCGAAGATCGACCGCCCGTCCGCGTCGAGCATCTCGATGCGCACGCGATCGCCGAAGCGGAGGAACGGCGTCACGGGTTTCCCGGAGACGATCGTCTCGACCGTGCGCTGCTCGGCGATGCACGAATAGCCGGCACCGCCGTCGCCCGCCGGCCTGCCGGGACCGCCGTTCTCGCGGTTGCTGACCGTGCCGGACCCGACGATGCTGCCGGCGACCAGCGTGCGCGTCCGGGCGACGTGCGCGATCAACTGCCCGAAATGGAACGTCATGTCGACGCCCGCGTCCGGCCGGCCGAACAGCGCGCCGTTGAGGTGCGAGACCAGCGGGCGGTGCAGCCGGCCTCCATGCCATGCGTCGCCCAGCTCGTCGGGCGTCACCGCCACCGGGGCGAAGCCGGACGCCGGCTTCGACTGGAAGAATCCGAAACCCTTCGCGAGTTCGGCCGGGATCAGGTTGCGCAGGCTCACGTCGTTGACCAGTGTCACGAGCCGCACGAGCGCGAGCGCGGCCACGGGGTCGACCCCCATGGGGACGTCGCCGGTGATCACGGCGACCTCGGCCTCGAAGTCGATGCCCCAGTCCTCCGAGGCGAACGGCGCGTCGTCGCAGGGCCCCAGGAAGTCGTCGGAGCCGCCCTGGTACATCAGCGGATCGGTCCAGAAGGTCTCGGGCATGTCGGCGTTGCGGG
>JADZDA010000265.1 GCA_020851255.1 Burkholderiales bacterium | reverse complement strand
CGCCGCGCATCAGGTGTCGCCGTTCGGCGCACGCGGCGCCAATACCGGCGTGCAGGACATAGACAACCTGATCTGGAAGCTGAAGCTGGTGATGGACGGCGCCGCGCCGCCCGATCTGGTCGACACCTATCACGAGGAACGGGCCTTTGCTGCCGACGACAATCTGCTGAATTCAACGCGCTCGACCGACTTCATCACGCCCAAGAGCGACGTCTCGCGGACCTACCGCGACGCGGTGCTCCAGCTCGCGAAGCGCCATCCGTTCGCGCGCCGGCTGGTCAACAGCGGCAGATTGTCGACGCCGTCGGTGCTCGCGGGCTCGGCGCTCAACACGCCGGACCGCGATCCCGATTTCCCCGCGCACGCCGGGGCGATGGTGCCCGGCGCGCCGGCCGCCGACGCGCCGGTCGACGGCCCGGAGGGACCGTGGCTGCTCGCTTACCTGGAGCACGGCTTCACGCTGCTCGCGTTCGGGCCGTTGCCGGCGGACGCGGTCGACGCGCTGGGCAGGCTGCCGGTGCCGGTGCGCGTCGTGCAGGTCGGCGTCCCGGCGGCGCCCGGCGCCGTGGCGCTCGCCGATGTCGAGGGACTGGCGGCGAAGCGCTACGCCGCGCTGCCCGGCACCTGTTATCTGCTGCGACCGGACCAGCACGTCTGCGCGCGCTGGCGCGCGTTCGATCCGGGCGCGGTCAAGCTCGCGCTCGCGCGCGCCACGGCGCGCATCGGCGACACCACGCAGGAGCGGGACCGATGGAACGCCTGACGACCGAACCCAATCTCGCGGCGCCGGACGATTTCTACGAGCGCCTGATCGCCGCGCACCGGGGCCTCGACGAAGCGCAGAGCGCGATGGTCAACGCGAAGCTCGTCCTGCTGCTCGCCAACCACGTCGGCGACGCGGACGTGCTCGCCGAGGCGATCGCCGCCGCGCGCGAGGACGTCGCGTCCTCCGAAGGCGCGGACGGGCCGGCGTAGCGCCGCTGCCGGCGCGCGACCGCGATGGGCATCGAGTCTCGATACCGCCGAAGAACCGTCGCGACGCGCCGTGGCGCCGTCCGCCGATCTCCGGGCGATGACCACCGCCTCCCGAATCCTCAACCGCAGCAACCCATCGAGCCATGACCTACGAGAACATCCTCACCGAAACCCGCGGACGGGTCGCCGTCATCACCCTCAACCGGCCGCAGAGGCTCAACGCGCTCAACGACGCGATCGCCGACGAGATCAAGGCGGCGCTCGAAGGCTACGACGCGGATCCCGACATCTCGGTGGTCGTCGTCACCGGCAGCGCGAAGGCGTTCGCCGCCGGCGCCGACATCGGGGCGATGGCCGACTGGAGCTACGCCAAGGTGCTCGGCGACAACTACATCACGCGGAACTGGGAAGCGGTCCGCCACGCGCGCAAGCCGGTGATCGCCGCGGTCGCCGGCTACGCGCTGGGCGGCGGTTGCGAGCTCGCGATGGCCTGCGATTTCATCATCGCCGCCGATACGGCGAAGTTCGGCCAGCCCGAGATCACGATCGGCACGATGCCCGGCTTCGGCGGCACGCAGCGGCTGCCGCGCGCGGTCGGCAAGGCCAAGGCGATGGACTGGTGCCTGACCGGCCGGATGATCGACGCGGCCGAGGCCGAGCGCGCGGGCCTGGTCTCGCGCGTGGTGCCGGCCGACCGGCTGCTCGACGAGGCGCTGGCGGTCGCCGCCCAGATCGCGGCGTACTCGCTGCCGGTCGTGATGAAGGTGAAGGAGGCGGTGAATCGCGCTTACGAATCGTCGCTCGCCGAAGGGTTGCTCTTCGAGCGGCGCGAGTTCCATTCGACCTTCGCGCTCGACGACCAGAAGGAGGGCATGCGCGCGTTCGTCGAGAAGCGCAAGCCGTCGTTCAGGCACCGCTGAGCGTCCGGGCGCGGTTCCCGGCGGTGCGCGTCGCCGCGCGGTTCCGCGCTGCCCGCGAGCCCGTCCGCGCGCCCGGAACGGGCCGCCGCCGGGACGTCGTCCTCCGCGCGCGGTAGAATTCGCCGATGGGCGAGTTCGACGACATCGCCGTCAGCCGGCCGGCCGACGGCGTCACGCTGATCGTGATCGCGCGGCCCGAGGCGCGCAACGCGCTGCGCACACGCACGCTCGCCGAGATCGCGGCCGTGCTCACCGCGGCGGCCGACGATGCGGCGGCGCGCGCGGTGGTCATCACCGGCGGCGTCAAGCACTTCGCGGCCGGCGCGGATCTCAAGGAGATGGCACCGCTGGACGCGATCGGCGTGCTGACGCACGAACGGCCGCGGCACTGGCGGGCGATCCAGTCGTTTCCCAAGCCGCTGGTGGCCGCCGTGTGCGGCTACGCGCTGGGCGCCGGCTGCGAGCTCGCGCTCGCCTGCGATCTGGTGGTCGCCGGCTCGAACGCGCAGTTCGGCCAGCCCGAGATCAACCTGGGCATGATCCCGGGCGCCGGCGGCGCGGCGCGGCTCGCGCGTACCTGCGGCAAGGCGCTGGCGATGCAGATGGTGCTGACCGGCGCGCCGATCGACGCGCGGGCGGCGCTGGCCGCGGGGATCGCCGTCGAGGTCGACGAACCGGAGAGCGCGATCGCGCGGGCGATCGAGATCGCGTCGCTCATCGCGTCGAAACCCCCGCTCGCGGTGCGGGCCGCGAAGGAGGCCGTGCTGCGCGCGCTCGAGGCGCCGCTCTCGGAGGCGGTCGCCGCCGACCGTCAGGCGTTCGCGCTGCTCGCGGCGAGCGAGGACCGCCGCGAGGGCATCGCCGCGTTCCTCGAGAAACGCACGCCCCGATTCACCGGTCGATGACGCGGATGAGCGTGTTCGGTGTCGCGCGCCGGAGCCTGTGGGCGCCGGCGGTCGTTCTGCTGGCTGCCTGCGCCTCGACGACGATCCGCGATTCCTGGTTCGATCCTTCGGTCCGGACGCTGCCTTTCGGGAAGATCCTGGTGGTGACGGTCGGCGGCGACTTCGCGCAGCGGCGGATCTTCGAGGACGCCGTCGCTGCCAGGCTCGAGAACGTCGGCGTGCGCGGCGAGCCGGGGTACCGGACCCTGCCCGACGCCAAGGCGACCGAGGCGCAGATGGAGGCGGCGGTGGCGCGGGCCGGAGCCGACGGGATGATGCTCGTGCGGCTGGGCGCGTTGCATACGCACACCGAAGTGCGCTCGACGCGGGTTCCCGGCCCGGGCGCGCCGGGTCCCGGCTGGCACGGGTGGTACGGAAGCTGGTACGCGGTGCCCGAGGTGACCCAGGTCCGGATCTCCACCGTCGAGACCACGGTGTTCGACGTCCCTACCCGGAAGCTCGTGTGGACCGGAGTCACGCAGACCTTCGATCCCGCGTCGTTCCGGACCGAAGCGGCTGGACTGGCCGACGCCATCGTCGGCGCGTTGGCGGCGCACAAGCTGACGCCGTCGGGGAAATCATGATGCGCACATGTTTCGCAGCGGTCGCCGCGGTCCTGGTCATCGCCGGATGCGCGACCGGATCCAGGACGCAGTTGCGCGAGGTGGTCGACGGCGGCGCCGGGGCGGCGACACCGATCTCCCGCATCGTGATCGTCGCGGTCGCGTCCGATCGATCGGTGCGCGCCGCCTGGGAGGAAGCGTTCGCGGGGCGGCTCGCCGCGCGCGGCATCGCGATCGCCTCCGGCGACGCGTTGCCCGGACGCGCGACCGACGACGCGGGCGCGGCGAGTGTCGACGGCGCCGAGGTGATCGAGGCCGCGCGCCGGGCGGGTGCCCAGGCGATCCTTTTCGTCCGGCCGCCGTCGGACGTGCCGATCGCGCCGGGAGTCGGCGTACGGCGGTGGATCGACGCGCGCTCCGCGCCGGACCTCCGCCCGACGTTCGACGACGCGCCCCTGTCGGTGGCCGAAGCGCGGCTGTTCGACCTGCGGCCGGGCGCGCCGGCCTGGCAGGCGTACGTGGTCACCCCCTACCCGCCCAAGGGCGGCGTCGATGCGCGCGTGGCGGCCGAATCCGTCGCCGCCGGCCTCGCGAAACGCGGCTACCTCGGCGGCGGCCGCTGACAGCGCGCGTGAGGGCGGGACAGGTCCGGGGCTAGGGTTTCGCCGGCACGAAGCGCATCGCCGAATCGTCGACGCTGCCGGTCAGCAGCAGCGCCGCGCCGTCGAGCCGCCAGCCGTCGACGCGCGAGAAATCCCCGGCGTACACGACGTCGAGCGAGCCGCGCGGGCAGTTCATCTTCGTGCCGGCGATCGGCGAGAGCGTGAACTTCGCGCCGTCGCGGGTCCAGCGCGCCGCGCCGCGGTTGCAGTCCAGCCGGATCGCCGCGCGGCCGGACGCCTCGAAGCGGAGGGTGTAGCGGTCCGGTTCGCCCGGGCCGTGCTTGCGTGTCCCGCCGATCTCGGTGCCGGTCCACTGCAGATCGACGTCGAGCGGAAATGCCGCCGGCTCGGCGGTGGGCTGGGCCGCCGCGCACGCGGTGAGCGCGGCGGCGAGCACCGCCGCGATGCGGAGGCGCGTGCTCATCGGCGCCTCCGGGCAGGGCGGCGCGCGCTCGTGCCGCCGAGCGCCGCGGTGATGTCGCTCGCGGCGTCGCGCACGCGCGTGCCCAGTTCGGCGAGCCGCGCCGGGGGCAGCCGCGACGTGGGTCCGGCGAGCGATACCGCGGCCCACGGCCGGCCGGCCTCGTCGCGGATCGCCGCGGCGACGCAGCGCAGGCCCAGCGCATGCTCCTCGTCGTCGATCGCGTACCCGCGGTCCGCGGCGAGCGCGAGTTCCTCGAGGAGCGCGCTGCGCGACGTGACCGTGTGTCCGGTGTACGCGGCGAGCGGTTCCGGACCGAGCCACCGGTCGACCTCGGCTACGTCGACCGCGGCGAGCATCGCCTTGCCTACGCCGGACGCGTGCAGCGGCGCGCGCGCGCCCAGCCGCGCGTTCATGCGCATCAGCTCGCGGCACGGGACCTGGGCGACGAACACCGCGGCGCCGTTGTCGATCACCGCGAGGTTCGACGTCTCGCCCGACGCTTCCATCAAGCGTTCGAGGCGCGGCAGCGCTTCGGCGACCAGGTTGCGATGTTCGAGGAAAGCGCTGCCGACGCGGTACGCGCGCACCCCGATGCGGAAGCGCCCGTCGTCGCCCGGCTGGACGTAACCCGCGTCCTCGAGGGCGCCGAGCAGCCGGTGGACGGTGGGTGCCGGCAGCGCGAGGGCCGCGGCGAGCGCGGTCAGCGTGGCGCCGCCGGGCGTGGACGCGAGGAATTCCAGGATGCCCAGTCCGCGCGCGAGCGCCTGCGCGTGTCCGGCGGCGCGCCGGCGCGGAGCGGCTTCCTGGGACCGATGGTTGGCGGCGACGCGGGTTGACATGGACGGGAGACGCGCGGACGACTGCGACCGCATTCTAACGCCGGCGGGGCCGCCCGGCGTCGTCAGCGTGCGGGCGCGCGGGACCGGATCGCGCCGCGCTCGTACCAGGCACGGGACCGCACGACCAGCGCCGCGACCGCGAGCATCAGCGGTACCTCGACCAGCACGCCGACCACCGTCGCGAGCGCGGCGCCCGAGCCGAGGCCGAAGAGCCCGATCGCGGCGGCGACCGCGAGTTCGAAGAAGTTCGAGGCGCCGATCAGCGCGGAAGGCCCGGCCGCCGCGTGCGCGACGCCGAGGCGCCGGTTGGCGGCGTAGGCGACCGACGAACTCAGCGCGACCTGGACGGCGATCGGCACGGCGAGCATCGCGATGATCCACGGCTGCGCGAGGATCGCCTCGCCCTGGAATGCGAACAGCAGGACGAGCGTGGCGAGCAGCGCCGCCGTGGACACCGGCTTCATCGCGGCGAGCGCGCGGTCGAGTTCGTCTCGGGAGCGGGCGAGGAGCTTCGCGCGCACCGCCTGGGCGAACGCGAGCGGCACGACGATGTAGACGACGACCGACGCGAGCAGCGTCGACCAGGGCACCGTCACCGACGAGACGCCCAGCAGCAGCGCGACGATCGGGGCGAACGCGAACACCATGATCGTGTCGTTCAGCGCGACCTGCGTCAGCGTGAACGCGGGGTCGCCGCGGACGATCTCGCTCCAGACGAACACCATCGCGGTGCAGGGCGCGGCCGCGAGCAGGATCAGGCCGGCGACGTACGCGTCCTGCTCGGCCGCCGGGAGCCAGGCGGAGAAAAGATGCCGGACGAAGACCCACGCGAGGACGGCCATCGCCAGCGGTTTGAGCGCCCAGTTGACCGCGAGCGTGACCGCGATGCCGCGCCAGTGTTCACGCACGGCGCCGATCGCGGCGAAGTCGATGCGCGTCAGCATTGGAACGATCATCGCCCAGACCAGCAGGCCGACCGGCAGGTTGACCCGGGCGACCTCGAGATTCGCGAGCCAGCGCACCGGTTCGGGGAACATCCGTCCGAGCAGGATTCCGGCGGCGATGCAGGCGAACACCCAGACGGTGAGCCAGCGTTCGAATCCGGACAGCGGTGCGGTCCCGGCCGCCGCTCCCGCGGTACCGGCCTCGCTCATCGCGCTGCCGCCGGCGGCGAGGCGGCCGGCGACCCGGAATTCGACGCGCGCCCGATCTCGCGCAATTCCGATTGCAGCGTCGGGGGGTCGAGCCGGTCGATGGGCAGGCGCACGAGCCGCGCGATCCGGGCGGCGAGCCGCTCGCAGGCGTCCGCGTACGCCCGACGCTTCGTGTCGTCGTCGCCGTCGACAGCGGCAGGATCCGGGACTCCCCAGTGCGCGGTCAGCGGGTGTCCGGGCCAGATCGGGCAGATTTCACCGGCCGCGTTGTCGCAAACCGTGATGACGAGGTCGAGTGCCGGCGCACCGGGCGCGGCGAACTCCTCCCAGCTCTTGCTGCGCAGTCCGTCGACCGGCAATCCGCTGCGGAGCAGTTGGTCGATCGCGTACGGATTCACCGTCCCCGCCGGTCGGCTGCCGGCGGAATGCGCGACCAGGCGCCCGCCGCCCATCTGCCGGAGCAGCGACTCGGCCATGATGCTGCGGGCCGAGTTGCCGGTGCACAGGAAGAGGACGTGCAGGCCCCGCGTGCCCGGACGCGCGGGGTCGCCGGCCGGGCGTTCAGCCACAGCAGGTCCGGGTCGCCGCGTCCTCCTTCACGCCGGCGGCGGGTGTGCAGCAGGCGGAGACGGCGGCGGCACCGCCGCCGGACTTCGCGTCGGCGCAGCACGCGCTCTCGCCATCGCGCTCGGCGCGCGAGTCGATCGTCCGGAAGCCTTCCCAGGCGATGCCCTGCGGGTCGGTCACCCAGTGCTTGTCGGAGAGGGCGTAGCAGCAATGCGCCTGCGCCTCGTCGACGAGCGTCGCACTGTCAGCAACGTGGTAGCGGGCGCGGACACCGGCGAGTTCGCCCGGCGAATCGACCTGCAGGCCCAGATGGTGGAGTCCGGCGTGCTCCCGGGACGCCGAGATCGCGAAGTTGACACGCGGATCGTCGATCATCCACTTCGCGTAATCGACCTTCCGGACTGCCGGCGCCTCGCCGAACAGTGCGGAGTAGAACCGGATGCTCGCCGCGAGGTCGGGCACCGACAGGTGGACATGGAATCGCTTCATCGGGAATCCTTCTTGCGCGTGGAGGAGGTGGGGCGGGCGGCGGGCGCGCATTCCGCCGCGCAGGCCCCGCGGTCGACGAGCCTGCCGAGCCCGCGACAGCAGTGATCGGTGAGGTAGCCCAGGAGCGCGTTCATGGTCCCGATCTCCGCGCGATAGCGGATCCGGCGGCCTTCCCGTGTATCCGCCACCAGTCCTGCGTGGAAGAGTTCCTTCAGATGGAACGAGAGCGTGGGGGCCGCGAGATCCAGATCGGCGGCGAGTTCGCCGGGCGTGAGTCCGTCGGGGGCGAATTCCACCAACCGGCGGTAGATCGCGAGCCGGGTCGGCTGCGCGAGCGCGCCCAAGCACGCGATCGCGTCGGCGGCCGTCATCGGGTCGCGCAGACGGTACGCGTACGGGGCAACAGCCGATTTCTTGGAATCCACAATTCCATAATAATGGAAACATAGAAAAATGCAAGACCCCAACGCTCATTTCGATCCACCCCCCGGACTCACCCGATCCCGCGTCGCAGGAGCCAGGCCGCGAGTCCCGCCAAGCCGATCCCTGCCGCGGCAGCCCAGGCCGCGAGAGGGAAGTCGGACGGGCGCCGGGCCTCGGGCAGGAGATCGGGATCACGGAGGTTCGACGGGTAGGGTCGCGGCGGCACCGGGACGATCTGGGCGTCCTGCGGATCCCTGGGCACCTTGCCCCGGTACTCGGACGGGCTCGCCACCGGCCAGGAACCGTACGCGCGCGACGACGGGAACTGTGGGACGTGCACGTAGACGATCGCCTCCAGGTCGCGCGCGAGCAGCGCCGGCAGCCGCGCGTCCCCGCCCGCCGGGATGCCCGACGCGAGGCGCAGGAGTTCCGCGCCGACCGTCTCGAACGCGACCGCCGGGAAGAGGCGCGTGCGGTCGGACGTGAGGTATTCGTAGGCGACGCGTGCGGTGCGCACCGACCGCTCGGTCACCAGCGTCCAGGGGATCGACAGCCACGCGAGCGCGGCCGATGCGGCATCCGCTTCCTGCGCCGGGACGTCGAATCCCAGCGCGCGCAGCGTGTCGACGGAAATGCCGGCGCAGTTCATCGTGGAGTGGACGTAGGGAAGCTGGTGGCGCCAGAACTGCGCGTAGACGCGATTGAACGCGCCCTGGATCATGGCGGGCGAATCGTCGGTCGCGAGTACGGCGACGAGCATCGCCGTGGGCCGGTACCAGGCCTGTCCGCTGTTGAGGTCCGCGAGGTAGTTGTCGAGCGGCACCGGTGCGGCGAGGATGCCCTTCTCGCTCACGACGTCGAGCGAGTAGAAGTTGTCGATCAGCACGTCGGCGATCGCACCGTCGGGTCCCACCCGGCCGGTGCCGATCGCGAAGTGCCCACCCCAGGCCTCGTCGTCGTCGCCCTGCGCGCCGTTGACCATCACGACCAGCGCGGGCTTGCCGTTCCAGTTCCGTGCGCCGGGCGCGCGCTCCCACAGCGGCCGCGCGAGGAAGGGCGCGCGCGCGCCGCCCCCGTCGGCGCGGACGAGATCGCGCAGCGCGGCGGCCGCCGGGCGATCCGCCGGCAGCGGCGCGAGAGGCGCGCGATCATCGAGCCGGAAATCGTCGGGCCACAGCGTACGCGCCTCGAATCCGGCCCCGCGCGCCTCTCCGCGCAGCGAGACCGGGCGCGATGCGAAGAACCGCGCCGACGACGCGTCGAACCACGACCGGTTCGACTCGAGCCTCGGCGCGAGCGCGAGCGGACGCTCGCCGCCGCCGGCCGTCATCCGCGCCGCATCGGGCGTGAGCCGCGCCGCACGCACACGTTCGGGCGCGCCCAGCCAGACGAGCGGCGGTCGCGCAGCGGGCACGGCCGACGCTTCGGCGCGGGCAGCCCAGGAGCGCACGTCGTCGAACGCGCCGACGCCCCGGGCGTACGTCGACGCGGGGACACCCCCACGGGGAACCGCGATCCACTCCTTGGCGAAGTAGAGCTTCGGCGCGGGCGCGAGCGCCGAGGCATCGCCGGTCGTGACGACGAAGTCGTCGGCCGGATAGGGACCGAACGCGACGAACGCCGCCGGATCGGCGGCGAGCGGCGGGGCGGCGAGGAACGAAGCGGCCATGGCGGTCACGATCATCGGGCGCGTCATGCGCCCGATGATGCCCGATCCCGCCCGTCCCGGGGATCGTCCGCCGGCCTCCGGCCGATGCGTCGGCGCATCGGCACGGCGGATCTTCGCGTCTAGGCGACGATCTCGCGCGCGGTGATCCGGTACTTGAACGTGTCCGGATCGAGGCTGTCGACCCGTTCGCCGCGCGTCTCGGCCTGCGGGTACATGAGGAACCCGACCTTGGCGCCCTTCGAGCCCGGCAGCGCGACATCGTGCGCGACGTTGTACGCCATCCAGTTGCCCTCCCAGCCTCCGAACAGCGCGCGATAGACCGGAGCCGCCACCGGCGAGTTCGGATCCCTGAGCCACTCCGCCGTCTCGAGCCGCATCACCTTGCCGACGTCCGCGGGGTCCATCGCGACCCAGCCGCGGCCGGCGAGCCAGACCTCGGCCCGGCAGTGCTGCGCCTTCGAGATGTCGGGGCTGCCGGCGCCGAGCTCACGGTAGCCGAATGCGGACTTCGCCACGCGGATGCCGTAGACATCGCGCGCCGGCACGCCGACCGATCGCGCGAGCCCGACGAACAGGGCGTTGATGTCGCCGCACTTGCCGCCCATGTTGCCGGTCTCGAGCATCGCCTTGATGTCGCCGGTGCCGCAGCCGCGGACCTTGGGCTCGCGGTGGGTGTTGGCGACGACCCATTCGTAGAGCGCGCGGACCTTGTCGGCGTCGGTCGTCCGGCCGGCCACGATGCGCTCGGCCGTGGCCTTGACGATACCGTCGGTCGGCATGAGTTCGGTGGCCCGGAGGTACGCGCCCAGGTCCGCCGGCGCGGCGAGCGTCGCGGGCGCCGCGGACCAGTCGTACGCGCGGTCGCGCGCGCGGAAGCGGCTCACCACCTCGACGACCGGCGTGGGCTCGGTGTCGGCGAACGTCGCGTGCACCATCTTCGCGCCGTAGACCGGCTCGGTCACGAGCGCCGCCGACCGCATGTTGCCCGACCAGGTGGCTCCCATCGTCTGCTGCCAATCGCCGTCGACGACCGGGACCGGGATCCAGACCTGCGTCCCGGGGCCGGCACCGGCGACCTCGACGCGCGTGGTCACTTCGAAGCTGCGCCAGGCGCCGGGCCGGGGCGCGAAAGTGCGGTCCTGCGCTTGCGCCGAAGTCGAGGTGATCGAAGCGAGCGGCAGCGTGGCGGCGGTAGCGAGGAACGAGCGACGGTCCATTGAGGCTCCTAGAGGGAGGGATCCGGCCCGGAAATCGGAACGGACGGAGGGAGACGAGTCGCCGACGAGGCGACGGCGACCGCGGGCGGCAGCAGCCGGCGCACCGCCGGCTCGATCGGGGCGGCGCTCCAGTCGGCTTCGCCGACGACGACGTAGGCGATCGTCCCGTCGGGCGCGATCACGTACGTCGTGGGAAACACCGTGACGCGCCACGCGGTCCGGGCGCTGCCGTCGTGATCGCGCACGACGGTGAGATCGAGGCCGTTGCGTTCGAGGAAAGGGCGGATGCGCGCGGCGTTCTCCTGGTAATTCACCGCGACGACCTCGAGCCCGCGATCGCGGTAGCGGTCCCGGAGCCGCTGGAGCGACGGCATCTCCTGGACGCAGGGCGCGCACCAGGTCGCCCAGAAGTTGACGACGACGACGCGTCCGCGCATCGCTTCCAGCGGTCGTTCGCGCCCGTCCAGATCGCGCAGTGCGAGCGGCGGTGTCGGGCCTCCCGTCCACGGCTGCAGCGGGGCAGCGGGCGCGACGGACGAGTGGGTTGCCAGCAGCGGAACGAGCAGGGCGAGAACCAGGGTCCGCGCCCGGGGCCGGGGGCGGACGCGCGCTGTCGGGCGACGCGCGCGATCGCCGGGGCCGCCTCCGCCGGGCGGGGACGTGACCGCGGGCGCGGCTCGTCGGCCCGGCGCGGCTGCGTCAGTATTCCCGGGCATGCGGTCTTCGCCATCGCGTTTCCGCCGCGTGGGCGCCACACACGACACGGCGGGTGCGGGAACGGTCGGGGATCAGCATCGGATCACCTTTGACGGAACAATGGCGCTTGCGTCAGACTCGCGCCGGCCCGGGTGGGCGCCGGCGGCACCGCCGGTGCGCGTGCGGAGCCATCATCGGCAACAGTCGCGGAAACGGAATATTCCTGGCCTTGCACCGGCATTGTCGAGCGTCACAGGGTGGACAACGCGGCCGAACGCCGCGCGCTGGTCGCCTCGCTGATGGCGCGCCCGGCGTCGATCGCGCCCAAGTACTTCTACGACCGGCTGGGTTGCGCGCTCTACGGCGCGATCTGCGAACTCCCCGAGTATTATCCTACGCGCACCGAGCGGGGCATCTTCGAGGCGTACCGGCCGGCGATCGCCGCGGCGATCGGCCGCGGCGGACAGTTCGTCGACCTGGGCGCCGGCGCCTGCTGCAAGGCCGAAGGCTGGCTGCCGTTCGTCGAGCCCGCCCGCTATCTCGCGGTGGACATCGCGCGCGAGGCGATCGCGCGGGCGCTGGCCCGGCTCGAGCCCGAATTCCCGTCGGTCGAACTGGCAGGCATCGTCGCGGACTTCACGAACGGCCTCGACCTCGAGGCGGATCTGGACGGGCGCCCGGTCACGTTCTTCTATCCGGGGTCCTCGATCGGCAATTTCACGCCGGACGAGGCTGGCGCCTTCCTCGCCCGCGTACGGGCGCATTGCCGGCCGCGGCCGGGCAGCGGTCTCCTGATCGGCGTCGACACCAAGAAGGACGTCGCGAAGCTCGTGCCGGCCTACGCCGATCCGACCGGCGTGACCGCCGCGTTCAACCGGAACGTGCTGAATCACGTGAACCGGGTCCTGGGCAGCGATTTCCGCCCCGCGGAATGGTCGCACGTCGGGCTCTACGACCCGGGCCACGGACGCATCGAGATGCACCTCGAGGCGATCTCGCCGCAGTCGGTGCGCATCGACGGCGCGTTGCGCGCGTTCGATCGCGGGGAGCGCATCCACACCGAGAATTCCTACAAGTACGCGCCCGAAGAGTTCGAACGTCTGCTGCGCGGCGCGGGCTTCGAGCGGTTGCGCCGCTGGACCGACGACGCGGGCGCGTTCGCGGTCTTCCACGCGAGCTGAGCCTCCGGCCCGGGCAGGCCGCGCTCCCGCGGCGCGGCGGATTCAGCGTACGACGACGCGCGGCGGTCCCGCGACGATCTCGCCGATCTCGGCCGCCCGGTCGAATCCGTCGCGACGGAAGTTCGCGAGCACCTCGGCGACGTCCGCGGGCGCGCACGCGACGAGCAGCCCGCCCGAGGTCTGCGGATCGGTGACGAGTTTCTGCGCGGCGTCGCCGGCGCTCGCCTCGATGGCCACGTCGGCCCCGTAGCCGGTCCAGTTCCGCCCCGACGCGCCGGTGTAGTAGCCGGCGCGGACCAGGTCGGCGACCCCCGGGTGCAGCGGCACGCGGGCGAAGTCGACGACGGCGCCGGCGTTCGATCCCCGGCAGATCTCGAGCAGATGCCCGGCGAGTCCGAATCCGGTGACGTCGGTCAGCGCGTGCACGCCAGCCATCCGGCCCAGCGCGACGCCCGGCGTGTTGAGCTGGGTCGTGCTCGCGATCATCGCGGCGTAGCCGGCTTCGTCGAGCTTGCGCTTCTTGAGCGCGGCGCTGTAGACGCCCACGCCCAGCGGTTTGCCGAGCACGAGCCGGTCGCCCGGCTTCGCACCGGCGTTGCGCTTGAGGTTCGCCGGATCCACGATGCCGATGGCGACGAGCCCGTAGATCGGCTCGACCGAATCGATCGTATGGCCGCCGGCGATCATGATGCCCGCCCTGGCGCAGACTTCTTCGCCGCCCTGCAGGATCCTGCGGATCGTGTCGACCGGCAGCTTGTCGACCGGCATGCCGACGAGCGCCAGCGCGAACAGCGGTGTCCCGCCCATCGCGTAGACGTCGGAGATCGCGTTCGTGGCGGCGATGGCCCCGAAGTCGTAAGGGTCGTCGACGATCGGCATGAAGAAGTCCGTCGTCGCGACGATCGCCTGGTGCTCGTTGATCCGGTAGACCGCAGCGTCGTCCGAGGTCTCGATGCCGACGAGCAGCTCCTTGGGCAGCACCGATGGGCCGGATTTGGCGATGATCTGCTGCAGCACGCCCGGTGCGATCTTGCAGCCGCAGCCGCCACCGTGGCTGAAGTCGGTCAGGCGCAGTGCCGGGAGGTCGGGTGCGTTCATGTCGTCGTCCTGTTCCTGGTCGGTTCCGGCCTCGCACGCCGGACACTCGGCATTCTAGCCTTCGCCGCCGTCGTTCCCGCCCGGAGCGCCGCGTTCAGCGACCCGGTCTCCGCCCGGGGCGTCATCCGGCGGGCGCGCCGCGCGCAGGCGCGCTCGAGCGCGCCCAGCCAGCGCCGATCGTCGCACGCGCGTTCGATCGCGCGGGCGAGGCCCGCGGCGTCGCCCGGCTCGAAGTAGCCAGGATAGTCGTCGCCGAGCATCCCGACATTACCGGACATCCGGCTGCCGATGACCGGGGTGCCCGCGGTGCAGGCCTCGACGACGACGTTCGCGCCGCCCTCCATCCGCGAAGGAACGATCAGCACGTGCGCGCGCTTGATGGCCTGCCGGGTCCAGGCATGCGGCCTGGCGCCGAGCCACCGGATGCGCGGATCGGCTCGCGTCGCGGCTTCGACGTCGGCGGCGATCGCGGGGTCTAGCGCCGCGCCGACGATCGTGAGGTCGGCGGGCAGGTCCGAGGGCAGCAGGTGCCAGGCGGCGAGCGCGGTCCGCGGATCCTTCTCGTCGCGGAGGTGCGCGACCAGCAGCGCATGCAGCCGGTCGGCGCGCCGGCCCGGCGCGGGCGCGAGCGCACGGGCCGACTGCGCGACGACGGTGGCCTTCGCGCGACCGCCCTCGGGCAGATGGCGCAGCGCGTCGTCCTGCAGGACGATCAGCCGGTCCGCCTCGGCGATCGAGGCGCGGGCGTCGGCGTCGCCGGAGGGCAGGTCGCGGTAGAGGTCGGTACCGGTCAGGACCACGATCAAGGCGGCTTGTGGACGTTCGCGTCGCCACGCGGCGATCGCCGCGCGGCTGCGCCGCGCGTGCAGCGCGACCATCGCGACGGCGCGCTCGCGCGCCCCGCCGGTGACCGGCTGGTCGGCCGACTGTAGAATCACCTTCCATCGGGGCGCGAGGAGCCGCGCCCAGCGCGAAGCCGTGCGCCAGTTGCCGTTGTTGGCCCCGGCGAGGAATGGCGTGACGAGGAGGAGCGTGGGTCGCATCGCGGACGTCGGAGCGCCGGTCGCCGGGCACGCCGGACCGAAATCGCGCGAGGCGCTCGCCGCAGCGCTCGCCGATGCGCGCGATTATACGCGGCGCTGCTACGCGCATCTCGCCGGCGGCGATCCGGTCTTTCCCTGCATCGCCATCGTCAATCCCGCGCGCTGGGAACTCGGTCACATCGGCTGGTTCCAGGAGTTCTGGTGCCGGCGCTGGCGTCCCGACGATCGCGCGGGCGCGCGCACGCCCGCGCGGATCGCCAACGCCGACGCGCTGTGGAACTCGAGCCGGGTTCCTCACGACAGCCGCTGGGCGCTGCCGTTACCGGACTGGGCGGGCATCGACCGCTACCTCGGCGAGACCTACGCGGACACGATGACCTCGCTCGCGACGAGCGGCGACGGCGAACGCTATCCGTACGAGCTCTCGCTCTACCACGAGGACATGCACGGCGAGGCGCTGCTGATGACGCTGCAGACACTCGGCTACGCGCCGCCGGCCGGATTCCCGCCGCCGCCGGGCGTCGGACGCGCCGCGCCGGTCCGTGACATCGCCTTCGTGGGCGGCGCGCTCGGGATGGGCAGCACGCCCGACGACGAGCGCGAGCGTTTCGTGTTCGACAACGAGAAGCTCCGCCACCGCGTCGATGTCGGAGCGTTCGCGATCGCGTCGCGGACGGTGACCGAGGACGAATTCGCGGCCTTTGTCGACGACGGCGGCTACCGCCGTTCCGATCTGTGGAGCGAGGACGGCCGCCGGTGGCTCGCCGTGGCCGGACGTACGGTACCGGCGTACTGGCGCCCTTGCGGCTCCGGCTACGAGGTTCGCTGGTTCGACCGCTGGCGACCGCTGTCGCCGGGCACCGCGATCCAGCACGTCAACGCGTACGAGGCGGAGGCCTGGTGCGCCTGGGCCGGGCGTCGCCTGCCCACCGAGGCGGAGTGGGAATTCGCGGCGACCCGGGCCGGCTCGGCGGTCGGGGCGCGGCTCGACGCCCGCGAGGCCGGGCCGGGCGCCGCGGAGGCGGGCGCCGGTGCGCCCGCACACCTGCTGGGCAACGTCTGGGAATGGACGTCGACGCCGTTCGGCCCGTACCCGGGCTTCGCCCCCGACCGGTACGCCGACTATTCGGCGCCCTGGTTCGGCGATCACCGCGTGATCCGGGGCGGTTCCTGGGCGACGCGTTCACGGCTCGTCCACGCCCGGTTCCGCAACTACTACCAACCGCACCGGCACGACGTCTTCGCCGGATTCCGTACCTGCGCCGTCGGTTAGGCGCGGCGCGCCGCCGCCGTCGCGCCGCAACATCGCCGCGGCGGCCGTCGGGCGCCCCCGAACGCGCGATCGGCGGTTTCAAGCCGGCGTCGATCGGCGTAGCATGCGCGCGAGCGTGGCCGCGACTCATCGGTCGGACGCCGGCACCGAATGCCGCCGTCGCGAGCAGGGACACCGTCCGGCGACACCGGGCGTTCCCGTGACCACGCGAGCGGCCTCCAGGAGAGAGCTTGAAGCCGACGGACATCGCCCAACCCGACTATTTCCACCGTGTCGTCGATTGCCAGTGGGCGTGTCCCGCCCACACCCCGGTCCCCGAATACATCCGGCTGATCGCGCAGGGACGCTACGACGACGCGTACCTCGTCAACTGGAAGTCCAACGTCTTCCCCGGAATCCTCGGACGGACCTGCGACCGCCCCTGCGAGCCCGCGTGCCGGCGCGGACGCGTGGAGGAGGGGTCGCCTGAGCACCGGAAGGCGAACGCGCCGCCCGAGGCGGTGGCGATCTGCCGGCTTAAGCGCGCGGCGGCGGACTACAAGGGCGACATCCGTCCGCGACTGCCCGCCCGCGCCTCGCACCCGAACGGGAAGCGCGTCGCGCTGGTCGGCGCCGGTCCGGCGTCGCTCACGGTGGCGCGCGACCTGGCGCCGCTCGGCTACCACTGCGTGGTGTTCGACGCGGACCCCAGGGCCGGCGGCATGATGCGCACGCAGATCCCGAAGTTCCGTCTGCCCGACCGCGTCATCGACGAGGAGTGCGGGTACGTGCTCGACCTGGGCGTCGAGTTCCGCGCCGGCGAACGGATCGACTCGATGGCGGCGCTGCTCGAAGGCGGGTACGACGCGATCTTCGTGGGCAGCGGCGCGCCGCGCGCGCGCGACCTGGACGTCCCGGGACGTCGCGAAGCGGCCGCCCGCATCCACCTGGGCATCGACTGGCTCTCGTCGGTGTCGTTCGGCCACACGACATCGATCGGCAGGCGCGTGGTCGTGCTGGGCGGCGGCAACACCGCGATGGACTGCTGCCGCAGCGCGCGCCGTCTGGGCGGCGAGGAGGTCCGCGTCGTCGTGCGTTCCGGCTTCGAGGAGATGAAGGCGTCCCCGTGGGAGAAGGAGGACGCCATGCACGAGGGCATCCCGATCCACAACTACCTCGTGCCCAAGGCGTTCGTCCACGACGGCGGGAAGCTCGTCGGCATCACGTTCGACAAGGTCGAGGCGCGCTACGACGAGCGTGGGCGCCGCCAGCTGGTGCCCACCGGCGAGCCCGACCAGGTCTTCGACTGCGACGAAGTCCTGATCGCGGTCGGCCAGGAGAACGCCTTCCCGTGGATCGAACGCGATGCCGGCGT
>JADZDA010000264.1 GCA_020851255.1 Burkholderiales bacterium | reverse complement strand
TAGCGTGGCGGCGAAAGCCGCTCGCTCGTACCATCGAACACCCGAACGTTCTCGAACAGCACGGCCGCCGGTGGCGGCGCGGGCGGCGGTGTCTGGGCGCCCGCAAGTGCCGGCCACAGAGCGATCGATACGAGCAGTGCGGAAGACAGGACGCTGCGAGACATGTGAACTCCTTCGTACCTGCGGCCGGTGCGAAAACTCCGACGATGATGTATCCCGATGATCGACGACTTGCTGAAGTCGCTGACGATCGTGCGGGAGCAGGCGCGGTCGCGCGCGCCCGGCACCCGCGACTGCGTTCCGCCCGGCGCCTCAGTGCTTGTTCATGCCGAATACGAGCGGCTTCGCCGGTCGTAGCAGTTTGGTCACATCGCCATTGAGCGAGAAGATGCGCTTCTCGACCTTCAGCTCCTGCTCGCGCGAGCCCTTGCTGAAATCGAGCTTGGAATAGTCGATCCAGACCACGTTCGGCGCGTAGGTGCTCTCGAAGAAGTAGCGCCCGCCGGTGTGGTCGATCACCGTGCGAAAGATGGTGCTGGCGATGTTGGGCCGGTTCGGGTCGCCCGCGCCGAACGGCACCGAGATGTTGCGGATGACGCTGAACATGAAGGCAGCCCCTTCCGCGGGGCTGGCCGGCGTCTGCAGCTGGCTCGCGTAGTACGCCGCGCGCACGAACCGGTCGGACGGGGTCCGATCGCCGGGCAGGGCCTTGTCGCCGCCGAAGGTGCGGTACTGCTTCAGGTTCTCGATCTGCTTGTCGTAGGTCGGCTCGTTGGTCATCACGGTGAACCGCCGGTCGTGATGGATCCTCGCCTTGCCGCCGATGAACTCGACCACCGCGGAGTCGCCGGTCCTGTCCGAGAGCGAGACGTGCACCAGGGTCGGGAAGCCGTTCGGCAGGACCAGCGGTTCGATCTGGAACGTCCACGATCGCTGCGCCTCGACCGCTTCGGCCACGGTCGCGTAGTTGTCGAGGTAGTACTGTACCCATTGCATGACGCCGATGCCCGGCTGTCGGGGATCGCGCTGGGGGAAACTGTTCTCTTCGGCGAGGTAGAGGGCGTGGGCGCTCAGGCCCTTCTCGTTGACGCCCTCGTGGGTGCCCATGTCGTACGCCGTTAGGACCACGCTGCCGTACCTGGAGGTCCACCGGTGCGGGTTCTCGGCCACGGCGCCCACGCGCTGGCCCCCCCGCGGGAAGAGGCGGAACGCGTGGCCGGCCTTCTCGGTCCAGTCCTGGGTCCGCCCCACGAACACCTGGTTGTCCGGGGAGACCCAGAGGACGCGCGTGCAGGCGTCTGCCACCGGCTGGCCGGCGAGCAAGGTGGCGGCCAGTGCGGCCGTGAGACCCAGGGCCGATCGGCGGACGGTGGTGATCCGAGCGTTCGTCATGCGATCTCCGTGGGGTGCAGGCGGCGCCGGCGCGCCGCAGATCCGTTCCGCATCGTGCAGCCTGCCCGGGGGCGTTTCCAGGTTCGTTCAACGGTGGGTGAACTGCCGCGCGACCCGCGGCAGGCCGAGGTTAGCGCGTGCCTCCGGAGTCGCGCCGGCCAGGCGACCCAATTCGGGTCACCACGTCGACGGCAGGGTGATCGCGAGGATCACGCCCGCTGCGGATTGGCGGATCGCGGCGGTCGCGGTGCGATCACCTGCAGCGCGATCAGTTTCTCGGTGCAGGCCGCGTGCGATTCGATGAGCCGTAGCGTTGCGGTTGCGGCCCAGCGTTCGGTCAGCCGGTTCGGCGCACGCACGCCCTTGGGCATCGACACCAGGATGCCGCGCTCGACCATGCTTTCCACATGCCGCCGCACGGTCTCCGTCGGCAGGCCGGTGACTCTCGCGATGGCGCGCCGCGACATCGGCACGGCCAGTTCCGGTGGCAGCGACTTGCTGCCCCGTAGCGCTTCCGGAAGCGCCTCGGTTCGCAAGGCCCTCTGCACGTTGCCGGTCGTCGTGGCGATCAGTATCAGCAGTTCCACCGGCTGGAGGTGCATGTGTTCGGCCATCACCTGGTGCATCGTCAGGTAGTGGTTCAACAACGCGAACCCACACAGCCGCAGCTCGCGCCGCGTCGCCTCGACCGATATCGAATAGCGATGGGTCTGGACACCTCCGGTTCCTCCGGCCATGCCCTGGCTCCGTTGGTCTTGGGTAACCGTGTCGCCCACGGCCGGCAGTAGCGGTACGAGCACCTGCGGGCCGGGCTTCCCGGCCGCGCGAAGCCGCGCGTCCACCTATAGCGCCTCACGCCGGCGTTTGCAACGTGGCGGACGAGACGGACTGGCATCGACGGATGGCGTGCTCGGTCGTCGACCGGTGTGAGGGCGATGATCTTCGCGCGAACCTCGATCGAGATCTCGACAGCATTGCCGAAGGCGCCCGATGTGCTGTCGACGTGGTCGATGGCCGGCGGGTCCTCACCGGGGAAGGGGACTGCGCCGACCCGGCCAGGGGAGGATCGGTCGACCGGAAAGCGCCGAGGCTAACCGACTGTCCTGGCTACGCTCCGGGTCGGCTGCTGTCCGCTACCTCGGTCGCCCGCACCGCGCGATTCAGCGCCCGACCAGGCGCCAGAGCGATGTCACTTCCGCCGCCCGCGCCGCGTGCAGCGGATCGGCGTCGTCGGACGCCTTGGGATGGACCGGCCGCGCATCGAGGCGGCCGGCGACCTCGAGCCCCGCCGAATCGATCCACGCGAGGAGGTCCGGTCGGGACCGCAGGCCCAGGTGTTCGGCGAAATCGGACAGGATCAACCACCCTTCGCCGCCCGCTGCGAGGTGCGCCGGCAACCCGGCCAGGAAACCGCGCAGCATGCGGCTCTCCTCGTCGAAGATGCCGCGTTCGATCGGAGAGCTCGGGCGCGCGGGCACCCACGGCGGATTGCAGACGACCAGCGCCGCGCGACCGTCCGGGTAGAGATCCGCCTGCACGACCTCCACCCGTTGCGCGAGCCCCAGGCGCTCGAGGTTCTCGCGCGCGCACGCCAGCGCGCGGGGATCGACATCGGTGGCGACCACCCGGGCGACGCCGCGGCGCGCGAGCACCGCGGCGATGACGCCGGTTCCGGTGCCGACGTCGAACGCCGTCCGACCGGACGACATCGCGGCCGGCAGCGGGGCCCCGGCGACGAGATCGATGTACTCGTGGCGGATCGGGGTGAACACGCCGTAGTGCGGGTGGATCCGGCCGCCGGCTGCCGGGATCTCGATGCCCTTGCGGCGCCATTCGTGCGCGCCGATCAGTCCGAGGAGCTCGCGCAGCGACACGACGCCGGGCTCGTCCGTCGGTCCCCAGGCTTCCGCGCAGGCCTGGCGCACGTCGGGTGCGCGACGCAACGGGATGCTGTAATCCGCGTCGACCGGAACGAGCAGCATGCCGAGCGTGCGTGCGCGCTGCGACCGCGCCTGGCGGTGGCGGTGGAACGCGTCGGCCGGCGCCGACGGTGCCACGACCGCGGCCGGCTTCGCGGAACCGCGTGAGCGGCGGTCGGCGCGGCTCGCGAGCGCGGTCAGCAACTGGCGGGCGTTCTGGAAGTCGCCGAGGTAGAGGAGCGCGGTGCCCTGGCCGGCGAGGCCGTACGCCTCGTCGGCGGTCATGCGGTCGTCGGCGAGCACCACGCGCCGGGGCGGCGGCGCGGCGCGCTCCGAGCGCCAGCGCGCGGCGCGTGGCTCGCCGTCCTCGGTCCACCGGACGACGGGATGCGTTTCGGGGGCTGTCGTTTCCTCGGTCACGCGTGCGCCCCCGGGGCCTCGATCGGGCCCGGTCTAGAGCTCGGTGTACTTCTTGCTGCTGCCGCGCGCCTTGTCCGCCGGGTACCTGGCGGCGTTCGTGACGATCTTGCGGTTCGCCGCGTCGATCGGATCGATGCCGAGCGTGTCGGCGAGGCGGACGAGGTACAGGAGCACGTCGGCGATCTCCTCGCTCGCCCGCGCGCGCGCGTCGGGGGGGAGGTCGCGGCTCTGCGGCTCGGTCATCCATTGGAAGACCTCGAGCAATTCGCCCGCTTCCGCCGCGAGCGCCATCGCGAGGTTCTTGGGTGAATGGAACTTCTCCCAGTCACGCGCTTCGGCGAAAGCGCGCAGCTGCTCGCGCAGGCGGTCGATCTCGGTCACGGCATGGACTCCCCGCGGTCCGTGCTCAGAATTTCTCGTCGCGCCGCAGGTAGCGCCACTGGCCCAACGGCAACGGGCCGAGCGATACGCTGCCGCTGCGGACACGCTTCAAACCGGTCACGGTCAGCCCGACGAGCTCGCACATGCGGCGGATCTGGCGCTTGCGACCCTCGCGCAGCACGACGCGCAGTTGATCCTCGTTCTGCCAGGACACGCGGGCGGGCTTGAGTTTCACGCCGTCGAGCTCCAGGCCGTGCTGCAGGAGCTTCAACCCTTCGGCGGAGAGCGTGCCCTGGACGCGAACCAGGTATTCCTTCTCGATCGCCGAGTCGCGGCCGATCAGGAGCTTCGCGACGCGGCCGTCCTGCGTGAACACGAGGAGTCCGGTCGAGTCGATGTCGAGTCGCCCCGCGGGCGCGAGTCCGCGCAGGTGGCCGGGCTTGAACCGCATCGGCGAGGGATCGGCGGCCCATCGATGCTCCGGCCGGATCAGCAGCATCGCCGGCTCATGGCCGTCCTCGGCCTGACCGGAGACATAGCCGATCGGCTTGTTGAGCAGGATGGTCACCGATTCGCTCTGGTGCTTCGCCGCGGCCGGGTCGATCTCGATGCGCGCGTGCGGAGATACGCGCGTGCCCAGCGTGTCGACGATCTCGCCGTCGACCTTGACCCAGCCGTTTTCGATCCACTCGTCGGCTTCGCGCCGCGAGCAAAGTCCCAGCTCGCTCATCCGCTTCGACAGGCGCGGGTCGTCGGACCGCTCGTGCCCCGGGCCGGGGGCGGTCGCCATCGTCGGCGCCAGGTTCCCCGCGGCCGGCGTCCGCGTGGGCGCGGGTCCGGTCGACGGGGGCGGACGCCCGGGCGATTGCGCCGGCGATGCTGGCTTGGGATGCGACGAGCGCCGTTGCCGGGCTCCGGAGGAAAACGCGGGTTTGGTAGCGGACGCCTGCCTCGGCAGCATGCCGGCGGCCGTCGCCTTGTCCCGCGCGCCAGCCGGCTTCTTGCGATTGCCGTCCCGGGTCGAGGGCGGCGCGCGTCGCGGATCTTCGTGGCGTGCGTCGCCGCGCGGTGTCCCCGGAGCGGGTCGCTTGCGCCGGCGCGAGCCGGGTTTCCCGGGCGCCGCCGCCGGGGACGGGGCTTGCACTGCGGATGGCGCCGGCTCGCCGGGAGATGCCGGCGCCGGCGTGCGCGACTTCTTGTCCCGCTGCGCCCGCCAGGCGCGCGAGGTCAGCGGCTTCGCCGGCGTGGCCGGATCGACCGGCTTGGTGATCTTGAGGGTGGGTCGGGCCATGGGTCCGGGGTGGCGCGCATACGATCCCCCCGCGCATCATATCGGGCCGGCCGGGTCGCGTCGCCGAACTTCGCCGCGGACCTTCGGGCCGTCGCGTATATTGCGCGGCGTGCGGGCCGCGCGAGGGCGCTGCGCCGATGGGCGCTGACCGCCGGCCCGCGCGCGCGACGACATGACACTCGACCAGATCCGATCCCGCATCCGCGAACTGGACGCGAGAGACTGCCACGAACGGCAGGTGCTGCGTGCCTGGACGCAGGCGCTGCCGCTCGCGAGCGGCCCGCGTCGCGCCGAGGACTTCCTGCCACGGCGGCTGCGCGACGCGCTGCCCGTGCTCGCGACGGAACTTTCCGCCCTGGCGCGACTGCGGTCGCGGCATCCGGGCGAGGACGGCGCCACACGCCTGCTGGTCGAACTGCGCGACGGCCAGACGGTCGAGTCGGTGCTGTTGCCGCGCAACGGTCTGTGCGTGTCGACGCAGGTCGGCTGCGCGGTCGGCTGCCTCTTCTGCATGACCGGTCGCGACGGACTGGTCCGTCACCTGGGGAGCGCGGAGATGGTCGCGCAGGTCGCTCTCGCGCGCTCGCTGCGCCCGGTCACGAAGGTCGTGTTCATGGGCATGGGCGAGCCCGCCCACAACCTGGACAACGTGCTGGAGGCGATCGATCTCCTCGGCACCGAAGGCGGCATCGGACACAAGAACCTGGTGTTCTCGACCGTCGGCGACCCGCGTGCGTTCGAGCGGCTGCCGCGCGCGCGCGTACGGCCGGCGCTCGCGATTTCGCTGCACTCGACGGTCGCGGCGAAGCGCGTGCGACTCCTGCCCCGTGCACCGCGCATCGGGCCCGGGGAGCTGGTGGAGCGGGGAGAGATCTACGCGAGGTCGACGCGCTATCCGATCCAGTACCAGTGGACGCTGCTGGACGGCGTCAACGACGGCGACGACGAGGTGGATGGCATCGCGACGCTCCTCGCCGGCAAGTACGCGGTGATGAACCTCATCCACTACAACGCCGTCGAGGGGTCCGGCTTCCGGCGCACGGCGCCCGAGCGCGCGGCGGCGATGGCCCGCGCGATCCATGAGCGCGGAATCCTGACCAAGCTGCGCCACTCCCCGGGGCAGGACGTCGAAGGCGGCTGCGGACAGTTGCGCGCGCGCCGGATGGCGTCGCAACCGGTGGCGCTGCGCCTGAGGGAGGCCGGCGGCGGCGATCGGCTCGGGGCTGCGCCGGCCTGCCGCTGACGGCCCGCGCGAAGGCCCTGCGTCAACCCGGCCGGGCAGGCATCCGGATCTCGAACCGGACCTCGCCGGCGAGCGATCGCGCGGCGATGTCCCCGCCGTGCGCCCGCACGATCGAGCGAGTGATCGCGAGGCCCAGACCGGCGCCCTCGCCGGTGTGGCCGCGCGCGCGGTCCGCGCGCCAGAACCGGTCGAAGACGCGGTCGAGGTGCTCGGACGCGATCGGGTCGCCGGTGTTCTCGACGGCGATCGTCGTCGCGGAGCCCTCGCTGCCCAGGCGCACGCGGACTTCGCCTTCGCGGGGCGCGTGCCGGATCGCGTTGGACACGAGGTTCGCCAGCGCGCGGCGCAGCATCAGCCGGTCGCCGTCGATCGTCGCGTCGCCGGCGACCGTGAGCCGGAGCGCTTTCTCCGCGGCGAGCGCGTCGTAGAACTCGAACAGTTCCCGGACCTCGGCCGCCAGGTCGAAGCGCTCGCGCCGCATCACGACGAGCCCCTGGTCGGCCTGCGCGAGGAACAGCATGTCGCCGATGGTTCGGGACAGGCGCTCGAACTCCTCGGCGTTCGAGGCGAGCACGTCGCGGTACTCGTCGACGCCGCGCGCGCGGGAGAGGGCGACCTGCGTCTGCGTGAGCAGGTTGCTGACCGGCGTCCGCAGTTCGTGCGCGAGGTCGGCCGAGAAGTCCTGCAGCCGCCCGAACGACTCCTCGAGCCGCGCGAGCATGTCGTTGAACGTCTGCGCCAGCCCGGCGAGTTCGACGGGCACGGCCTCGGCATCGAGCCGGGTGTCGAGGCGGTTCGCGGTCACCGCCGCGGCGCGCTGGCGCAGCGTCTGCAGCGGCGCGAGACCGGTGCGGACCGCCGCCCAGCCGAGCGCACCGGAGAGGGCGGCCGCGAAGGCGACGAACGCCCACAGCGTACGCCGGAACCCGGCCATGAAATGTTCGTGGTGCGAGATGTCGACGGCGACCGCCACGGTCAGCGGCGCCATCGACGCGTCGCCGGTGGCGATCCGGGAGACGATGCCGCGATAGGGCACGCCGCCGACCGACCAGGTCGCAGGGCCGGTGCGCGCCTCGTCCGTGCGGAAGAGCCGGTCGGGGAAGACGTCGCCGGGCGTGGCGAAGACGGTGCGCTGCGCGCCGTCGCGGACGGCGACCGCGAGATCGTGATGGCCGACCAGCGAATCGTCGAGCTGGCGCGGGAGCGAGGCGAGGTCGTCCGCGGACCGGACCTGGACGAACAGGTGGGCCGCGAGTTGGGTCTTGCCCTCGAGCGCGCCCAGATCCTGCTCGGCGAAGTGGCGCTCCACCGCGCGTCCGATCAGCAGGCCCAGCACGAGCAGCACGATCACCGACGCCGCCGTGTAGAGCAGGGTCAGCCGCAGCGTGATCGACGCGGGTCGGCTCATCCGGCCGGCGCCTCGAGCACGTAGCCCATCCCGCGCACGGTCCGCACGAGCTTCGGCTCGAAACCGTCGTCGATCTTGGCGCGCAGCCGCCGGATCGCGACCTCGATGACGTTGGTATCGCTGTCGAAGTTCATGTCCCAGACCTGCGAGGCGATCAGCGACCGCGGCAGCACCTCGCCCTGGCGGCGCATCAGCAATTCGAGCAGCGCGAACTCCTTGGCGGTGAGGTCGATCGTGCGCCCGTCGCGGGAGACCCTGCGGCGGACGAGGTCGAGCTCCAGGTTCGCGACCTTGATGCGCATCGGTTCGGGCGTGCGCGCGCCGCGCCGCAGCAGCGTGCGCACGCGCGCGAGCAGCTCGGCGAACGCGAACGGCTTCACGAGATAGTCGTCGGCGCCCAGTTCGAGACCGCGCACGCGGTCGTCCACCCGGTCGCGCGCGGTCAGGAACAGCACCGGCATCGCCGCGCCCGCCCGGCGCAGCCCCTCGAGCAGCCGCCAGCCGTCCAGCCCCGGCAGCATGACGTCGAGTATCGCGAGGTCGTAGTCGCCGGTGCTGCCCAGATGCAGGCCGCCCGGGCCGTCGCGCGCGAGGTCGACGATGAATCCGGCCTCGGTCAGGCCCTGCCTGAGGTAATCGCCGGTCTTCGGCTCGTCTTCGACTACGAGGATGCGCATCGTCGCGGCGTTGGTCTTGCGGACGGTCGCGCCATTGTGCGCCTGCGGTCGCGCGCGCCGGGAAAGCTTACCGAGTTGTAATCATCGCGTCAGCCTGCCGTCGGGGCCGCGCCGCGAGAATGAGCTCCGGAAGGGCGAGGCGACGATGACGCATGGCGGGTGTCGCGGATGGCGGAAGGCGCGGGCGTGGGCGGCCGCGACGGCGCTCGCCGCCGGAACGGCGTTCCCCACGCAGGGCGCTCCGCTCACCGACTGGGGGGCGATTGTGGCATCCGCCTGGTCGCGCCATCCTCAATCGGCCGGATGGCCGGAGCGCGGCCGGGAGTCTGCCGCCGCCCGGGAAGCCGCGTCCGCCGGCGCGCCGGAACCGGCGTCGGTGACGCTGGGTGTGCGCGACGACCGCGTGGGCAGCGGACGGGGCAGGCAGGAGTGGGAGGTCGAGTTCGCCGTGCCGCTGTGGCTGCCGGGGCAGCGCGACGCCCGCATCGCCGAGGCCGACAGCCGGTCCGACGAGACCGCGGCTCGCGCAGCGCTCGCGCGCTGGGACGTCGCCGGTGAGGTCCGCGAAGCCTGGTGGTCGCTCGCGCTCGCGCGGTCGGCCGACTCGCTCGCGGCGCGGCGCGCCGAAGCCGCGGGCGCGCTCGAGGCCGATGTCACGCGGCGGTTCCGCGCCGGCGACGTCTCGCGCATCGACGCCAATCTCGCGAGCTCGGAGCGGCTGGCGGCGCAATCGGAACTCGCCGACGCGCGACTCGCGGCCCGGCAGGCGGAGGAAGCGTGGACATTGCTGACCGGCGAGGCGCCGGCCGCCGAGCTGGGCGAGGAGACGGCACGCGCATCGCTGCCGGTCCCGGACGCCGGGGCGATCGTCGGTCGCCATCCGCAGGTGCTCGCCGCCGCCGCCGTCGCGCGAACGGCGCGCGCGCGCGCCGCCGTCGCAGAACGCAATCGCCGGGCCGCCCCCGAACTCGCGCTGCGCGTCGTTCGCGAACGCGGCGAGACGAGCGAGCCGTTCGGCAGCAGCGTCGGCGTGAAGCTCACCATTCCGCTGTCGTCGGCCGCGCAGGTTCGCCGCGAGACGTCGGCGGCGGCGGTGGACGTCGAGACGGCGGAAGCCGAGATGCGCAAGACCGCACTGCGCGTCGCGGCGGACATCGCGCGCGCGCAATGGGCGCTCGACACCGTCGGGAGGCAGATCGTCGCCGCGGGCGAGCGCCGGGCCCTGGCGCAGGACAGCCTGCGTCTCGCCGAGAAAGCCTACGCGCTGGGCGAATCGGACCTGGCGACGCTGCTGCGCCTGCGGGCCGCCGCGCAGGACGCCGAGAACCAGTTCGAGCGGACGCGCGTCGCCCGGTCCGCGGCGATCTCGAGATTCAACCAGGCGGCGGGAGCGTTGCCGTGATTCGATTCGCGCAGCGGACCGCGTTGCTGTTCGCACTTGCCGCTACGGCGGCGCTCGCCCACGAGGGCCACGACCACGGCGACTCGCCGGCGCCGCAGGCGGTGGCCGCGACGCTCGCCCCGCGCGCCACCGCCGCGACCGACGCGTTCGAGGTCGTCGCGATTCTGGAGAACGCGGAACTCTCGATCTACGTCGACCGCTACGCCACCAACGAGCCGGTGGTCCGGGCGCAGGTGGACGTCGAGGGCGGCGGCGTCGCCGGAGTCGCCGCCGAACGGGTGCCGGGCGTATACACGATCGCGGCCGGGGCGCTGCGCGCCGGTGCCCGCGTACCGCTGACGATCTCGATCGACGCGGCCTCCGCGTCCGATCTGGTCGCGCTGACGCTGGACGTGCCCGCCGCCGCGCCGAAGGCACCGGTGCCGGCGGTTGCCGAGGCGTCGAACGGCAGGCGGGACCGGGCGATCGTCGCGGGCCTGGTCGCGCTGGCGATCGTCGCCGCCGCGCTCTGGCTCTTCGCTCGCGCGCGTACACGGAAGGCGCCGGATGCGCACTGATCCCGCACACGGTTCGAACACGACCGCGACCGCCGTCGCCGCGGGCCTGGTCGCGATCGCGGCGATCGGCTTCGCGGTCGGATCGGCCCGGGCGCACGGCGGCGAGGACCACGGCCACGCCGAACCGAAGTCCGCGGCTGCGCCGACCCCGGGTCCGGCCCTGTCGGGCGCCCCGCAGCGCCTGCCCGACGGCAGCGTGCTGCTGCCCAAGCCGGCGCAGCGCCGCCTGGGCATCCGGACCGAACTCGCGCGCGCGGGAGCGCTGGCCGGCACCGTCGAACTCAACGGCAGGGTGATCGCCGATCCGAACGCCGGCGGACGCGTGCAGGCGACGCAGGCCGGGACCGTGTTGCCGGGTCCGCGCGGGCTGCCCTCGCCCGGCCGCCGTGTCGCCAGGGGAGAGGTGCTCGCCTGGCTCAAGCCCGCGGGCGGCGCGATCGAACGCGGGAACCAGAAGGCGCAGATGGCGGAGCTCGAGGCCCAGCTCGCGCTGGCCGAGGCCCGCGCGCAGCGCCTGGGCGCGCTCGAGGGCGCGGTTCCGCAGAAGGAGATCGACGCCGCGCGCGTCGAACGCACCGCGCTGGCGCGGCGGCTCGCGCATGTCAGCGGGAGCGTCAGCACGAACGAGGAGTTGGTCGCCCCGGTCGCCGGCGTCGTGAGCGCCGTCCAGGTCGTCGCCGGTCAGGTCGTCGAGCCGCGCGACGTGCTCTTCGAGATCGTCGATCCATCCCGGCTGTCGGTCGAGGCGCTCGCCTACGACGTCGGCCTGGGCAGCGCGATCGCCGGGGCGAGCGCGCGCATTGACGCGGCCGGCGACGCACCGGCGATCGAACTCGAATTCGTCGGCGCCGGCCTCACCCTGCGCGACCAGGCGTTGCCGCTCATGTTCCGGATCGTCGGCCGGCGCGGCGCGCTCGCGGTCGGCCAGCCCGTCCGCGTGTACCTGCGCACCCAGCGCACGCAGAAGGGCGTTGCGGTCGCGCGCGAGGCGCTCGTCCGGCTCTCGTCGGGAGAAACCGCGGTCTGGGTGCACGCGGACGCCGAACGCTTTGTCGCGCAGCGCGTGCGGGTCGAACCGCTGGACGCGCGTCGCGTGGCCGTCGTCGACGGGCTGAAGGACCGCGACCGTGTCGTCGTCGACGGCGCGGGTCTCCTGTCGCAGGTGCGATGATGGCGGGTCACGGAGCGTACGCCGGTGCGCGGCGCCGCGGCCGGCCGGTGCGATCGGCGGACCGCTGATGTTCGACGCCGTCGTGCACGCGAGCCTGCGCCAGCGACTGCTGGTCCTGGGCGTGTCGTTGCTGCTCGTCGTCTACGGCGCGCTGACGCTGCGCCAGATGTCGGTCGATGTGTTCCCCGATCTCAACAAGCCCTCGGTCACGCTGATGACCGAGACGGGCGGGATGGCGCCGGAGGAGGTCGAGCAGCTCGTGACCTTCCCGATCGAATCGGGCATGAACGGGATGGCCGGCGTCACCCGGGTCCGGTCGGTCTCCGGCGTCGGGCTGTCGATCGTCACCGTCGAGTTCGACTGGGGATCGGATGTCTATCGCAACCGCCAGCAGGTCGCCGAGCGGCTCGCGCTGGTGCGCGAGCAGCTTCCGGACGGCATCGTTCCGCAGATCGGGCCGATCTCGTCGATCATGGGCGAGATCCTGCTGATCGCGTTGCCGGCGGACCCGGCCAGGGTGAGCCCGATGGAGGTCCGCGAGTACGCGGACTGGGTGGTACGCCCGCGCCTGCTGACGATCCCCGGCGTGGCGCAGGTGATCCCGATCGGCGGCGAGGTCCGCCAGTTCCGCGTCGAGATCCGGCCCGAGCGGTTGCAGGCGCTGGGCGTCGAGCGCGAGCGGATCGACGGCGCTTTGCGCGATTTCGGCGCGAACACGAGCGGCGGCTTCCTGGAGTCGCGGGGCCGCGAGTACCTGATCCGCAACCTCGGGCGGAGCTCGCGGATCGAGGATCTCCGCGAACTGGTCGTCGTCGTGCGGGACGGCCGGCCGATCCTGCTGAAGCAGGTCGCCGACGTCACGATCGCGGCCGCGGTCAAGCGCGGCGACGCGGGCTACCGGGCGCGTCCGGCGGTCATCCTGTCGGTGCAGAAGCAGCCGACCGCCGACAGCGTCGGGCTCACGCGCGAGATCGAGAGGGCGATCGACGACCTCGGCCGCAGCCTGCCCCGGGGCATCGAGAAGCCGTCGTTCCTGTTCAGGCAGGCCGAGTTCATCGAGCGCTCGGTGAGCAACGTCGAGCAGGCGCTGCGGGACGGGGCGATCCTGGTCGCGGTGATCCTGTTCCTGTTCCTGCTGAACCTGCGCACGACGCTGATCTCCCTCACGGCGATCCCGGTGTCGCTGCTCGCCGCCGTCCTGGTGTTCCGGTATTTCGGGCTGTCGATCAACACCATGACGCTGGGCGGGCTGGCGATCGCCATCGGCGAACTGGTCGACGACGCGGTCGTCGGCGTGGAGAACGTGCTGCGGCGGCTGAAGATCAACCGCGGCCTCGCGACCCCGCGGCCGGTCGCCGAGGTCGTGGCGGCCGCGACACTCGAAGTGAGATCCGCGATCGTCTACGCGACGCTGATCATCGTGCTCGTATTCGTCCCCCTGTTCGCGCTGCCGGGGATCGAAGGGCGGCTGTTCACGCCGCTCGGCATCGCCTACATCGTGTCGATCGGCGCCAGCATGATCGTGTCGATCACGCTGACGCCGGTCCTCGCGTACCACCTGCTGCCGCGCATGAAGCGGCTGGGCGCGGGCGACAGCCCGGTCGTCGCGGCGCTCAAGCGCTGGGACGCGAAGCTCCTCGACTGGTCGTTCGACCGCGCCCGCGCGCTGCTCGCCGTCGCGCTCGTCGTCGTCGTCGCGACCGCCGCGACGGTTCCCTATTTCCCGCGCTCGTTCCTGCCGCCGTTCAACGAGGGGACGCTGACGGTCAACGTGCTGCTCGACCCGGGCACCTCGCTCACGCAGTCCAACCGGATCGCCGCACTGGCCGAGGAACTGGTCGCGCAGGTGCCCGAGGTCACGCAGGTCGGGCGACGGACCGGGCGGGCCGAGCTGGACGAGCATGCCGAGGGCGTCCACTACACCGAGATGGAAGTCGATCTCCGGACATCCGCGCGGACCCGCGATGCGGTGGTCGCCGACATCCGGCAGCGGCTGTCGGCGCTTCCCGCGGCGATCAGCGTCGGCCAGCCGATCTCCCACCGCCTCGATCATCTGCTGTCCGGCGTCCGCGCGCAGATCGCGCTCAAGATCTACGGCGACGACATCGACACGCTGCGCTCGCTCGCCGGCGACCTGCGCGGCCGGCTCGCGGCGATCCCCGGGGTCGCCGACCTGCAGGTCGAGAAGCAGGTGCTGATCCCGCAGATCAAGATCCGGCTCGACTACGAGCGGGCCGCGCAGCTCGGCGTCACCCCGGGCCGGCTGCTGCGGGGACTGGAGCAGATGATCGACGGAGAGCGGATCACGCAGGTCGTCGAGGGCGGCCGGCGCTTCGACCTGGTCGTGCGCCTGCCCGACGCCGCCCGTGATCCGCGGGCGCTGGAGAGCCTGCTGATCGAGACGCCCGGCGGGTTCGTCCCGCTGTCGAAGGTCGCGCACATCGACGAGGGCGACGGTCCCAACCAGATCAGTCGGGAGAATTCGCGGCGGCGCATCGTGCTCTCGGCGAACGCCGGCGATCGCGACCTGTCGGCGGTCGTCGCCGACATCCGTGCCGAGGTCGCGGCGCGCCCGCTGCCCGACGGATACTTCACCGCGCTGGAAGGCCAGTTCCAGGCGCAGGAGCAGGCGTCCCGTCTGATCGCCGTGCTCGCGCTCGTCTCGCTCGCGATGATCTTCGTGGTGCTCTACGGCCGGTATCGCTCGACGGTGCTCGCGCTGATCGTGATGGGCAACATCCCGCTCGCGCTGGTCGGCAGCGTGATCGCGCTCTGGCTGTCGGGGCAGCCGCTGTCGGTCGCCGCTCTCGTCGGATTCATCACGCTCACCGGAATCGCGACGCGCAACGGCATCCTCAAGATCAGCCACTACATCAACCTGTGCGCGTTCGAGGGCGAGACTTTCGGCCGGCCGATGATCGTGCGCGGATCGCTCGAGCGCCTGACGCCGGTGCTGATGACCGCGCTGGTCGCGGCGTTCGCGCTGCTGCCGCTGCTCGCCTCGGCGGACGCACCGGGCAAGGAGGTCCTGTATCCGGTCGCCGTCGTCATCTTCGGGGGACTGGTCAGCTCGACGCTGCTCGACACGCTGCTGACCCCGCTGATGTTCTGGCTCTGGGGCCGCGCGCCGCTCGAACGGCTGCTCGCCGAGCGTGCCGAAGGAAGCTACTGACGACCGGTCGACCGGCCGGTCCGAATCGAGGAGAATCGCATCATGAACCTCAGACACTACGCCCTGCTGGCGGCCCTCGCCGGCGTGTGCGCGACCGCCTCGGCCCACACGGACGAGTATCTCGATACCGTCGCGGCGCCCAACGGCGGCCAGCTCCGGATGGCCGGTGCGTGGCACTTCGAGCTGGTCGTCGCGAAGAACAGTCCGGAGGCCCGCGAGAATCCGGTCGTCGTCCACGTGACCGACCACGCCGGCGCGAAGGTCCCCACCGCCGGGGCGACCGGGACGGCGACGATCCTCGCGGGCAGGGTGCGCGCCCAGGTGACGCTCGTGCCGGACGGCGACAATCGGATGAAGGGTTTCGCCAAGTACGCGTCGACGCCCGACCTCAAAGCCGTCGTGTCCATCACGATCGCGGGGAAACCCGCCGAGCAGGCGCGCTTCGCGCCTCTCGAGCCCAAGGCCGCCGCGGCCGATCCGCACGCCGGCCACAAGATGTGACCGCGGTCCGGCGGGCGGCCCGGGTCGGCGTCTACACGTGCAGCGCGCGGCCGTGTGCGCCCAGCACCGACTCGTGCATCGCCTCGGACAGCGTCGGGTGCGGAAACACGGTGTGCGCGAGCTCGGCGTCGGTGGATTCGCCCGCCATCGCGGTCGCGTAGCCCTGGACGAGCTCGGTGACCTCGGGCCCGATCAGGTGGGCGCCCAGGAGCTCGCCGGTCCTGGCCTCGAGCACGGTCTTGACCAGACCGTCGGTGTCCCCCAGCGCGATCGCCTTGCCGTTGCCGACGAACGGGAACCGGCCGACGCGGATCTCGCGCCCGGCCTCCCGGGCGGCGCGCTCGGTGTAGCCGACGCTCGCCACCTGCGGGTGGGTGTAGGTGCAGGCCGGAACGCGCTTCGGATCCAGCGGGGCGACATGGGGCACGCCGGCGATCTTCTCGACACAGATCACCGCCTCGTGGCTCGCCTTGTGCGCGAGCCACGGAGGCTGGGTGAGGTCGCCGATCGCGTAGACGCCGGGTTCGTTGGTGGCGAGCCAGCGGTCGACGACGACGTGGCCGCGCTCGAGTTTCACGCGCGTGCCTTCGAGGCCCAGCTTCTCGACGTTCGGCGTGACGCCGACCGCGACGATGGCCCGCTCGGCGTGCACGCGCGTTTCGCCCGGGCCCCCGCGTATCGTCGCCACGATGCCCGGGCCGTCCTGGTCGAGCCGGCCGACGCTGGCGGAGGTCACGATGCGGATGCCCTGGCGCTCGAACGCCTTGCGCGCGGCGGCGGAGATCTCCTCGTCCTCCTGCGGCAGGATGCGGTCCAGGACCTCGACGACGGTGACCTCCGCACCGAGGGCGCGATAGAAGCTCGCGAACTCGACGCCGATCGCGCCGGAACCGATCACCAGCAGTGATTTCGGCATCGAGCGGGGCACCATCGCCTCGCGATAGGTCCAGATCCGTACGCCGTCGGGTTCGAGGCCGGGCAGCACCCGGGGTCGCGCACCGGTCGCGAGGATGACATGCCGTCCTTCCAGGATCCGGTCGGGCGTGCCCGGGCGCTCGACCGCGACGCGGCCGGGACCGGCCAGCCGTCCGTGGCCCTCGACGACATCGACCCGGTTCTTGCGCAGCAGATGGCGCACGCCGGCCTGGAGCTGCGCGGCGACCGCGCGCGAGCGTTCGACCACGCGTGCCAGGTCGTAGGAGACGTTGTCGGCGGACAGTCCGAAGTCCGCCGCGTGACGCATCAGCCGCAGCACCTCGGCCGAGCGCAGCAGCGCCTTGGTCGGGATGCAGCCCCAGTTGAGGCACACGCCGCCCAGGTGCTCGCGCTCTACGACCGCGGCCCTGAGGCCGAGCTGCGCCGCGCGGATCGCGGCGACGTAGCCGCCCGGGCCGGCGCCGACGACGACGATGTCGTAAGCGGCGCTCACGCGTCGCCCCCGACGACCAGCGCGTACGGCGCCTCGACGAGCGCCTTGAACGCCGCGAGGAACTCGGCGCCCAGCGCGCCGTCGACGCTGCGATGATCGACGGAGAGCGTGCAGGTCATCAACGTGGCGACCGCGAGCCGGCCCGCGCGCGCGACCGGGCGCTCTTCCGCGGCGCCCACCGCGAGGATGCAGGATTGCGGCGGATTGACGATCGCCGAGAATTCGCGCACGCCGTACATGCCGAGGTTGGAGATCGTGAATCCGCCGCCCTGGAATTCCTCGGGCCTGAGCCGGTTCTCCTTCGCGCGCGCGGCGAGCTCGCGGATCTCGGCGGAGATCCGAGAGAGGCTCTTGCGGTCGGCGTTGCGCACGATCGGCGTGATCAGTCCGCCCGGCGTGGAGACGGCGACCGCGATGTCGACGTCGAGGTAGCGACGGATCGCGTCGGGCGTCCAGGCGGCGTTGACCGCCGGCACCTTGCGCAGCGCGAGCGCCGCGGCCCGGACGACGAAATCGTTGACCGAGAGCCTGAGTCCGGGGACGTGCTCGTTCGCCTGGCGCCGGGCGGCGACCAGGGCCGAGACATCGCAGTCGATCGTCAGGTAGAAATGCGGAACGCTGCGCTTGGCCTCGGACAGGCGCTCGGCGATGACGCGGCGCATGTGGGTGTGCGGCAGGTCCTCCCACGCGGGGCCCGCGGGGAAGGCGGGGGCCGACGCCGGAGCCGACGCCGGCGCGCTGCCCGACCGCGCCGCGGCTTCGACGTCCGCCTTGAGGATGCGCCCGTGCGGTCCGCTGCCCCGGAGGCGGGCGAGGTCGACACGCAGGTCCTGGGCGATCCGCCGCGCGAGCGGGCTCGCGAATATCCGGCCGGCCGGAGGCGTCGCGACGACCGCCTGCGCGACGGCAGCCGACGCGGCCGGCGCTGTCATCACGGCCGGCGCTGTCGGCGCGGCGGTCGCCGGGACGGGAGTGGTGGTGGCACCGGGGCTCGGGCTCGCGGCCGCCGCCGCCGGCACCTTGCGCAGCGCGAGCGCCGCGGCCCGGACGACGAAATCGTTGACCGAGAGCCTGAGTCCGGGGACGTGCTCGTTCG
>JADZDA010000263.1 GCA_020851255.1 Burkholderiales bacterium | reverse complement strand
GCTCGTCGACATCCGCCACGAACTCGAGGAGGGCGTCGTCTGGCGGCGCAACCGGCTGCCGACGATCACGGTGCGTTCGGATGTCCGCGGCAACGCGCAGGGGCCCGACGTCGCCGCGCGGATCGACCCGAAGCTCGAGGCGCTGCGGGCGACCCTGCCGATCGGCTACCGGGTCGAGATGGGCGGCGCGATCGAGGACTCGGCGCGCGGCCAGAAGTCGATCGCGGCCGGCGTGCCGCTGATGCTGGTGACCATCCTCACGCTCCTGATGCTGCAATTGAAGAGTTTCGTGCGCACGCTGATGGTGGTGCTGACCGCGCCGCTGGGCCTGGTCGGCGTCGTCGCGGCGCTGCTCGCGTTCGGCAAGCCGTTCGGCTTCGTCGCGATGCTGGGCACGATCGCGCTCGCCGGCATCATCATGCGCAACTCGGTGATCCTGGTCGACCAGATCGACCAGGACATCGCCGCCGGCTCGCCGCCGTGGGAGGCGATCGTCGACGCGACGGTGCGCCGGTTCCGGCCGATCGTGCTGACGGCGGCCGCGGCGGTGTTCGCGCTGATCCCACTGACGCGCAGCGATTTCTTCGGCCCGATGGCGGTCGCGATGATGGGCGGGCTGGTCGTGGCGACGGTGCTCACCCTGGTCTTCCTGCCGGCGCTCTACGCGGCGTGGTTCCGCGTGCGGCGCGAGGCGCCGGACGAGCAGGCCGCGCGGCCCGCATGAAAATCCTGGTGGCCGGCGGCACCGCCGGCGCGGGGCTCGCGATCGCGCGCCTCGCGGCGGTGCGGCGCCACGAGGTCACGGTGCTCGCGCGCGATCCGGCCAGGGGCGGTGGACTGATGATCGGCACGCGCTTCGTCGTCGGCGACGCGCTCGACGCCGACGACGTGGCCCGTGCGGTCGCCGGACAGGACGCGGTGGTCTGGGCGATCGGCGACCCGCGCGGAGATGCGCCGGCCGACACGCTCTCGCGCGGAACGCGGCTGGTCATCGGCGCGATGTCGCGCCGGGACGTGCGCCGGCTGATCGTCGTCGGCGGCCCGGACGTTCCGGTGCGCCCGGGTCCGTTCGCGCATTGGCGCGGGCGCCTCGCCGGCGCGCCGACCGCGCGCGCCATCGACGAGGATCGCCGGGCGCAGGAGGCGATCCTGACGTCCAGCGGACTCGACTGGACCCTCGTGCGGGGCGCCGGTCCCGGCGCGCGCGCCGGACGGCGGGCCGGCGCGACCGCATGGCGCGATGCGCTCGCCTCGTTCGTCGTGGGCGAGATCGAATCCCCGTCGCATCTGCGCGGCACGGTCGCCGTCCCTCCCGCGGCCGGCTGACCGCGGGACCCGCGTGTTGGCGGTAGAATGGCCGTCCGCCTGCGCCGGAGCAACGTCATGACGCTCGCCAACACCACCGAAATCCTCGCCGAGCTCAAGGCCGGACGGATGGTCGTGCTCGTCGACGAGGAAGATCGCGAGAACGAGGGCGACCTCGTCCTCGCCGCCGATTTCGTCACGCCCGAGGCGATCAACTTCATGGCCACGCATGCGCGCGGCCTCGTGTGCCTCACGCTGACCGAGGAGCGCTGCCGCCAGCTCGCACTGCCGCTGATGGTGAGCCAGAACCGGTCGGGCACCGGCACCAACTTCACCGTGTCGATCGAGGCGGCCGAGGGCGTCACGACCGGGATCTCGGCGGCCGACCGCGCGCGCACCGTGCGTATCGCGGTCGCGCCCGACGCGAAGCCGTCGGACATCGTGCACCCCGGCCACATCTTCCCGGTGATGGCGCAGCCCGGCGGTGTCCTCGCGCGGGCGGGCCACACGGAGGCCGGGTGCGACCTCACCCGGCTCGCCGGGCTCACGCCGGCCGCCGTCATCTGCGAGATCATGAAGGCGGACGGCACGATGGCCCGGCTCCCGGACCTGGTCGAGTTCGCCGCCGCGCACGGGCTCAAGATCGGCGCCATCGCCGACCTGATCCACCACCGCAGCCGCACCGAGCGGCTGGTCGAGCGGATCGCCGAGCGGCCGATCGCCACCGAGCACGGCGCGTTCCGGATGGTCGTCTACCGCGACAAGCTCACCGACGCGACGCACCTCGCGCTGGTTCGCGGCCCGATCTCGCCGGACAGCGAGACCCTGGTCCGCGTCCACGAACCGCTGTCGGTCATCGACCTGCTGGACGCGCAGGACGCGACCCATTCGTGGACGGTACCGGCGGCGCTCGACGCGATCGACCGGGCGGGGCGCGGCGTGATGGTGCTGCTGCATCGGCCGGAGTCGGCGCAGGACCTGCGCCGGCGCGCGCTGGCGAGCGAGCCGCCGCCGTCGTCGAAGCTCGACTTGCGCAACTACGGGATCGGCGCGCAGATCCTGCGCGACCTCAACGTCGGCCGGATGCGCCTGCTCGCGCGTCCGCGCAAGATGCCGAGCATGGCGGGATTCGACCTCGAGGTCGCCGGATTCGAGGATCCGCCGGCCCGCCGCGCGGTCTGATGCGATGACGCCGCGCCGGATCGTCCCCTCGACCGACGGTGCCGGGCGCCGCGTCGGCATCGTGCTGTCGCGGTTCAACGAGCGGATCGGCGACGGCCTGCTCGCCGGCGCGCTGCGCGCGCTCGCCGAAGCCGGAGTGGCCGAGGCCGACGTCCTGGTGGTGACCGTGCCCGGCGCGCTCGAATCGCCGCTCGCGCTGCAGCGGCTCGCGCAGACCGGCGACTTCCACGCGCTGGTCGCGCTCGGCGCCGTGATCCGCGGCGAGACCTACCACTTCGAGATCGTCGCCAACGAGTCGGCGTCCGGCGTGTCGAGCGTCGCGCTCGAGTTCGGCATCCCGGTCGGCAACGGCATCCTCACCTGCGACACCGACGAACAGGCGCTCGCCCGGATGGACACGAAGGGCCACGAGGCGGTGCTCGCGGCGCTCGAGATGGCGAACCTGGCCGATGCCCTCGACGAGAACGGGTAGCCCCCCCGTCCGGGCGGCGGGCGGTTCGCGCGCGTACGGACGCCGGCGCGCGCGCGAGCTCGTCCTGCAGGGGCTCTACCAGCGGCGGCTGTCGGGCAACGCGCCGGGCGCGATCCGGGCGCAGCTCGCCGAGAGCAAGGGTTACGAGCGTGCCGACGCCGGTTTCTTCGACGAGTTGTGGCGCGGGCTCGCCGACGACGCCGACGCCTGGGTCGAGCGGCTCGCCGCCGTCCTCGATCGCCCGAGCGCCGAGCTTTCGCCGATCGAGCGTTCGATCCTCGCGATCGGCGCCTACGAACTCGAGGCTAGGCCCGAGATCCCCTACCGGGTCGTCATCAACGAGGCCGTCGAGCTCGCGAAGAGCTACGGCGGCACCGACGGGCACAAGTACGTCAACGGCGTGCTCGACCGCTACGCGGCCGGCGTACGCGCCGACGAGGTGGCGCGCCGGCGGGACACGCCCGTACGCGCACGCGGCCCTGGCGCCAACAGGCCCTAGGGCGATCGTCGCGTGGGCGCGCCGACGCCGGGTTATCGCCCCAGCGCCGCCGACGGCGAGTTCGGGCTGATCGCGCGTCATTTCGCGCGCGCACCGCGCGATGCGTCGGTGCGCGTCGGCGTCGGCGACGACGCGGCGGTGATCGCGCCCACGCCCGGCTGTGAACTGGTGCTCGCCGTCGACATGATGGTCGAGGGCCGCCATTTCCTCCGGGACGCCGACCCGGAGGCGCTCGGCCACAAGATCCTGGCCGTGAACCTGTCCGATATCGCCGCGATGGGCGCCCGGCCGCGCTGGGCGCTGCTCGCCGGTGCGCTGCCCGCGCGCGACGCCGCCTGGCTCGCGGCGTTCGCACGCGGGCTCTACGCGCTCGCGGGCGAGCACGGCGTCGACCTGGTCGGGGGCGACACGACGAGCGGCCCGCGCAACCTGTGCCTGACCATCGCCGGGGAGATCCCGGCCGGGGAGGCGGTGCTGCGCCGCGGTGCCCGCGCCGGCGACGACGTCTGGGTGTCGGGGACGCTGGGCGAAGCGATGCTCGGTCTCGCGGCGATCGAGGGCCGCGTCGCGCTCGACGCGCCGGTGCGCGCGCAGGCGCTCGCCCGGCTCGAGCGCCCGTCGCCGCGTGTCGCGCTGGGACAGGCGCTGCGCGGAGTCGCGAGCGCGATGCTCGACGTCTCGGACGGACTCGTCGGCGACCTGGGCCACCTCCTCGACGCCTCGGCGGTCGGTGCCGAGGTCGAACTCGCGAGGATTCCGCGCGTGCCGGCGCTCGACGCGCTGCTCGCGGGCCCCGCGCGCGGGCTCGCGCTCGCCTGCGTGCTGGCCGGCGGCGACGACTACGAGCTCGCGTTCACCGCGCCTCCGCAGGCCCGGTCGCGGGTCGAGGACGCGGGCCGCGCCGGCGCGACGCCGGTCCATCGCGTCGGACGGATCGTCGCGGGGAGCGGCCTCGCGGTGCTCGACGAACACGGGCGCCCGATGACGGCGCTGCCGCGGGCGTTCGACCACTTCGCGGCGGGCGCCCGATGAGCGACGCCCGCCCGGGCTGGCGATTCCTGCTCGCGCATCCGGCGCATTTCCTCGCGCTCGGATTCGGCGCCGGGCTCGCGCCGTACGCGCCGGGCACGTTCGGCACGCTGGTCGCGATCCCGATCGCGCACGCGCTGCGGCTCCTTACCGGCGACGCCGGATTCGCGCTCGCGATCGTCGCGCTGTTCGCGGCCGGCGTCTGGGCGTCGGCGGTGACCGGCCGCGCGCTCGGCGACGCCGACAGCGGCGCGATCGTCGTCGACGAGGTCGTCGCGTTCCTCGCGATCCTGTTCCTGGTCGGCGCCGACCCGGTCCGCGAGGCCGCCGCGTTCGTCGTGTTCCGCTTCTTCGACGTCGTCAAGCCGCCGCCGGCGCGGGAGATCGACCGGCGCTGGAAGAGCGGGCTGGGCGTCATGCTCGACGACGTCGTGGCCGCCGGCTACGCGCTCGCCGTCCTCGCGATCGCCGTGCGGCTGGGCCGGGCGATCGGAATCGACGCGTGATCGACCTCGCGCGCGTCGAGGAGGCGGGGCTCAACGCGCTGCAGACGCCGCGCCAGATGTTCTACGACGGCTGGGTGCTGCGGCTCGCGCCGGGCAAGGCGAAGCGCGCGCGCAGCGTGAACGCGCATTTCGGCTCGACGCTCCCGGTCGGCGCGAAGATCGCGCACTGCGAGCGGGTCTACGCGGCGCGGGCGCTGCCGCTGCTCTTCCGGATCACGCCGTTCGTCCGCCCGGAGGCGCTCGACACCGAGCTCGCCGCGCGCGGCTGCGACGCGCACGAGACGACGCTGGTCCAGACGCTGCCGCTGGACCGTGCGCCGGACGCCCCGCCGCCCGGCGACGACCTGCGGATCGTGGAGCCCGCCGTCGACGCGTTCGTCGACGCCGCCGGCGAGCTGCGCGGATCCTCCGACGCCGAACGCGCGGCGCACCGCGAGCGGCTCGCCGACTCCCCGGTCGATGCCCGCCGCGTGCTGGTCCTGGTCGAAGGGAAGCCGGTCGCGGCGGGACTCGCCGCGAGCGAGGGCGACGTGGTCGGGCTCTTCGACATCGTCACCTCGCCCGATGCGCGCGGGCGCGGCCACGCGACCGCCGTGATGCGCTGGCTCCTCGCGCGCGCCTGGGAGCGGGGCGCCCGGCTCGCGTACCTGCAGGTGGAGGCCGGCAACGCGGCCGCGCTGCGGATCTACGCCCGGCAGGGATTCGCGACCGCGTACACCTACCACTACCGCGCCCGGCCGGGGGAATGCCGGTGAGCGCCCCGTCGCCGGACACGGCCGCGCGGCTGGTCGACGCGCTGCGCGGGCGCGGCTGGCTCGCGGCCACCGCCGAGTCCTGCACCGGCGGGGGCGTCGCGCAGGCGATCACGTCGGTCGCCGGCAGCTCGGAGGTCTTCGATCGCGCGTTCGTCACCTATTCGAACGAGGCGAAGACCGAGATGCTGGGCGTCGACGCCGGCCTCGTCCGTGACCATGGCGCGGTGTCGGAACCGGTCGCGCTCGCGATGGCCGCCGGCGCGATCGCCGCGAGCCGCGCCGACGTGGCGGTGGCGATCACCGGCATCGCCGGTCCCGGCGGAGGATCCGCGGCGAAGCCGGTCGGCACGGTCTGTTTCGCCTACGCCGCCCGCGGCACGCCACCGGTCGCCTGCACCCGCCGGTTGCCCGGCGACCGGGCGGCGGTCCGGGCCGGTTCCGTGACCCTCGCGCTGGAAGGGTTGTTGCGGATGGCCCGCGGGGAGCCTCCCGCGGGACCCTGAAGCACGGGCGCGGGCGACGGCCGGGGCGAGCGCCCGGGAGCCGTTCCACCCCGGCGAGGCTTGGGCCCGCCATCGGCCGTCCGGCCTAGTCCGTCGGGCCACTTTATCGAACGTTCGTTCTATGGGATACTGGTTCCCGTCGAACGACCCCGGCCCCGACGGCCCGCCGCGAATCCCCAACGAACCCAGGTGACGACCCGATGGACGACCCCAAGAGCAAGGCCCTAGCCGCAGCCCTCGCCCAGATCGAAAAGCAGTTCGGCAAGGGCTCGATCATGAAAATGGGGGAGGCGCGGGTCCAGAGCGACCTCTCGGTCGTGTCGACCGGCTCGCTGGGCCTGGACATCGCGCTGGGCGTCGGCGGCCTGCCGCGCGGGCGCATCGTCGAGATCTACGGTCCCGAGTCCTCGGGCAAGACGACGCTGTGCCTGCAGGTCGTCGCGCAGGTGCAGAAGGCCGGCGGCGTCGCCGCCTACATCGACGCCGAGAACGCGCTCGATCCGGCCTACGCCGGCAAGCTGGGGGTCGCGGTCGCGGACCTGCTGATCTCGCAGCCGGACACCGGCGAGCAGGCGCTCGAGATCGCCGACATGCTGGTGCGCTCGGGCGGCGTGGACATCATCGTCATCGACTCGGTCGCAGCGCTGGTGCCCAGGGCCGAAATCGAAGGCGAAATGGGCGATCAATTACCGGGCCTGCAAGCCCGGCTGAT
>JADZDA010000262.1 GCA_020851255.1 Burkholderiales bacterium | reverse complement strand
TCAGCGCCAGAAGGACGATGCCGACCGCCAGCGGCTTGCCCAGGTCGGCCATCCACCGTGCGACCGCCGGCACGTACTCGGACAGGTGCGTGAACGTCGGCGGCATCGCCGCGATCGCGTGCGGCTGGTCGGGGAAGAAGATCCGTCCGTACTCGTAGGCGATCACGTACAGCGGCACGATCGTGAACGGATTGGTGTAGAAGGTCGTGATCGCGGCCAGCGGGACGTTCGCCCGCAGCAGCAGCGAGAGCCCGATCGATCCCAGGACCTGCAGCGGGCCGGGGATGAGGCCGCAGAGCAGGCCGACGGCCACCGCGCGCGCCGTCGATCGCCGGTTCAGGTACCAGAGGTCCGGGTCGGCGAGCGCCGGCACGTACCGGAGCACCCACGGGTGGTGGGTGATCTTGTCGACCGACGGCTTGAGCCGCGCGGTCAGCTGTCTCAGGGATTGCCGTAGCATGGGAAGAGGGAAATGGTACTATGCGCGGCTTTTTTGGACCCGCCCACCTCATGAACCGTCGGTTCGTCACGCTCGCCCGGGGGTTCGTCGCGCTGGCCGCGCTCGCATCCGGGCTCGCCGTCGCCGCCGACCCGGCGAAGGTCTACCGGATCTCCTTCCCGACCGCCGAGACCGGCTTCGACCCGGCACGCGTGTCCGACCTGTACTCGAACACGGTCAACGAAGCGATCTTCGAGCAGCTCCTCACCTACGACTACCTCGCGCGGCCCGCGAAGCTCGTGCCGCTCGTCGCCGAGGCGATGCCGTCGGTGTCGGCCGACGGACGGGTCTACACCTACAAGCTCCGCAAGGGCATCCACTTCACGCCCGACGCCGCGTTCAAGGGCCGGAAGCGCGAGCTGGTCGCGGCCGACTACGCGTACACCATCCGGCGCCACGCCGATCCGGTCAACCGCTCGCCCTGGGCGTTCATGATCGAGGGCAAGATCGAGGGCCTCGACGCGGAGATCGCCAGGGCGAAGAAGTCCGGGCGGTTCGACTACGATGCGAAGATCGCGGGGCTGCAGACGCCGGACCCGCACACGCTGGTGATCCGGCTCACCCAGCCGGACTACCTGTTCAACTACACGGTCGCGCACGTCCCCTACGGCGCGATGGCGCGCGAAGTGGTCGAGCACTACGGCCAGACCGAGGCCGGCGCGCACCCGGTCGGCACCGGGCCGTACGTGCTCAAGGAGTGGAAGCGCGCGTCGCGGATCGTCCTCGAGGCCAATCCCGACTACCGCGGGTTCACCTGGGACTTCGCGCCGGGCGAGCCCGCGTGGGACGACGAGATCGTCCGGCGGATGCGCGGCAAGCGGATGCCGCAGATCGGTCGCGTCGAGATCTCGATCATCGAGGAGGACCAGTCGCGCTGGCTCGCGTTCGGCGGGCGCGAGCTCGACGTCCTCGCGCTGCCGGGGACTTTCCGCCCGCAGGCGATCGGGCCCGACGGCAACCTGCTGCCGCGCTGGGTCGACGAGGGCGTGCGCCTGTACAAGGCGGTCGATCCCGAGATCACCTACCCGTTCTTCAATTTCCGCGACCCCGTGGTCGGCGGCTTCACACCGGAGAAGCTCGCGCTGCGCCGCGCGATCATCATGGCCTACCCGATCCGCGAGGAGATCGACGTCGTCCGCAAGGGACAGGCGGTCGAGGCGCACATGCCGGTACCGGCCGGAGTCGTCGGACACGATCCGTCCTACCGGACGATCAACCCCTACGACCCCGCGCTCGCCAACAAGCTCCTCGACCGCTACGGCTACCTCAAGGGTCCGGACGGCTGGCGCCGGATGCCCGACGGCAAGCCGCTCGTGATCAGGCAGGCGACGCAGACCTCGCAGATCGACCGGACCTTCAACGAGCTGTGGAAGAAGGCGATGGACGCGATCGGCGTGCGGATGGAGTTCGACGCCGCGAAGTTCGCCGACAACCTGAAGGCGGCGAAGGCGTGCAAGATCCAGTTCTGGGGCGCGGCGTGGACCGCCGACTACCCGGACGGCGAGAACTTCATGCAGCTCCTCTACGGACCCAACACCGGCCAGAGCAACAACGGCTGCTACGAATCGAAGGCGTTCGACGCCCTCTACGAGAAGATGCGCGCGCTGCCGCCCGAGCGGCCCGAACGCAACCGGCTGTTCCTCGAGATGACCCGGCGGATGGAGGTCGACGGTGCCTGGTCGATGCACGTGTCGCGCGAACGCAACCAGCTGATCCGCCCGTGGGTGATCGGCTACAAGAAGCATCCGATCCTGCACGGCGAGTGGTTGTACATGGACCTCGCGCCGCGGCCGCAGTGACCGACGCGTGCCCGACCGCCCGCTGATCCGCGCCAACACGCCACCGGTCCGCCGGCCCGCGCTCGCCGCGCTCGCGCTCGCGTCGCTCCTCGCGTGCGTCCCCGTTTCCGCCGCGCCGGACATGAACAAGGTCGTGCGCGAAGTCTTCCCGGTCGCCGAGACCGGGTTCGACCCGGCCGCCGTGCACGACCTCTATTCGGGCACGGTGATCCAGGGGATCTTCGAGACGCTGTACACGTACGACTACCTCGCGCGCCCGGCGAAGGTCGTCCCGCAGCTCGCCGACGGCATGCCGCAGATCGCCGACGAGGGCCGCACCTGGACGGTGAAGCTGAAGAAGGGCGTGCACTACGCCGACGACCCGGTGTTCGGCGGGCGCAAGCGCGAGGCGGTCGCCGCCGACGTGATCTACTCGCTCAAGCGATTGATCGATCCGAAGCTCCGCTCGCCGTGGGCGTTCCTGGTCGAGGGCAAGTTCGTCGGCCTGGACGAGCTCGCCGACGAGGCGAAGAAGACCGGCCGCTTCGACTACGACCGGAAGATCGCCGGAATGGAAGCGGTCGACCGCCACACGTTGCGCTTCCGCCTCAAGTCGACCGACTACAACCTGCCCTACGTGCTCGCGCACGAGCCGACGTCGGTGGTCGCGCGCGAGGTGATCGAGAAATACGCCGAGGTCGACGGGCGCGCGCAGGCCAACCCGGTCGGCACCGGACCCTACCGGCTCGTCCGCTGGGTGCGCAGCTCGAAGATCTTCCTCGAGGCCAATCCGAACTACCGCGGCTCCACCTGGAATTTCACCTCGACCGACCCGGCCGACGCGACGGTCGTGCGCGAGATGAAGGGGAAGCCGATGCCGGCGATCGGCCGCGTCGAGATCTCGATCATCGAGGAGGACCAGGCGCGGCTGCTCGCCTTCGAGGGCGGCGAGGTCGACCTCATGAACATGGAGGGGCCGCTCGCGCCCCGGGTGCTCGACGGCGCGAAGCTGAGGCCCGACCTCGCGGCGAAGGGCGTCAAGCTCTCCCGGATCATCGATCCGGAAGTGAGCTACACCTACTGGAACCTGATGGATCCGGTGGTCGGCGGCCTTTCGAAGGAGAAGGTCGCGCTGCGCCGCGCGATGGCGATGAGCTACAGCGTCGCCGAGGAGATCAAGGTCGTGCGCAACGGCCAGGCGATCGAGGCGGTCTATCCGATCCCGCCGGGCGTCGTCGGCCACGACCCGGCGTGGAAGCCCGGCGTCGTCCACGACCCGGCCGGCGCGAACGCGCTGCTCGACAAGTTCGGATACAGGCGCGGCGCCGACGGCTGGCGCACGCTGCCGGACGGCAAGCCGCTGGTCGTGCGGCTGTCGTCGCGCCCCGACTCGCTCGGCCGCCAGCAGGACGAGCTGTGGAAGAAGTCGCTCGACGGGATCGGCGTGCGGATGGAGGTCCACAAGGACAAGTTCCCCGAGCTCCTCAAGGCCGAGAAGCAGTGCAAGCTCATGATGCGGGTCGCCGCCTGGATCGCCGACTACCCGGACGGCGACAATTTCATGCAGCTCCTCTACGGCCCGAACATCTACCAGAGCAACAACGCCTGCGCGAAGATCCCCGAGTACGACCGGCTCTACGAACGCACGCAGAAGATGCCGCCCGGACCGGAGCGCGACGCGCTCTACCGCGAGATGACCCGGCTGATCGAGGGGTACGCGCCCTGGCGGCTGACGATCAGCCGTTACCGGAACATGCTGGTCGGCCCGCGCGTCGCGGGCTACAAGCGCCACCCGATCCTGCACGCGCACTGGCAGTACCTGGACGTGGCGGCGGGGGCGCAGGACAGGAAGTAGGAGGAGGAAGAGGGCGGGCGGAGGGCAGGCGGAGGGCACGAAGACAGCAGGCAGAGGCGGGGGGACCGGCCAACCCGGTTACGATCCCGCGAGGCGCAGTCCGCCGGCGGCGGCCTGCGGGCGAACGACCGGCGGCGGCGCGATCCGACCTGACCGCCGGGGAGGTGATGAGATGACGTCCTACATCGTCCGGCGGCTCTGGCAGATGATCCCGACGCTCGCCGGCGTCGTGCTGCTGGTGTTCTTCCTGTTCAACTGGGTCGGCGGCGACCCGGCCTACGTGCTCGCCGGCAAGATCAGCAACCAGGAACAGATCGACAACATCCGCCGGCAGCTGGGCGTCGACCAGCCCTACTGGGTCCAGCTCGGGATCTTCGTCAAGCAGATCCTGACCGCCGACTTCGGCGCGTCCTGGAGCACGAACGAGAGGATCTCGTCGATCCTGGTCACGCGGCTCGGCCCCTCGCTCACGGTGCTCGTGCCGCTGCTCGTCCTCGAGACGCTGATCGCGATCGGCCTCGCGCTCGCCGTCGCGTACGTGCGCGGTTCCCTCACCGACCGGTCGGTGATGATCCTGTGCACGGTCGGACTGTCGATCTCGATCCTGGTCTACATCATCGTCTTCCAGTACGTGTTCGCCTACAAGCTCGGCTGGTTCCCGGTGCAGGGCTGGGGCGATTCGTTCGTCGAGAACCTGATCAAGTACTCGTCGCTGCCGATCCTGATCGGGCTGGTCGTGTCGATCGCGCCGAACCTGCGGCTGTTCCGCACGTTCGTGCTCGACGAGATAAACCAGGACTACGTGCGCACCGCCAGGGCGAAGGGCCTGTCCGAGAACCGGATCATGTGGGTGCACGTGCTGCGCAACGCGTCGATCCCGATCATCACCTACGTGATGAGCGCGCTGCCGGCGCTGCTGATCGGCGCGTTCCTGATCGAGCGCTTCTTCTCGATTCCCGGCATCGGCCGCGAGGTGATCCTCGCGGTCGAGCGCAGCGACTTCCCGGTGATCAAGGCGATCACCGTGTACGTGGCGGTCGCGACGATGGTGGTGAACCTCGCCGCGGACCTCATGTACAAGGCGGTCGACCCGCGCGTGCAGCTCAAGTGACGGAGGCGACGATGGCCACCCCCTCCGCCGCGCTGCCCGCCGCCTCCCGGTCCCGGGAGATACCCCACACCGTATCGCCGGGCCTGTGGACGCTCGCCTGGCGGCGCCTGAAGGCCGACACCGTCGGCATGGTGTCGCTCGCGATCGTCGCGGCGTTCCTGTTGATGATAGTCGCCTCGTCGACCGGGCTGGTCGCGCGCGACTGGTCGCGCGAGGTCGGCGTCAACTCCGCGCCGCCGTCGTTCGCCGGCGCGGACACCGAGGCCGGCACGCCGGCCGCGCCCGCGGCGGCGCCGTCCGCGCCGTCCCCGGCATCCGAGTACCGCTCGGAGATCGTCGACCCGCTCGCGGAGGTCATCGCCGAGCTCAAGGGCGGGAAGCCGGCGGCGCCGGCGGGCGCCCCGGCCGCGGCGCCGGCACCCGACGCGAAGAGCGTCGACCCGCTCGCCGACGTGATGGCCGACATCCGCAAGGAGCAGGGCGCGAAGGCCGAGGCGGCGTCGAAGAGCGTCGACCCGCTGGCGGACGTGATGGCCGACATCAAGGCCGGCAAGGGCCGGGCGGACGCCCCCGCGCCGGCGGCCGAGGCGCGCGCCGCCACGCTGCCGTTCGGCGGCGACAAGTGGGGGCGCGACGTGCTCGCCAAGACGATCAAGGGGTCGGAGACCTCGATCTTCGTGGGCATCGCCGCCGCCATCGTCGCGACCGCGCTGGGCACGCTGTTCGGCGCGCTGTCCGGCTACTACGGTCGCTGGGTCGACGACGCGTTCAACTGGTTCTACTCGGTGTTCAGCTCGATCCCCTACCTGCTGCTGATCCTCGCGGTCGCCGCGGTGCTCCAGCAGAAGGGGACGCTCACGATCATCCTGATCCTCGGACTCACCGGCTGGACCGGCGTGTTCCGGCTGATCCGCGCCGAGTACCTGAAGCACAAGGCGCGCGAATACGTGCAGGCCGCCGACGCGATCGGTGCGTCGAACGCGCGGCGGATGTTCATCCACATCGGCCCCAACGTCTCGCACGTCGTGCTCGTGCAACTGTCGATCCTCGCGGTCGCGTTCATCAAGTCCGAGGTGATCCTCTCGTTCCTGGGCTTCGGCGTTCCGGTGGACGTCGTGTCCTGGGGCTCGATGTTGAACGAGGCGCAGAACGAGCTGATCCTCGGCAAGTGGTGGCAGCTCGTCGCGGCCGGCACGGCGATGGCGCTGCTGGTCACGGCGTTCTCGCTGTTCACCGACGCGCTGCGCGACGCGCTCGACCCGAAGTTGAAGGGCCTCGGC
>JADZDA010000261.1 GCA_020851255.1 Burkholderiales bacterium | reverse complement strand
TTCGTCAACCTGTTCCTCGCCGAGGCGATGCGCGCGGTCGACGAGGGCATCTGCGGCATCGACGACGTCGACGAGATGGTGAAGACCGGACTGGGCTGGCCGATGGGCGTCTTCGAGCTGCTCGACAGGACGGCCTCGTTCGACGCCTGGTACCACGCGCAGGAGTACCTGCACACCACGCTGGGCGAGCGCTACGCGATCCCGCCGATCGCCCGCAAGGTGTTCCTGTCGGGCTACCGGGGCGCGGCCAATCTCAAGCCCGGCAGCCGCGGAGGCTGGTACGACTATTTCGGGATCGAAGCGAAGCGAGGCGGATCATGAGTCGGGACGTGGTGCTGGTCGCGGGATGCCGGACCGCGCAGGGAACCTTCGGCGGAACGCTGCGCGACGTGCCGGCGCACGAGCTCGCGCGCGTGACGCTGGTCGAGACGATCGCGCGGTCGGGCGTCGACGCCGCCGACGTGGATCTCGTGATCGCGGGACAGGTCTACCAGACGTCCCAGGCGCTCAACATCGGCCGGTATTGCGCGCTCGAGGCCGGGCTGCCTTTCTCGGTGACCGGCGTCGGTGTCAACGAGGCCTGCGGGTCGTCGCTGGAGGCGTTCAACGCCGGCTACCGCGAGATCGCGCTGGGCGAAGCCGACGCGGTCGTGGCGATCGGCACCGAGAGCATGAGCGGCACGCCCTACCTGCTGCACGGGCACCGCTGGGGCCTGCGGCGCGGTCACGGCGAAGTCGTCGACATGTTCGAGGAATCGACCTGGTCGGCGTCGACGTACCGGTACGGCCGGTTCAACATGGGGATGGCCGCCGACCATGTCGCGAAGCAGTACGGGCTCGGGCGCGGCGAGCAGGACGAGTACGCGCTGCGCTCGCACCGGCTCGCGGCGGCCGCGATCGACGCGGGCCGGTTCGCGGAGGAGATCGTTCCGGTCCCGGTGCCCGGACGCAAGGGTGCGACGATCGACTTCCGCGTCGACGAGCACGTCCGCCGGGACACCGACCTCGCGCAGCTCGCCCGCCTCAAGGCGACGTTCGGCGAAGGCGGGACGGTGACCGCGGGCAACGCGTCCGGCGTGAGCGACGGCGCGGCGGCGGTGATGTTGATGTCGGCCGATGCGGCACGGGCGCGGGGCCTCGCCCCGTTCGCGCGCGTGCGCTCGACCGCGCGCGTCGGTGTCGACCCGAGAATGCTGTGCATGAGCCCGGCGCCGGCGGCGAAGCTCGCGCTCCAGCGGGCGGGCCTCGAGGTCGCGGACATCGGCTGGTGGGAGATCAACGAGGCGTTCTCCTCGGTGGTCCTCGCGTCGTGCCGCGACCTGGGCCTGGGCCTGGACCGCGTCAACCCACTGGGCGGCGGCATCGCGCTCGGTCATCCGGTCGGTTGCAGCGGCGCGCGGATCCTCGTGACGATGATGCACGGCATGCGGCGCACCGGAACGCGCTACGGTCTCGCCACGATCGGCGCGGGCGGGGGCATCGGCGTCGCGGCCGTGCTCGAATCGTGCGCATGAGCGGCGTACCCGAACCCCGGACGAGGAGCAACCCGATGTCGTCGAATCCGTCGCCGCACGGCGGCAAGGCCCCGGTCGATTGCGCGCTGACGCGCGAATTCCTCGAGCAGTCGCGCGCGCTCGAACGCGAGTGGCGCGCGGCGTACGACCGGCTCGCGCAGAAATTCGGCGTCGATCCGGCGAGCCATGTTCGCCGTACCGATTCGGGTCTGCCGGTCAAACCCGCCTACTTCGCGCACGACGTCCCGGCCTCCGCCTGCCTCGAGTCGCCCGGGCGGCACCCTTTCACCCGTGGACTGTACGCGGCGCAGTACCAGTTCATGCCCTGGGCGAACCAGCCGGTCATCGGCTACGGCCTCCCCGAGGAGACGCGCCGGCGCATGGACTACCTGCAGTCGCAGGGGATGACCGGATACTTCGGCAACACGTTCTACAACCTGGTCTACGACCTCGTGTCGCACGAGGGGCTCGACCCCGACCATCCGGCGGCCGAGGGGCGGGTGGGCCAGTGCGGCATGGCCGTCTATTCGCGCGAGGACAACGCGCGCCTCTTCGATGGCCTGCCGCTCGACCGGATCAACGTCGTCCACATCTCGTACTACGAGAACCTGCCGGTGCTCGCGCACTACCTCGCCTACGCGCGCCGCCGCGGGATCGCGTGGGACCGGCTGGGCGGCAACTCGATGAGCTGGTACTACCAGAGCGCCTACGTCGGGATGACCTGCTTCCCGCCCAGGGCGGGGATGGACCTCGCGGCCGAGCTGATCGCGTTCTGCACCAAGCGGATGCCGCGCTGGAACACGCTGAACCTCTTCGGCTACGGCATGGAGGAGGCCGGCTCGACCGCGGTGCAGGAAGTCGCGTTCACCGTCGCGGCGGGCATCGACTACGCGCGCGGCTGCATCGCGAAGGGACTCGATCCGGACGTCTTCCTCGGCCGGTTCGGATTCCAGATCTCGCAGGCGAACGACTTCTTCGAGGAGATCTGCAAGATCCGCGCGCTGCGCCGGATCTGGGCGCGCCAGTGCCACGCGCTGGGCGCCCGCGACCCGCGCAGCCAGCACGTGCGCATCCACACCCACACGTCCGGCGCGGTGCTGACCGCGCAGCAGCCGCTCAACAACATCGTGCGGACGACGCTGCACGCGCTCGGCGCCGCGCTGGCCGGCGTGCAGGCGATGGAGGTCAGCACGTTCGACGAGGCGCTGGCGATCCCGACCGAACAGTCCGCGACCATGGCCCTGCGCATCCAGCAGATCATCCAGGACGAGAGCGGGATCACGCGGGTGGCCGACGCGCTGGGCGGCTCCTACTACGTCGAGGCGCTGACCGCCCAGATCGAGGCGGCCGCGCTCGAGATCCTGGCCGAGGTCGAGAAGCGCGGCGGCTACCACCGCTGCCACGACTACATCCGCGCCCAGATCGAGGCTTCGGCGCTGCGCTGGCGCGACCAGGTCGACGCGAAGGAGCGGATCGTCGTCGGTGTCAACAAGTACGTCACCGACGAGGCGCAGGACGTCGAGGTGTTCCGCGTCGATCCGGCGTCCGAGCGGACCGCGATCGAGCGGGTCCGCGCGCTGCGGGCGAATCGCGACCGCGCGAGATGGGAGGCGGCGATGGCCGACGTCCACCGCGCGACCGAGCGGTTCAAGGCCGGGGAGGTCGGCGGGCTGCTGCCGGCGATGGTCGAGGCGTCCGACGCGGACGCCACGACCGGCGAGCTGATGGCGGTGCTGAAGGAACACCTGGGGTGGGCGCCACCCCACTGAACGCGGCGGCCGTACGGACCGGTACCCGACCGCGTCGCAGCGCCCCGAGGAGAAACCCACGATGGAACGACGAATCCTGCGCGTGCTGCTGTGCAAGGGGACGATGGACGCGCACGACCGCGGCGTCCGCTATCTCGCGACCAAGCTCCGCGAGGCCGGCATGGAGGTGATCTTCATCAACTTCCTGGAGCCCTCCGAGATCGTCGACGCGGCGATCCAGGAGGACGTCGACGTCGTCGGCGTCTCGAGTTCGGTCGAGGGCCACCTGCCGGTCGCGCGCGAGCTGACCCGGCGTCTCGCGGCGCAGGGCCGCGCGGACGTCCTCGTGCTCTTCGGCGGCGTGATCCCGGAGCGCGACTTCCCGGCGATGCGCGAGCTGGGCGTCGAGGGCGTCTTCGGGCCCGGGTCGACCGCGGACTCGGTCATCGCCTTCGTCCGCGAACGGGCCCGCGCCGTACGCCCCCGGTTCGCCTGACCCGCGGACGGTCGCCCCCGTTACCGGATCGCCTCGGCGATCGCGTCGGCGACCGCGTCGATGTTCTTCTCGTTGAGCGCCGCGACGCAGATGCGGCCGGTGTCTATCG
>JADZDA010000260.1 GCA_020851255.1 Burkholderiales bacterium | reverse complement strand
TCACGCCGACCTCGGTGGTGCCGCCGCCGATGTCGACGACCATCGATCCGGTGGCGTCCGAGATCGGCAGGTCGGCACCGATGGCGGCGGCCATCGGCTCCTCGATCAGGTAGACCTTCGACGCGCCGGCGCCCAACGCCGATTCGCGGATCGCGCGGCGCTCGACCTGCGTCGAGCCGCAAGGCACGCAGATGATGATGCGCGGGGACGGCGAGAACAGCCGCGAGTCGAGCACCTTCTTGATGAACTGCTTCAGCATCTGCTCGGTGACCGTGAAGTCGGCGATGACGCCGTCCTTCATCGGGCGGATCGCCGTGATGTTGCCCGGCGTGCGGCCGAGCATCTGCTTCGCGGCGAGCCCGACCTCCTGGATCACCTTCTTGCCGTTCGGCCCGCCTTCCTGGCGGATCGCGACCACCGACGGCTCGTCGAGCACGATGCCGCGGCCACGCACGTAGATCAGCGTGTTCGCGGTGCCCAGGTCGATCGCGAGGTCGGTGGAGAAATAGCCTTTGAAGAACTCGAACATGAGGAGCGGTTTCGCGCGGGGGCCAGTAGCGGATGCCCCGGGGATTCGAGGGGCCGCGGCACGCCCGGAATAATCGACTATGATACTCTAGACGTTGGGGCTACCGTGCTGAATTTGTGCGGGTTTTCGCCGGTCCCGGGCGCGGATACGCGCGCGGCGCCGGACCCGCCGGCGCCGGCCTGCTCCGCCCGGTCGCTCCGGCCGGCCCCGAACCTGCCGCCCGCCCGCCGACCGTATCCCGGATCCGCTGCCCCATGACCCTCACGCTCGACCAAGTCCGGCGCATCGCCCACCTCGCGCGCATCGAGATCGACGCGAGCGAAGCCGACGCCGTCCACGCGAAGCTCGAATCGATCTTCGAGATGATCAACCGGCTGCAGGCGGTCGATACCCAGGGCGTGGTCCCGATGTCCCATGCGCAGGACGTGTCGCTGCCGATGCGCGAGGACGCCGTCTCCGAGACCGACCGCCGCGCCGACTACCAGCGGGTCGCGCCCGCTGTCGAGGACGGCCTCTACCTCGTCCCGCGGGTGGTGGAATGAGCGCCGTAGGGCCGGCCTCTTTGCCGAGGCTCGGTCGTGCGAACACCCAAGCGTCGGCCTCTTTGCGGAGGCTCAGCCGTGCGAAGGCCGAAGCGTCGGCCGGCCCGCGGCGATTCGCGGCCGGTCGCATCCCCGTTCGCGCGCGAACGGGGCCCCTGCTCGCTGCGAACGCCGCGTCCCGGGGCGCTCGCCTCCTCCTCGTGAAGCTGGGAGGCGAAGGCTCGCGAGTGACGCGCCCGGGGGTCGGATCATGAGCGACGGCACGCTGGCGGCGCTTTCCCGGCGGCTCGCCGCCCGCGAGATTTCGTCGGTCGAGCTCGTCGCCGAGACGCTCGACCGGATCGACGCCCACCAGAAGGCGCTGAACGCCTTCGTCACCGTCGACCGCGACGGCGCGCTCGCGCAGGCGAAGGCCGCCGACGCCGCGCGGGCGAAGGGCGCGGCCGGACCGCTCGCCGGCATCCCGATCGCCCACAAGGACGTCCTGATGACCGCGGGCCTGCCGACCACGTGCGGCTCGCGGATGCTCGCCGACTTCGTGGCACCGTACGACGCCCACGTCGTCGAAGGGTTGAAGCGCGCCGGCACCGTGCTCGTCGGCAAGACCAACATGGACGAGTTCGCGATGGGCTCGTCGAACGAGACGTCGTATTTCGGACCGGTTCGCAATCCCTGGGATCTCGACCGGGTGCCCGGCGGGAGTTCCGGGGGTTCGGCCGCCGCGGTCGCCGCCCGGCTCGTCCCCGCGGCGACCGGCACCGACACCGGCGGTTCGATCCGCCAGCCGGCGTCCCTCACCGGCATCTGCGGGCTCAAGCCGACCTACGGCGTCGCGTCGCGCTACGGCCTGATCGCGTTCGCCTCGAGTCTCGATACGCCGGGGCCGTTCGCGCAGACCGCCGAGGACTGCGCGCTGATGATGAACGCGATGGCCGGCCACGATCCGCGCGACTCGACCTCGCTCGACCGTCCGGTCGAGGACTACACGCGCAGGCTCTCGCGGTCGAAGGGGGCGCGCCCGCTCGAGGGCCTTCGCGTCGGCCTGCCGCGCGAGTATTTCGGGAAGGGCAACGACACGGAGGTCGCTGCCGCGGTGCAAGCCGCGGTCGCCGAATTCGTCGACCTGGGCGCACGCACCGTCGAAGTGGGGCTGCCGGCGGTCGACCTGTCGGTGCCGGTCTACTACGGGATCGCGCCGGCCGCGGCGTCGTCGAACCTGTCGCGCTTCGACGGCGTCCGCTACGGCCACCGTGCCGCGCGTTACGACGATCTCAACGACATGTACCGCAAGACCCGCGCCGAGGGCTTCGGCGCCGAGGTCAAGCGCCGCATCCTCGTCGGGACCTACGTGCTGTCCCACGGCTACTACGACGCCTATTACGTGAAGGCGCAGCAGGTCCGGCGACTGATCGCCGACGACTACGCGCGCGCCTGGCGCGAGTGCGACATCCTCGTCGGGCCGACCGCGCCGTCGCCGGCGTTCCGCTTCGGCGACAAGACCGACGATCCGGTGCAGATGTACCTGAACGACATCTACACGATCGCCGCGAACCTGACCGGTGCGCCGGCGATCTCGATCCCCTGCGGGTTCACCCGGGCGGGCCTGCCGATCGGCCTGCAGATCCAGGGCGATTACTTCTCGGAGGCGGCGATCCTCGACGTCGCGCACCGCTACCAGCAGGCGACCGACTGGCATGCCCGGGTTCCGCGGATCGCCGCGGCGGAGTGAGCGGTGAACGCGCGACGCCGGCCCCTCACCCCGACCCTCTCCCCGCAAGCGGGGAGAGGGGGTCAGCGCTCTACGCGCGCGGTCGTGCCTCGCCTTTCGCGCCGGAGACGGACACCTGCCTCCGCCCCGCACCAGGCTCCTGCCTCCGCCCGGCAGCGGGCACCCGCCTGCGCGCGGCCGGGAACACCCTCTCCCCGCGTGCGGGGAGAGGGTGGGGGTGAGGGGGCGCCCGCCACCGCCACTCGCCACGGAGACGAATTCCGATGACCTGGGAAGTCGTGATCGGGCTGGAGACGCACGCGCAGCTCTCCACCGCTTCGAAGATCTTCTCGGGCGCCGCCACTGCGTTCGGCGCCGCGCCGAACACCCCGGCCAGCGCGGTCGACATCGCGCTGCCCGGCGTGCTGCCGGTCCTGAACAAGGGCGCCGTCGAGCGCGCGATCCGCTTCGGGCTCGCGGTCGGCGCGACCATCAACACGCTCAGCGTCTTCGCCCGCAAGAACTACTTCTATCCCGACCTGCCGAAGGGCTACCAGATCTCGCAGTTCGAGATCCCCGTCGTCAATGGCGGCGAGATCGCGATCGTGTCGCCGACCCGCGGCGAGATCCGCGTGCGGCTGACGCGCGCGCACCTCGAGGAGGACGCCGGCAAGAGCCTGCACGAGGACTACCACGGCATGACCGGCATCGATCTCAACCGCGCCGGCACGCCGCTGCTCGAGATCGTCTCCGAGCCGGACATGCGCAGCAGCGACGAGGCGGTCGCCTACGCGAAGTCGCTGCACGAGCTCGTCCGCTGGATCGAGATCTGCGACGGCAACATGCAGGAGGGCAGCTTCCGCTGCGACGCGAACGTCTCGATCCGCCGGCCCGGCGAGCCACTGGGCACGCGCTGCGAGATCAAGACCCTGAACAGCTTCCGTTTCCTCCAGCAGGCGATCGACTTCGAGGTGCGCCGGCAGATCGCGGTGATCGAGGACGGCGGCACGATCGTCCAGGAAACGCGGCTCTACGACCCCGACCGCAACCAGACGCGGTCGATGCGCAGCAAGGAAGACGCGCAGGACTACCGCTATTTCCCCGATCCGGACCTGCCGCCGCTTGCGATCGACCGCGGCTGGATCGAGCGCGTGCGTCGCGACATGCCCGAATTGGCGCCGATGCGCCGGCTGCGCTTCTCCGCGACCTCGCGCGAGCACCTGGTCGAGCTGGTCAAGGGCGGCGCCGGCGTCGACCTTTCCGAAATGTCGGACCAGGTCTACGAGGAATCGAATCCGGCGCTGCAGGCCTCCGGGCAGCGACCGACCCACGGACTGACGCTCGCGGACGCGTCCGCGCTCGTGCAGGACCGCGCCACCGCCGACTATTTCGAATCGACCGTCGCCGGCGGCGCCGATGCCAAGGCGGCGGCGAACTGGGTGCTGGGCGAGGTCGCGGCCGCCTTGAACCGGGCCGGCATCGGCATCGCCGCCGCGCCGGTGAGCCCGGCCGCGCTCGCCGGACTCCTCGCGCGCATCGCCGACGGCACGATCTCGGGCAAGATCGCCAAGGAGATCTTCGACGCGATGTGGGCGTCGGGCGCGCGCGGCGCGCGCGATGCCGACGCGATCATCGACGCGAAGGGCCTGCGTCAGATCTCCGACGAGGGGGCGATCGAAAGACTCGTCGACGAGGTGATCGCCGGCAACGCCGGCATCGTCGCCGAGTTCCGCGCCGGCCGGGAGAAGGCGTTCAACTCGCTCGTCGGCAAGGTGATGGCCGCGAGCCGCGGCAAGGCCAACCCCGGCCAGGTCAACGCGATCCTGCGACGCAAGCTCGGGTAGCTTCCCGATCGGCGCGAGCCCTCGCGCGTGCCGTCGGGCCGGGCGCGGTCACTTGCCCATGGCGAGACCGAGAACGACGAAGACGGCGCCGGCGAAGAGCGCCATGATCGGGAATCCCCACATGCGTCCGGGCGACGAGATCTCCGCGGTCGACCCGGGATCCGCCGGCAGATAGCGCACCGTGACCGGCGAGCCTGTCGGAACCTGCGAGCGCAGCCCGAGCGACGAGGTGAACTTGAACTTCTTCCCCTCGTGCGTGAATTCGACGATCGGCGCGTACATCTTCACGAACTGCGTCGAGCCGCCGCTCCGGCTCGTCGACGTGCTCTCCGATTGCCCGACCACCCGGCCCTGCGCGCTCTTCCCGAAGAAGATCGTGCGTATGCGCAGGATGGCGATCAGCGCGCCCAGCACCATCGCGAGCCCACCGATGGAGACGATCACGATCTGAAGCGTGCTCATGGCCCCCCCCCCGGATTCGCGCCGATCCGCCGCCCGGCCGGCGCAGGGGTGCGAGCATGCGCCCGTCTCCGGCCGATCCACAAGGCGATTGTTCGCATGCCGCCCGGGCGTCGTCCGGAATGCAGTCCGCGGTCCGCGCGGCGGCCGGCCCGCCCGGCCCGCCTACGCGATCAGCAACGCGGTGGCGAATACACCGACCATGGTGGCCACGACCGCGACCTTGACCGCGGTCCCGACGAGCAATCCGATCCAGGTGGCGACGCCGACACGTCCGGCCCGCCCCAGGTCCCGCCGGGCGAGATACTCGCCGGCTGCCGCGCCCGCGAGCGGCAGGAACACGAGCCCGACCAGGCCGGTGAACACACCGGCGATCGTCCCGACCGCCGCGCCGACGAGCGCGAGCCGGCTCGCGCCCACCTTCCTCGCCCCCAGCATGCCCGCGATCAGGTCCGCCGCGAACGCGATCGCGGTGAGGGCCGCCATGATCGCCACCACCCAGCCCGAGATCCGGGTGAAATCGTCGATCCAGGCGGCCAGCAGCACGCCGGCGAAGACGAGCGCCGCGCCGGGCAGCGCCGGCAGCACGGTCCCCACGACGCCGGCGACGATCATCGCGACGGCCAGGATCCACAGAAGGACGGTCATGGCGCCATTGTGGCGCGAGCCGCAGCGATCGCGTCGGGTCGGGGCGCCTGACCTGGCCGAAAACCGGCGGCGACCGGTCCTGCGCCGGCGCGACGTTCATCGCGGAGGCGGATAATTGATTGACAAAGTCCATTGGTTGACGGCTAATGGCAATCATTTCGCCTTATCCCGCGGCCCCCCCGTGCCCACCTCTTCGTCTGCCGTGCCCCCGGAACGGGTCGACGCGGTACGCCGGTTCAACCGCTGGTACACCGGCCGCGTCGGCGCGCTGTCGGGCGGCGTCCTCGCCACGCCGTTTCCGTTGCCGCAGGCGCGCGTGCTCTGGGAGCTCGCGCAGCGCGATGGCGTATCGGCGGCCACCCTCTGCGCATCGCTCGACATCGACCCTTCGTACGTTTCCCGCCTGCTCGCTACGCTGGAGCGACAGGGGCTGATCCTGCGCGCGCGCGACCGGCACGACGCGCGTCGCCAGTCGCTCGCGCTCACCGCGAGCGGCCGGCGCGCGTACGACGACCTCGACCGGCGTTCGCGTGACGACGTCGTGGCGATGCTCGCACCGCTGTCCGCCGGCGAACAGCGTCGGCTGGTCGGCGCGATGCAGGCTGTCGAACGACTCGCCGGGCGCGATCGCGCCGGCGACGACGCGTTCGTCCTGCGCCCGCACGAGCCGGGTGATTTCGGCTGGATCGTTTCGCGCCACGGCGCGCTCTACGCGGCCGAGTACGGATGGGACATGACCTTCGAGGCGATGGTCGCCGGGATCGCCGCGAAGTTCCTGCGCGACTTCGACCCGACGCGCGAGCGCGCCTGGATCGCCGAGCGCGATGGCGAGCGTGTCGGCTCGGTGGTGCTGGTCGCGCAATCGAGGACGGTGGCCAAGCTCCGGCTGCTGCTGGTGGAGCCGCAGGCGCGCGGCACCGGGCTGGGACGCCGGCTCGTCGCCGAGTGCATCCGCTACGCGCGCGCGGTCGGTTACCGCAAGCTCGTGCTGTGGACCAACGACGTGCTGCACGCCGCCCGCCACCTCTATGTCGACGCCGGATTCACGCTGCAGAGCACGGAGCCGCACGAGAGCTACGGGCAGCGGCTCGTCGGGCAGACCTGGGCGCTCGACCTGCGCGAGCGGCCGCAATTGGCGTAATTGGGGTCAGACTCGATTTTCCGGTGCGGAACTCGGCCCGAGTTCCGCACCGGAAAATCGAGT
>JADZDA010000259.1 GCA_020851255.1 Burkholderiales bacterium | reverse complement strand
GGCCCCTGGAGGGCGTTGGCCTGGACGATCTCGCCGCCGGTTTGATAGGCAAACAGGTCAACGGTGTGCGCAGCATGGTGCCAGAGCAGGTGGTCGGTCCAACTCCTCGGCTGGCCCAGTGCATTCATGTTCGTGCGGCGGAAAAAGTAGGTTTGCACGTCCATCTGCTGGATGTTGAATTCACCGGCGGCGATTCTTTTGTGCACCCACTGGTGGCTCGGGTTGAAGCGGCGCGTGTGACCCACCATCGCGATCCTGCCCGACGCCCGCTGCGCGGCGACGACCGCCTCGGCGTCCGCGAGCGAATCCGCGAGCGGAATCTCGACCTGCACGTGCTTGCCGGCTTCGAGGCAGGCGATCGCCTGGCTCGCGTGCATCTGCGTGGGCGTGGCGAGGATCACCGCGTCGACGTCCGGGCGCGCGAGCGCGTCCGCGAGCTCGGTCGTGACATGGCCGACGCGGAATTTCCGCGCGACCTCGGCGGTGGACTCGAGCGAGCGGCCGGCCAGCGACACGACCTCGACGCCCGCGATCTTCGCGAGCGCTTCCAGGTGCTTGACGCCGAACGCGCCGGCGCCGGCGAGCGCGATCCTCATCGTGAACCCCTCCGGCCATCGGTCACGACGGCTCCTCCAGGATGATGTGGCCGACCGCCGTGTTCGACGCCGGGACATGGTAGAAACGGTGGACCTCGCGCGCGTCCGCGGCGAGCGCGCCGCGCATCACCAGCCACATGACCAGCTCGATGCCCTCGGAGCCGGCCTCGCGGACGTAGTCGACGTGCGGGATGCGCGCGAGCGCCTTCGGATCGCGCGTCAGGCCGTCGAGGAACGCCGTGTCGAACTCGCGGTTGACCAGTCCGGCGCGCGGCCCCTGGAGCTGGTGGGACATGCCGCCGGTTCCCCAGACCTGCACGTTCAGGTCGCCGGGGAACGACTCGACCGCCCTGCGGATCGCCCGGCCGAGGTTCCAGCAGCGGTTACCGGTCGGCGGCGGGTACTGGACGACGTTCACCGCCAGCGGTATCACGCGACACGGCCAGGCCGCCGGCTGGCCGAACATCAGCGACAGCGGCACCGTCAGTCCGTGGTCGACCGCCATCCGGTTGACGATGGTCATGTCGAACTCGTCGAGGATCGTCGACTGCGCGATGTGCCAGGCGAGCTCCGGATGGCCCTGCACGACCGGAACCGGCCGCGGTCCCCAGCCTTCGTCGGCCGGCGCGTACGACTCCGCGCAACCGATCGCGAACGTGGGGATCATCTCGAGCGAGAACGCGGACGCGTGGTCGTTGTAGACGAGCACGACGACATCGGGCCGGTGCCCGGCCATCCAGCGCTTCGAGAACTCGTAGCCGCCGAACAGCGGCTGCCAGTACGGGTCGGCCGTGCGGCCCAGGTCGAGCGCCGCCCCCACGGCCGGCACGTGCGACGTCGCCACACCCGCGGTGATCCTCGCCATGTCTACCTCGACGGGTCCGACCTGCTGCGATTGCCGCGCGGCGAGCGTCCGCCGGCGATCATCATCGCGCGGTACGCGTCCTCGGGCACGCCGGTCATCTTCGCCGCGAGATTCTGGAACGAGTGTCCGTCGGTCGCGCCGATCTTGGCGATGAAGTAGATGTTGCCGCCGAGCGCCAGCATCCGGTTGTAGTCGCGGGCGATCACCGCCTCGCGCTGCTCGCCGGTCATCGGCCAGCCCGCGAGGTAGCCGCGCTCGTCCGCCTTGAACGCGGCGCGGTTCTCGCCGTTCATCAGCGACATGCAGAACTGGTTCAGCCCGTAGCCCAGCCGCGACTGCGTCGCGTCGAACACCACGGTGCCCGGGATGTCGGCGAACGCCTCGGTGTACGCGCGCGCCGCGGCGACCTCGGGCCAGTAGAGCCGCATCGGATTGTCGACGAGCAGCCGCCGCTCGAGCGAAGGCGTCGGCGCGATCCGGGGGATGACATCGACGAGCGCGCCGTCGTCGGGCATGTGCGACTTCATGTTCGGGTGCGGCCAGTCGGTGCCCCAGAGCACGCGGTCGGGGAACTCCTCGACGATGCGCCGCGCGAACGGCACGACGTCGTCGTAGCCGGGCGGTCCGGATTTCGACAGGCGCTCGGGGCAGCTCACTTTCGACCAGACGTTGCGGTGCTCGGCCAGGAGCCGCCGGAACAGTCCGAACCCGGGCCCGTCGACGGGCTGGCCCACGTCCGGCCTCCCCATGTGGTCGACCACCACCGTCGTGGGCAGCGACGTGAAGAAGTCCCAGAGCTCCGGCAGGTCCTGCGCCTCGAAGTAGACGACGACGTGCCAGCCGCGCGGGGCGATCCTCGCGGCGATCTCCGCGAGCACGTCGCGCGGCGTGAAATCGACCAGCCGCCGCACGAAGTTGAAGCGCACACCGCGCACGCCGGCGTCGTGGAGCGCGTCCAGCTCGGCGTCGGTCACGCCACGCCCCACCGACGCGACCCCGCGGGCGCGGCCGTGCGAGTGGATCAGCGCGTCGACCAGCGCCCGGTTGTCGTTGCCGTGGCAGGTCGCCTGGACCACGACGTTGCGCTCGAAACCCAGGAAGTCGCGCAGGGCGTAGAGCCGCTCCCTGGGCGCGTCGCAGGGCGTGTACTTGCGCTCCGGCGCGTAGGGGAAGCGCGCCGCCGGCCCGAACACGTGGCAATGCGCGTCGACCGCCCCCGGCGGCGGCGTGTAGCGCGGCTTCGACGGATTCGGGTGGAAAGGAAGGTAGTCGGCGTCCATGGCGGTTCCCACCCTCACCCTGCCCTCTCCGGCCCCGACGGGAGCGGGGGCCGACTGCAGTCGTTCCGGATCCTCCCCGCGCGCGTCCACGCCGATCCCCTCTCCCCGCTCGCGCGGATCCATCTCCCCGGTTCCCCTCTCCCCGCTCGCGGGGAGAGGGTCAGGGTGAGGGGCGCTCCGGGAGGCAAACTCAATCCCGGTACTTGAGCCCGGCCTTCGCGAGCGCCTCGCGCATGCCGTAGATGTCGAGGCCGAGTTCACCGGCCGCGAGGCGCTTGCGGGTCGCCTCTTCCTTCTGCTCGCGCGCCTCGGCGGCGGCCGCGACTTCGGCGGCGCGCTCGCGCGGGACGACGACCACGCCGTCGTCGTCACCGATCACGACGTCGCCCGGGTTGACGAGCATGCCGGCGCAGACGACCGGCACGTTGACCGACCCGACCGTCGCCTTGACCGTGCCGCGCGCGTGGATCGCGCGCGACCAGACCGGGAACTTCATCTCGGCGAGCGTGCGCGCGTCGCGCACACCCGCGTCGATGACGAGCCCGACGCCGCCACGCGCCCGGTACGAAGTCGCTAGCAGGTCGCCGAACATGCCGTCCTCGTTGTCGGCGGTGAGGCCGACGACGACGATGTCGCCGGGACGGATCATCTCGGCGACCACGTGCATCATCCAGTTGTCCCCCGGATGCGCGAGCACCGTCACCGCGGTTCCGCAGGCGTGCGCGCCCGGCCAGACCGATCGCATCCGGGGCTTCAGCAAACCCAGGCGGCCCTGCGCCTCGTGGACGGTCGCCACGCCGTAGCGCGCGAGTTTCCCGACCGCCTTCCCATCGGCGCGCGCGATGTCGCGCACGACCACGCCCGATTTGCCGAATTCGCCCATGTCCCCGACTCCGCGGTCCCGGCGCCGGTCGTGCCGGCCACCGATCGGTCGATTGTGCGCCGTGCCCGATATCGACGAAAGCGGCCTGATAGACTAACAGTTATGCCGAAATCGCATGACATCATCGTTCGCCCGCCTCCCCGGGCGGCCGGATCGGCGCGCCTCCCCCCGGTGCCGGTCCGGGCGGTCACCGGCCGGCGCGCCGCCCCGCGGCCATGGACCTGAAGCAACTCGAATATTTCGTCACCGTCGTCGACCTGGGCGGATTCAGCCGCGCGTCGCGCGTGCTCGGGGTCGCGCAGCCGGCGATCAGCCGCCAGGTCCGGGCGCTCGAGATCGAACTGAGGCACACGCTGCTCCACCGCAACGGCCGCGGCGCGACGCCGACCGCCGCCGGCGCCCGGCTGCTCGAACACGCGCGGAGCATCCTCCAGCAGGTCGAGCGTGCGCGCTCGGACATCGACGCGGAGCACGGCGGCTCCGGCGGCCACGTCACGATCGGCCTGCCGCCGACCTTCGCGCGCGTGCACACGACGCCCCTGGTCCGGGAATTCCGCCTGCGGCATCCGCAGGCGACCGTCAGCATCGTCGAGGGTCTCTCGGTCGACATCCTCGAGTGGGTCGTCGTCGGCCGCATCGACGTGGGCGTGCTCTACAACCCCACGCCGTCGCCGGCGATCGACGTCGAGCCGCTGTTCGACGAGGAGCTGTGCCTGATCGGTCCGCGGCCCGGGCCGGGCGATCCGCGGACCGTGCGGCTGCGAGACCTGCCGCGCTACCCGCTGATCGTCCCCAGCCGACCCAATTTCATCCGCGCGCTCATCGAAGCGCGGCTGGCGGCGCTGGGACTGAGGCCCAGGGTCGCGCTCGAGATCGACGCGGTCGGCGCGATCGTCGAACTGGCGGCGGAAGGCCAGGGCTACGCCATCCTGTCCCCGCGTGCCGTGCCGCCGGGCGAGCTCGCGGCACGACTCATCGCCCGTCCGATCGTGCAGCCGGCGCTCGAGGCGACGCTCGCGCTGGCGGTGTCCTCGTCGCGCCCGGCGACGCCGATCCAGCGCAGCGCCGTGGCGCTGCTGCACGAACTCCTCGGCGCCGGAACGAGCCGGGCCTGACCCGGACGCCCGCCCGGCGGCGCCCGGACCGCCGGCAGGCGCGGGCGAAACGACGAATTGCCGCGGTTTCCGCCCGTTCCTCGCCGTCTGCCCGGCCGGGCCCGGGCGGGATACTCGTGCCGACCCCGGGTGCCGCGGCATCCGCTCGCGTGGAGACGACGATGGGACTGCCCGAACCCGCTGCGCTGCACCTCGCCTTCGACGCGGACACCGGAGCGTGTCCCGACGCGCCCCCGGACCTCCCCGACCTCTTCGAGGACGCCCCGGACGACCCGGCGTTCGACGCGATCCGCTCGGCGATCGCGCGCTACGAGCGCGGCATGCGCGCCGCCCCGTCCGACGACGCGCGGGAGCGGGTCGTCGACGCGCTCGCGCCGGCCGCCTCGTCCCGCCGCCGGACGTCCGCGGACACCCCCGCGGCGCAACGACGCGCGGCCACGAACACCGTTGCCGACGACGCCGACGTCCCGGCGCCGATCCTGCGCGCGGTGGAGGCACGCACGCGCGCCGATGCGCGCGCCGACCAGGCGACGCAGGCGCGCATCGCGATGGAAGAGCGCGCCCGGATCGCCGCCGGGGCGCGGGCGCAGGCCGAGCAGGCCGCCGCGCGCGAGGCCGCCGCGAAGGCGCGCGCCGACGCGGAACTCGCCGAGACCGAGCGGGTCCGGGCCGCGCTCGAAGCGGAGCGCCGCGAATCCACCGAACGGCGCGCCGCGCTCGAAGCAGAGGCGCTCGCCGCCGCGAAGGCGCGCGTCGAAGCGGACCGCCTGGCGACCGCCGAAGCGATGCGCCGGGCCCAGGCCGAATCCGATGCCGAGCGCGCCGCCCAGGCGAGGCTCGCAGCCGAGCGCGAAGCCCGCGAGAGCGCCGAACTGCGCGCTACGGCCGAGGCTCGCGCCGAGTCGCTCGCACGCGAGCGCCCCGTCGCCGAGCCACAGGCGGCGAACCACGCCCGCGCCCGGGCCGCGGCGGAAGCGGAAGCCAGGCACTCCGCCGACGAACGCGCGCAGGCCGAGCGTGACGCCGCGCACGTCGCCGCCGCCCGGACGCAGGGCGAGCACGAGCTCGCGCGCGCGGTGCGCGAGCGCGAGGCCGAGGACGCGCGCGCCGCTCAGGCCAGCATCGAGCGGACCCGGCTGGAATCCGCGCTCGCCGATGAACTGCGATCGCGCGCCGATGCCGAAACGCAGGCGGCGACCGCGGCTCGCGTCCGCGCGAAGGCCGAACAGGAATCCGCGCGCCTCGCCGAGGCGCGCAAGTCCGAGGAGGCCGCCGCACTGCTCGATTCGGCGGCACGCGCCGAATCCGAGACCGCGGCGCTGGACGCCGCCCGGAATCGCCGGCAGGCCGAGGCCCGTCGCGCGAGCGCCGCGCAGGCGCTGGCGCAGGTCGAGATCCAGGCCGCGCACGATGCCGACGAACGTGCGCGCGCCGACGCCGTGGCGGCGGAGGCCGCCCGCGCCCGGGCCGATGCGGAGATCCAGGCCCGCGAGGCGGCCGAGATGCGCGCCGCCGAGGAACTCGCCCACGCCGCCCGCGTCCGGGAACACGCCGACGCGCAGTCGCGCGAGGCCCAGGCGATCCGCGCCCGCGACCGCGAACTGGAAGCGCTCGCGCAATCGCGCCGGCTACGCGCCGATGCCGAGGCGCAGCGCGCCGAGGCGGTCGCGAACCGCGCCCGGCGCGAGCGGGAACTGGCCGACGCGAGCGCGCGCGAGGCCGAGGCCGAGAAGTGTGCGGCGGCCTCCGCGGCGGCACGCATCGCCGACACCGAGACGCGCATCGCCGAGGCGATCGCACGCGCCGACGAGGCGCGCTCGCAGAGCGCCGCCGAAGCCGACGCGCGCCTCGCCGCGATCGCCGCCGAAACGCGGACCCGGATCGCGTCGCTGACCGAGGCGGCCGAGGCGAAGATCGCGCAGATCGAGGCGGGCATCGCCGAAGCGCGCGCGACGGCGCAGGCGCGCATCGCCGAGGCGCTCGCCCGGGCACGCGACGCCGAGACGCGGGCCGTCGCCGAAGCGGAAGCGAGGATCGCGACCATCGCCGCCGAAACCGACGCCCGGATCGTCGCGCTCGACGGCGCGACCGAGGCGACGCTGCGCGATATCGCGGCCCGGTACGACGACGCGCGTGACCGGTCGCAGGCGAGGATCGCCGAGGCCCAGGCCCGCCGGCAGGCGATCGACACGGCCGCCGCCGCCGAAGCCGACGCGAAACTCGCGGCGATCGAGGAATCGGTCCGCGCGCGGGCGGAGCGGCTGGACGCCGAGACGCGAGCCCGCAAGGCCGCCCAGGTCCGCGCCAAGGCCGAAGCGCTGTCCGAGCGGGCCGCGCGCGCGAAGGCCGAGGCGAGGGAGGCCCTCGCGAAGTCGACGCTCGCGCAGACGCGCTCGTCGCTGGCCGCAGCGAACACGCCGGCGCCGGCCGCGCGCTGACGCGCGGCATCGGGCGGGCTCAGCGCCCGGCGTCGTCGGGCGCGCTCGCGCCCGGTTCCGGTGCGCCCGGGGCGGCGGCCGGCCTGTGGTGCTCCGGCCAGCGCAGCCGCACGATGTCGCGATGCGCCGCGTAGGCGTAGCAACTGTCGATCTTCACCGGGCGCCCGTGCCGGTCGAGCACGTCGGGCCGCGCCAGCCGTATCGGCGCGAGCGCCTGGTAGGCGGCGGTCGCCATCGGGATCAGGATCTCCATCAGGTGCGTGCACCCGCGCGCGCCGCCCAGCTTCGATTTCACGACCGCGCTCCAGCCGGCCTGGATCCGTTCGCCGACGATCGCGCGCATCGCGCCGGCGGCTTCGGCGCACACCGGGAACGGCGTCGCGTCGGTCACCGCGATCACGTCGTGGACGACGAGGTCCCCATCGACGACGAGCCGCACGCTCATGTCGTGGATCGGCGCGCCGGCAGCGCGGACTTCTCCGCTCAGCAGCGTGATCGGCTCGGACTTGGTGTCGACGACGCGCCCGTCGATCTCGTAGAGACCGTCGTCACGGCGGTACCCGCGCATCTCGACGGAGCGCAGGTGGATTTCGGTTCGATGCGGCGAGGCGGGCAGCGGCATGGCTCGCCGGCATTGTACCGGCGAGCGCCGCGCCGCCCCGCCGGGGCCGCGACCTCAGGCGACCTTCTTCTCGATGCAGAAGACGCCCAGGGTCCTGTCGGTACCCTGGATATGGGTGGTGAGCCAGTTCCGCAGGAAGCGCAGCACGTCGACCGACAGCCGCGTCTCCCCGGACTTGAATTTCGCCTGCAGGTCGACCGCCGTCTTGACGAGGTCGTCGTGCTCCTTCTTGTGCGCGGCGTATCCCGGATACGCGCTCTTGCGCATCAACCCCTCCTCGAACGCGAAGTGGCTCGCCGTGTACTTGATCAGGTCGTCGAGCACCGGGCCGAGGACATCGGCGCCGCGCCCGGTCTGCATCGCGTCGTTGAGCCGGTTGAGGATGTCGACGAGCTTGCGGTGCTGCTGGTCGATGCCGGCGACGCCGACGTCGAGCTTCGAGTTCCAGGTCATCAGTGCGGTCACGGTGGCCTCCGTCCGGGGAGTCGGCGGGCGGCGCGCCCGCGCCGCCCTGTCGCGTCATCGGCACGGCGGGGCCGGCGGTACAGCCCGCCGGCGGCCGGAAAACCTGATCAGGATCAAGAAAAGCCCTCGACCCCGGGTCAATGCCACCCCGGCCTGGGAACCGAGCCCGGGACCGGCGCCGGGGGGGCGAGCGTCGTGCCGTGCCCCATCGTCGCGCCCCAGTACGAGTAATAGCTGCCGGGCGGATAGCGGAGCAGCACGTCGACCTCCGCGAGCAGCAGCATCTCGACCATCGCGTCGTGGAGACCTCCGGCAGACCCGGCCCAGCGGTGCAGCTCGCCCGCCCCCGCAGGCCGGAACGCCTTGGCCCGGGTGATCATCCCGGGCACGAGCTGCCGCAGGGTCGCCTCGATCTCCGCACTGTCGGTCGCGACGAAGACCACCGCCGGGCCTTCGCACCGCCCGCGCAACTCGTCGACCGCGGCGCGGATCGTGTCGGAGATCGCGAGCATCGCCGCGCCGGGATTGATCCACCAGCGCGCGTGATCGCCGATGACCCCGCCGTTGCCGTGCCGCACGTGCACGCCGACGACCGGACGGCCGGCGAAGCGGGCGGCGCGGAAATCCGCCACCGACGCGGCGAACGTCTCGCGCACGCGCAGCGAGAGCAGGCGCCGTCGCGCGACATCCGCCGGCGGCGCCTGCGGCGCGATGCAGCCGTCGAACACGACGACGGGCTCGGCGACGTCGACACCGGATTCGACCAGGGCGGCGGCCGCGCGGGCGTCGCCGCGCTCGCCCTGGTCGGGTGCCGCATCCAGGCCGATCATGTTCCAGACAGGCGGCCAGCACGGTCCGGCGTGGGCGAAATCCGCGACCCGGTCGTCGGCGAGGACCGGCACGCCGTCCCAGACGCCGGGCGGCTCGAACACCAGCGCGAACAGGTTGCGCTCCGGCGGCGCGTACGACGAAGGGCGCCAGTCGACGACGAGCGCGCGGCCGGTGGCCTTCGCGTAGCGATGCGCGGCGAGCAGCGACACCAGGCAGTCGCCCAGTCCGCTCCAGCGGCGCGCCAGGACGTAGCGCCCGTGGTTGCGAGCCCAGTCCGCCCCAGGACGCGCGGGCCGCCCGGCGCGGTCAGCCACGTGCCATCTGCCAGAGCGTCAGCACGATCTCAAAGACGATCAGCGCGACGATGTACCACTCGACGCGCAGCGCGTGGCGCGCGTCGATCAGGTCGACCAGCGTGCGGACCGTGCGCCCGGCGAGATCGACCTTGCGTTCGAGCGCGGAGAGCCGCTCGCGCAGTTCGAACTCGCCGTCGAGCAGCGCGTGGAAGCGCTCGAGCTCCGGATGCTCCCAGAGCACCTCGGGCTTCTCGCCCACCTCGGCGCGCCCGACCATCCGGTGCTCGACCAGCAGCAGCGACCCGATCTGCTTCAGGTGCGAGCGGGTGCGGCCGCGCAGGCCTCCGGTGCGTTCGAGCTCGAGGGCGAGCGGCTCGATCCGGTCGAAATCCAGTGCGAGCCGGGTCTCGTAGTGCGCCAGCAGGAGGCTCTTCGACAGCACGTTGGCGACGAGCTGCAGTCTCGGCAGCGCGGTATCGGCCAGGACGAGCGTCGCGCCGTCGAGCCGGTCGGATGCGCCCGGCTCGATTCGCGCGTCCAGTTCCTCGGTCTCGGGCGTCGCGTACGGGTGATCCACGCGCGGCGCGAGTCGCGCGAGCAGCTCGCGTTCGGCGTCCGGCGGTCCGTCGAAGACCACGGCGCATCCGTGACGGAACAACACCGCCACGCCGCCGCCGGGCAGCCGCAGCGACAACGGCATCAGGCCGACCGTCTCGGCGCCCGGCCAGCCGCGCAGGTCCAGCCGCGACCCGACGAGGAACGCCTTCACCTTGAACGACGTACCCGGCTCCATCCGGACCTCCTGCCGTACGCGCCGCGGCCCGCGCCCGCCTGCCTCGACCCGTGCCGGCGGACGACCGCGTCCGCCATTTTGCGCGGGAAACGCGTTCCCGGCGCGCCGACCTTGTATCATCGCGCCGGCTCCCGCCGCGGCGCGCACGGCATGGCGGCCGCGGGCGTCGTTCGCGCCGGGCGCAGGCGTACGGGTGCGCCGCGATCCCACACGACCGGAGAAAGACGAAGTGCGACTGTTCCCCGCCGAGATCGACTATCACGCCCCCATCGTCATCATCGGCTTCGGCTCGATCGGCAAAGGATCGCTGCCGCTGATCCTGCGCCACATCCGGTCGCCGCGCGACAAGATGGTGGTGATCGACCCGGACGACGCCAGCCGGCGCCTGTGCGAGCTCGAAGGCGTGCGCTTCCGCAAGATCGCGTTGCGTCCCGACAACTACCGGCAGGTGCTGAAGCCGATCGCGGCCGGCGGTTTCATCGTCAACCTGTCGGTCGACGTCTCGTCGGCCGACCTGATCCGGCTGTGCCGGGACATCGACGCGCTCTACATCGACACCTGCATCGAGCCCTGGGCCGGCGGTTACCTCGACAAGTCGAAGCCGCTCGCCTCCCGCACCAACTACGCGCTGCGCGAGGAGGTGCGCGCGATCAAGGGGCAGGGACCGACCGCGATCATCGCGCACGGCGCGAATCCGGGCATGGTGAGCCATCTCTACAAGCGTGCGCTGGTGCGCCTCGCCGCGGACATGGGTCACACGGTCGCGCCGACGACCCGCCAGCAGTGGGCGCAGCTCGCGCGCAACCTCGGCGTCAAGGGCATCCACATCGCCGAGCGCGACTCCCAGTGGGCCGACATCCCCAAGCTGCCCGGCGAATTCGTCAACACCTGGTCGGTCGAGGGTTTCCTGTCCGAGGGACTGCAGCCGGCGGAGCTGGGCTGGGGCACGCACGAGCGCCACGTCCCGCCGGAAGCCACGTTCCACGACACCGGCTGCCGCGCCGCGATCTACCTGACGCGACCGGGCGCGACCACGCGCGTGCGCTCGTGGACGCCGAACGCCGGCCCGATCCAGGGCTACATGATCACGCACAACGAGTCGATCTCGATCGCCGACTACCTGTCGATCGAAGAGGACGGAAAGACGGCCTACCGGCCCACCGTCCACTACGCTTACCATCCCTGCGACGACACGATCCTGTCGCTGCACGAGCTGCAGGGCCGCAACCTGCGCCATCCGGGGAAGATCCGCGTGATGAACGACGAGATCGTCGACGGCATGGACGAACTGGGCGTGCTCCTCTACGGCCACTCGCGCAACGCCTACTGGTACGGCAGCCAGTTGACCATCCACGAGGCCCGCTCGCTCGCGCCCTACCAGAACGCGACCGGCCTGCAGGTCTCCTCGGCGGTGGTCGCGGCGATGATCTGGGCGATCGAGAATCCGCGGCGCGGCGTCTGCGACGCCGACGAGCTCGACCACGACCGGATCATGGCGATCCAGGAACCCTACCTGGGCAAGATGGTCGGCGCCTACACCGACTGGACGCCGCTCGACAACCGCGACGGCGGCCTCTTCCCCGAGGCGATCGATCGCGAGGATCCCTGGCAGTTCCTCAACGTCATCGTCCGGTAACCGCGCCTCGGCAGCGTGCTACCGGACGGCCATCGCCGCGACACCGTAGAGCGCCGGCGCCGAGAGCCACAGCGAATCGACCCGGTCGAGGACTCCGCCATGCCCGCGGATCGTGCGGCCCCAGTCCTTGATGCCGTACCGGCGCTTCCAGCCGGACAGCACGAGGCCGCCGGCGAATCCCAGTGTCGTCACGACGAGCGCGGCGAGCGCCGCGAGCCGGGGATCGAACGGCGTGATCCCGTGCAGCGCAGCGCCGATCGCGACCGCAAGCGCCGCGCCGCCGACGAATCCCTCGACCGTCTTGTCCGGCGATACCACCGGCGCGATGCGCCGCCGGCCGGCCAGCTTGCCGACGATGTACTGCAGCACGTCGCTGCCCTGGGCGACGACGATCAGCCAGACGAAGAGCAGGATGCCGCCGCCCGCCGATCCCGGCGCGTCGAGCGCGACGAGCAGCGGCACGTACGACAGGCCCCAACCGGCGATCACGAGCCACGGCAGGCGACGCGCGACACGGCGCCCCAGGTCACGGCCGCCGCCGGACGCGAGCGCCACCGCCGCCAGCACCGGCGGCGCGACCAGCGGCAGCGCCACGGTCGCGAGCCTTGCGTCGCCGTGCGCGACCAGCGCGTACTGGAGTACGACCAGCGCGGTGCAGGTCCGGTCGAGCGCGGGATCGCGGATCGAACCGGGTGCGTTCGCGATCAACTCGCGCAGCGCGAGCCAGGACACGACGGCGAACAGCGCGACGACACCGGCGTACCCGACCGCCGCCGCCCCGGCCAGCAGTGCGACCATCACCCACCACGAGCGGATGCGCGCATCCAGGTTGTCGAGCTCGGCGGCGTCGATGCCGCCGCCCCTCGCCCGCAGCCCGCGCGCGACGGCGCTCGCGATCAGCAGGACGGCCAGCGCCCCCGCGAGCACGGCCAGGAACGGCTCGCGTGCGCCCGCGGCCAGCATGATCGCGGGGCGGGTCAGGCCGCGACAGGACGGGCGCTGCGCCGGCCGGCCCGATGGCCGACGAGGACGCCGATGACGAGTCCCACGACGAGCGCCGCGGCGGCGCCCAGGGTGCCGTAGCGCGTGAGCGTCGTGCGCACCTTGGTGAGCACCGGGTTGTCGAGGTTGTTGGTGCCGAAGTGGATCGCGCGCAGCCGCCAGCGGTCGTCGGCGCCGCGCGTCACCACGGCGGTCCAGCGCGTCTTGAAGTCGAAGCGGTCGCCGTCCTTCGCCTCGTAGTGCTCGTTGCCCACGCCCCGGACCAGCCCCCAGCTGCGGTCCGGCGAGAGTTCGGTCAGCGCGTCGGCGACCAGGTTCATGTCCATGCGCTTCATGTAGCCCGACGGCCCGAACCATTCGACGAAATAGCGCGACACCTCGGCGCGGCCGGTCATCACCTCCTGCGTCATGCTGGTGGCGGCGATGCGCTCGTCGAGCACCGGCAGCATCCGGTCGTATTGCCCGGTGTTCATCGAATCCTGGACGAGCCGCAGCATCGCTCGCAGCTCCTCGTGGATCGCGTGATCGGCTTCCTGCGCCGCGGCCGGCGCGGCGGCGATCGCGGCCATCGCGGCGATCGCGATCCCGGCGGTCAGTCGTCGGAACATCGTCTCCCCTCGTTCGCTCGCCCGCCGCGGAGTCGATTCCGTCGCGCGGCGCAGGGCGGAGACTGTGCCACAATTCGCGCCTCCCACGATACGACGGCGGTCGGAACGATGACGATTCGACGGCAGTTGCGACCGCGTGGTCCGCGCGTCGCGGCCCGGGTGGGTTCGGGCACGCCATGCCATCGGCCCGACCGGACCGGATGATGCGCGACCCGACTCCTGCGCCCTGCGGTCCGCTGCGTACCGCCCACGAGGCGACGTTCGTCGCCCACGACGGCGTGCCCCTGTTCTACCGGCACTGGCCGGCCGCCGGGCCGCGCGCAGGCGCGATCGTCCTGCTGCACCGCGGACACGAGCATTCGGGCCGCATGGCGCACCTGGTCGACGAACTCGACCTGCCGCATTTCGATTTCTACGCCTGGGACGCGCGCGGCCACGGCCGCTCACCCGGCGAACGCGGCCACGCGCCGAGCTTCGGCACGTCGGTGCGCGACCTGCAGACGTTCACCGACCACATCGGACACGAGCACGGCGTCGCGGTCGAGGACCTGTCGGTGATCGCGCAGAGCGTCGCGGCGGTGCTCTGCGCGGCCTGGGTCCACGACTACGCGCCGCGCCTCCGCGCGCAGGTGCTCGCCTCGCCCGCCTTCGACGTCAAGTTCTACGTGCCCCTCGCCCGGCCGGCTCTCGCGCTCGCGCGCCGGCTGCGCGGCAACTTCTTCGTCACGAGCTACGTCAAGTCGCGGTTCCTGACGCGCGATCCGCAGCGACAGGCGTCGTACGACACCGATCCGTTGATCGCGCGCTCGATCTCCGTCGACGTCCTGCTCGGCCTGCACGCCACCGCGCGGCGCATCGTCGCCGACGCGCACGCGATCGTCGCGCCGACGCAGCTCCTCGTCTCCGGCGCCGACTGGGTGGTCAGGCACCGGCCGCAGCACGAGTTCTTCGACCGCCTGGGTTCGCCGGTCAAGGAGAAGCTCGTCCTCGACGACTTCCTGCACGACACGCTGGGCGAGCGCGACCGCGCGCCGGTCGTCGCCCGCGTGCGCGAGTTCCTGCTGCGCATGCACGCGCAGCCTATCGGCCGCCCGGACCTGCGCGACCTCGATCGCGCCGGCGTCGCTCACGACGAGGCGCGCGCGTTGCGCGAGCCGCTGCCGTGGTGGACGCCGCGTGGTCTGGGCTGGGCGATCGCTCGCACCGCGATCCGCGCCGGCACGCGGCTGTCGCAGGGCATGCGCATCGGACGCGACACCGGCTTCAATTCCGGCGCCTCGCTCGACCACGTCTACCGCGACCGCGCCGAGGGCCTCGGACCGATCGGGCGCCTCGCCGACCGGCGGTACCTCGACGCACCGGGCTGGCGCGGCATCCGCCGGCGCAAGGTCCACCTCGAGGAGCTGCTGCGCCTCGCGATGGACCGCCTGCGCGCCGAGGGCATGCCGGTGCGCGTACTCGACATCGCCGCGGGCCACGGCCGCTACGTGCTCGACGCGGTCGCCGCCGGCGGCGTCCGCCCGGACGCGATCGTGCTGCGCGACGTCGACCCGCGCCACGTCGCCGCCGGCACCGCGCTGGTCCGCGAGCGCGGCCTCGGGACGATCGCGCGGTTCGAGCGCGGCGACGCCTTCGATCGCGACGCGCTCGCCGCGGTCGAGCCGCATCCGACGCTCGCGATCGTTTCCGGACTCTACGAGCTCTTCCCCGCCAACGATCGGGTCGCCGGTTCGCTCGCCGGCCTCGCGGCCGCGGTCCTGCCGGGCGGCTGGCTCGTCTACACCAACCAGCCCTGGCATCCGCAGCTCGAGCTGATCGCGCGCACGCTCACCGGCCCGGACGGCGCACCCTGGGTGATGCGCCGGCGCACGCAGGCCGAGATCGACGACCTGGTGCGCGACGCGGGATTCGCGAAGGTCGACCAGCGGATCGACGAGGAAGGCATGTTCACCGTGTCGCTCGCGCGGCGCGTGCGCGAGCCGGACGCGGCGCGATGACCTCCGGCGCCGCCGCCGCGCCGCCGATCCCGTGGCGGCGCGGCCTCGCCTGGCTCGCGTTCCTCGGACCGTTCTTCTTCGCGAGCTACGGCTTCGCGACCTGGACTTCCGCGCAGCGCGACCCGGTCACCGTGATCGTGTACGCGTGGGAGCGCGCGATCCCCTTCCTGCCGTGGACGATCGTGCCCTACTGGTCGATCGACCTGATCTACGGGTTGTCGTTCCTCGCCTGCCGGTACGCGCGCGAGGTCGACCGCCACGGCCTGCGGCTGCTGACCGTCCAGCTCGTCGCGATCGCCTGCTTCCTCGCCTGGCCGATGCGCTATTCGTTCGAGCGCCCGCCGGTCGACGGCGCGTTCGGCGCGCTGTTCGCGCTGCTCGCGTCGTTCGACCAGCCGTACAACCAGGCGCCGTCGCTGCACGTCGCGATCCTCGTCGTCCTCTGGGCCCGCGTCGCGGCGCGGCTCGACGGTCGGCCCGCCCTGCTCGCGCACGCGTGGTTCGCACTGATCGGCGTGTCGGTGCTGACGACCTGGCAGCACCATTTCATCGACATCCCCACCGGCGCGCTGCTCGGCGTCTTCGCGCTGTGGCTGTGGCCGCAGGACGGCGCGAGCCCGCTCGCCCGGTGGCGGGTCACCGCCGACCCGGCGCGACGCCGACTCGCGCTGCGCTACGCGTCGGGCGCGCTCGCCTGCGCGATCGTCGCGGCGGCCGGCGGCGCCGCGCTGTGGCTCTCCTGGCCGGCGATTTCGCTCGCACTGGTCGCGGCGGCGTACGCGGCGATCGGTCCGTCCGCGTTCCAGAAATCCGGTCGCGCGCACTCGGTCGGCTCGACGTGGCTGTACGCGCCGTACACGATCGGCGCGTGGATCAACTCGCGGCTGTGGACGGGTCGCCGTCCGGCCCCCGACGCGGTCGCCGACGGCGTATGGATAGGACGGCTGCCGACCCGGCGCGAGTGGCGGCGACGTCCGTACGCGGCGATCGTCGACCTCGCCGCCGAACTGCCCGGTCCCCGCGGTGCGCAGCGATACCTGGCGTTCCCGTGGCTCGACCTGGTCGCGCCGGACACCGGCGAACTGCGCGCGGCGGCGGCCGCGATCGAGGAAGCGCGCTCGCACGGCGAGGTGCTCGTCTGCTGCGCGCTGGGCTACGGACGCAGCGCCTGCGCGGTCGCCGCGTGGCTGATCCACACCGGTCGCGCGCGCGATGCCGCCGACGCGCTCGCGATCGTGTGCGCGCGCAGACCGGGCGTCGTGACCGGCGGACCGCAGGTCTCCGCGCTCGCGCGCCTGACGTCCTCGTGACCGGCGCCGACGGCATCCACGCCTCCCGACCGCGGTGCGGCGCGCGTGCCGGATCACGTCGGGAATCGCGGCTCGCGACCCGCCTGTTCGTTCCCCGGTATCGGGAGTCCGCCGACCTGCCCGCCCGCCGCCCCGACAACCGACCGCTGCCGGTTGTCGCATCCCGGGCCAGGGCGCAAACTCCGCTCCGATGAGCGCCGTACCGACACTCCATCCGCCTTCCCGGCTGCGGTTCGCCTTCCTCGGTTCGTTCGCGATCGCGCTCGTCTTCATCCTGGGCGTGTTCGCGAGCGCGATCTACCTGGCGGAAGCGAATGTGCGCGAGCGCGATCTGGCCGAGCGGACGGCCGCGGTCGCGAAGTTGTTCGCCACCAAGCTGGACAAGGACGGCCACCTGCTGCACGCGGTCGTACGCGCGCTCATGGGCGACGATTCGCTCGCCGAAGCATTCCGCCGCGCGGACCGCGCCGCGCTCGAGCGACAGGGCCGGAACCTGTTCGAGACCCTGCGCTCGGACCACCGCGTGACGCATCTGTATTTCACGCGTCCGGATCGCGTGAACATCTACCGCTTCCACGATCCGCCGCTGTACGGCGATACGATCACACGGGCGACGATGCTCCAGGCGGCGGCGCGCAAGGCGCCGGTGCACGGACTGGAGCTCGGCCCGCTGGGTACGTTGACGTTGCGGCTCGTCGTTCCCTGGCGGCACGCGGGCCGGGACCTGGGGTTCGTCGAGACCGGCGAGGAGGTCAAGCATCTGATCGACGAGATCCGCGACAGTCTCGGCGTCGAGCTGCTGGTGCTCGTCGACAAGAAGGTGCTTCCGGCCGAACGGTGGCTCAGGGGCCAGGCCATGATGAACCGCTCCGGCGAATGGGACCGCTACTCGACGCACGTGGCGCTCGCACAGACCGCCGGCACGGTCCCCGACGCCTTCGACGACCGGGCGCTGTATCGGCTGCGAGCCGGGGAGCGCGTCGAGATCGACGACCGGGGACGCGCGTGGCAGGCCGCGCTCGTACCGCTGGCCGACGCGGGCGAGCACCACATCGGCGAGCTGGTGCTGCTGCGCGATATCACGACGCTCAAGTCGACCTTCAATCGCTACATGGCGATCGTCGCGCTCCTCTGCCTGGCTGTCGCGGGGGCCGTCTGGGGCGTGTTCTGGATCTCGCTCAAGCGCGTCGAGTCGGTCTACCAGCGCCAGCACGAGCTCGAACACCGGCTGCTCCACCTCGATACCGAGCACCGCCGGATCCTGCAGGTCGAGAAGCTCTCCGCGCTGGGGACGATGGTCGGGGGCATCGCGCACCAGCTCAACAATCCGCTGGTCGGCGTCGTCAACATGGCCGAGCTCGCCCAGCGCGACGCCGACGACCCGGCGCGCGTCCGCGAGATCCTCGGCGACATCCGCCGGGCGGGCGAAGATTGCCGCGGCTTCGTCCGTCGGATGCTCGAGTTCTCGAAGGTCTCGTGCTTCGAGAGCAAGCCGACGCCGCTGGATACGCTCGTCGCCGACACGGTCACGCTTTTCCGGCAGGCGGAGCCGCGCCACCTGCCGGTCGATATCCGGATGCCGGAACCCGCCCCCGTGCTGGTCGTCGACCCGATCCTCGTACGCCACGCGCTGTTCAACCTGCTGCTCAACGCCGCGCAGGCGACGAGCGGCGTCGCACCGATCACGATCGAGATCGAGCGCCGGAAGGACCCGGCCAGCGGGTCGACGTCCTGGGCCGTGTCGGTGTTGGATCGCGGCGGCGGGATCGCCGCGGAGGCGATGGACAAGCTGTTCGTCCCGTTCTTCACGACCCGGAGCGACGGCACCGGACTGGGACTCGCCGTGGTGCTCCACGTCGCGCTGCTGCACGAAGGCCACGTGACCGCGGCCAATCGGCCCGACGGCGGTGCGCAGTTCACGTTCTGGCTGCCGGCGGACATCGAGGTCCCGACCCCGCCCGCCGCGCCGATGGCGCGACCGGTCCCGGATGCCGGTCCCGCTCCGCGGGTCGTGGCGCACACCGCCGGTGTTCCCCGTTGAACGGGAACGGTACCCGCCCGCGCATCCTCGTCGTCGACGACGATCGGTACACGCGTGCGCTCTTCGAGCGCCTGCTCGGCCGCACGGCCGACCTGTCGCTCGCGGAGGACGGCGCCCAGGCGCGCCGCCTCCACGCGGAAGCCGACTTCAACCTGGTTCTCATGGACCAGCGATTGCCGGACGCCAACGGCATCGACCTGCTGCGCGAGTTCCGCGAACATCGGCCGAGGATGGTGTCGATCCTGATGACCGGCCACGCGGACGTCCGCGACGCGGTCGCATCGGTCCGCGAGGGCGTCTTCGATTACCTGACCAAGCCGTTCGAGGATCTGGAGTCGCTCGAAGCGGTCATCGCCAAGGCGCTGGAACTCGACCGGGCGTACCGCGAAATCGATCGCCTGCGTGCCCGTCTCGACACCGGGCGGGACCTGCCGACCGTCGTCGGCCAGTCGCGCGCGATGGAGTCGATGCTCTCGCAAGTCCGTCAGGTCGCCGGTCTCGAGACGACCGTGCTGCTCGAAGGCGAGAGCGGCACCGGCAAGGACCTCGTCGCCAGGCTGATCCACGCGTGGAGCCCGCGTTCGTCGCGCCCGCTGCTGGAGGTCAACTGCGGCGCGCTGCCCGAAACGCTGCTCGAGAGCCTCCTGTTCGGCTACGAGAAGGGTGCGTTCACCGGCGCGACGGCGGCGACCGCCGGCTATTTCGAGAAGGCGCACCAGGGAAACCTGTTCCTGGACGAGATCGCCGACATGAGCCCGAAGCTGCAGAGCAGCCTGCTGCGCGTGCTCCAGGATCATCGGTGCACGCGCGTCGGCGCTACCGACCCCAGGCTGGTCGATTTCCGGCTGATCTGCGCGACCAACCGTTCGCTCGCCGACGAAGTGAAGGCGGGGCGCTTCCGGGAGGATCTCTACTACCGGATCAACGTCGTGGTCGTCCGCCTGCCGCCGCTGCGCGAACGCCACGGCGACATCATGCTGCTCGCGATGCATTTCATCGAGCACTTCAACGAGAAGTTCGGCAGGGCGTGCGGTCCGCTCACGCCGGCCGCCGCGCGCGCGCTGGAAGCGGCTCCCTGGCCCGGCAACGTCCGTGAGCTCAAACACTGCATCGAGCGTGCGATCGCGCTCAATCCCGGTGGACCGATCGAGGCCGCGCAGCTGTTCCCCCGCGGGACTTCGGAACCCGCGGGCTCCGGTACGGGCGCCGCCGCGGGTTCCGCCGCCGCCTCCGGCACCGTCGAGTACGACGAGGCACGCGCGAGCTTCGAACGCGACTACTGGAAGCGATTGCTGGAAGCCGCCGGCGGGAACGTTTCGGAAGCCGCGAGGCTGGCCGGAATTCCGCGGCAGAGCGTCTACGTCCGCATGAAGCGCTGGGGCCTCGTCAACGATTGATGACAGCTGTCACGAATTCGTGACAGCCGAAGCGCCTGCTGAACGCGGGCGCCAGCCTTTTCTCCCACCGATTCAAGCACTTGTGGCGTCGGCACGCCCGTTGCATTGCAACAGGCGATACCACACGACCGAGGTGCGAACGTGGCCGGGTTGCGAATCGGTAGCTTCATCGGATCCCTGCTGATCTGCGCAGCGATGTCTGCGGCCACCTGGGCCGCGAGCGACGCGCCGATCGATACCGCGACCATCGAGAAGAACCGCAAGGCGAACGCGGAGAACTGCTTCAACTGCCACAGCGCGGACGGGATCGCGAAGCCCCCGCGCGCCGACCTCGACCTCTCGAAGCTCAAGGACTCGCAGGTCGAGCCGTCGGTCTACAACCCGTCCGACCACGGGGTGATGGATTGCCGGCAGTGCCACAGCAAGGGCTACGAGGACTTCCCCCACGCCCCGGCCGGCAAGGACAACACGTCGAGCTGCACCGAGTGCCATGCGGCCAAGGTGTTGCGCCTCGAGCCCCAGTTCAACGCCTCGGTGCACGCGAAGAACACCGGACTCAAGGAGAAGTTCAACTGCTTCACCTGCCACAACCCGCACATCAACGTCGTCGCGCTCCGGCTCAAGGATCCCGCGAAGATCGTCGCGCAGGACAACCACGGCTGCCTCGAATGCCACAACTCGGACCTCACGTTCGCGAAGTTCGCGCCGGACGCCGAGAAGAAGCCGGGAGTCAAGAAGAAGCGGCCGGACATCGACGCGATCCACGACTGGCTGCCGAACACCAAGGCCCACTGGAACGCGGTCCGTTGCGTCGAGTGCCATACGCCCGAGGTCGCGGCCGGCAAGATGCTGTCGCACGAGATCCTCAACAAGGAGAAGGCCGAGAAGAAGTGCCTGAGCTGCCACTCGGCGAACAGCGCGCTCAAGGTCCGCCTCTACCGGCACCTGGTCAAGGACGAACAGCAGCGGCTGGGATTCACGAACAGCGTGATCCTCTCCAACTCCTACGTGATCGGCGCGACACGCCACCCGCTGCTCGACGGCGCGCTGATCGGTCTGGTCGCGCTGACGCTCGTCGGCGTGCTCGCCCACGGCGTGATCCGGATCGTCGCCGCGACGCTGCGCCGTGATCGCCGCGACAACGACGCACAAGGACCGACGTCATGAGCGAACGCCTCTACCTGCTGCCGCTGTGGATCCGCGTCTGGCACTGGACCAACGCGCTGCTGATCATCGTGCTGGCCGTGACCGGCGCGAGCCTGCATTTCGCCGACCCAAAGCTGCCGCTGGTCGAGTTCTCGCTCGCGGCGCGCATCCACGACATCGCGGGGCTCGCGCTGGTCGCCGCGTACACGTTCTTCGTCGTCGCGAACATCGTGAGCGGCAACTGGTGGCAGTACGTGCCCAAGCCCCCGGGCGTGCTCGCCCGGTGCTGGCGGCAGACCCGCTGGTACCTGTGGGGGATCTTCTTCGGCGAACCGCATCCCTACCCGGTCACCCGCGAAGTCAACTTCAACGCGCTGCAGGCGGTGATCTACTGGCTGGTCATGTACGCGCTGCTGCCGGTGCTGTTGATCTCCGGCCTCGTGTTCATGTTCCCGCAACTCGCCCCCGACCGGCTGTTCGGATTCGACGGATTGCTCCCGGTGGCGATCCTGCACTACGTCGCCGGGGCGACCATCGTGATGTTCCTGATCTCGCACGTCTACCTCGGCACGACCGGTAACACCGTCGGCGCGATGTTCAAGACGATGGTCACCGGCTGGCACGAACACTGAACCCACCCGCTTTTTCCCCCACCCGCTTCGAAGGAGGCACGTCATGAAGAAGACCCTGGCGCAGTTCGCCGTCATCGCCCCCGTGGCGCTGGCGGTCAGCGTGGCACTCGCGGCCGGTCGCGAACCCGCTCCGAAGGAGAAGCCCAAGGAAATGAAACCGCTGGTCGTCACGGCCGTTGCCGCCACCGCCGCGCCGGCGCTCGACGGAGACGCCAGGGACGCCCTGTGGAAGAACGCGCCGGTCGTGAAGATGAACGCGGTCGAGGGCTACAACTTCAAGGACGGGAAGGGCAAGAGCGCCGCCACGATCCAGGCCGCGTACGACAAGGACAACCTGTATCTGCTGATCACGTACGAGGATCCGACGCTGTCGGTGCGCCGCAGCCCCTACCAGAAGCAGAAGGACGGCTCTTGGGTCATGTTGAAGGACCCCGACGACAAGGGCGGTGACAACTGCGTCTACTACGAGGACAAGCTGGCGCTCATCTGGAACGTCAACAACAGCATCGTCGGCTTCGACCGGTTCGGCTGCCAGATCGGCTGCCACGGCGGCGAACCCGGCAAGCCCTACGGCAACAAGTACACCGAGGAAGCCGGCGAGATCGGCGACATCTGGCACATGAAGTACGTCCGCGGCGGCGTGATCGGCCAGATGGACGACCAGTACCTCGACCACACGCGCTTCCATCCGGAGACCGCCAAGGAGGCCGGGCGCAAGTCGGACGCGAAGACCGGCGGCGGGTACGCCGACGTCAAGCTGGTCAACGGCAAGCCGGAATTCATGAGCAAGGACGCGAAGCCCGCGAACAAGGGCGGCACCTACTGGATCCGCGAAGAGGACAAGGTCGCGTTCGACGACTCGAAGTTCAAGGCCGGCGACGAGGTCGCCTCGATCGCGATCGCGCCGTTCACCGGCGATCGCGGCGACATCAAGTTCGCCGCCAAGTGGGCGAACGGCAAGTGGACGATGGAGATCGCCCGCAAGCTCGTGACCGGTTCGAAGACCGATGTCAACTTCGACGACCTGAAGAAGTCCTACGGGTTCGGTGTCGCGTTCTTCGACAACGCGCAGGTCCGCCACGCGGTCGTGAAGGAGCCGATGGTCCTGCAGTTCAAGTAGTCGCCACTCAACAACCGAAGTAGGCGGACTGCGGGACGGCGGCGGTCGCTCGACCGCCGCCGGACCCGCGAGAAACCGCCGGCCCCGCCCGGGTCGGCGGTTTCGTCGTCACCGTGAGCATCGTCCGCCAGGGAGCGGGATCGCGCGCCGCGCGGGTCGCGCGATCTCGACCGGCGGGTCCGTGGCGCACCGGCGACGACGAACCCGTCCAACCGATGTCCGGTCCCTGCGTGGCCCCTCAGAGGGACGCGACCCGGATCGGGAACGGCCGCGCGCCGCGCCGCCGGCCGATCACGTGCATCTCGCAGTTCCTGCAGTCGAACTTGAGCGTCAGCCGCTCGCCGCCGCTGACCAGAGTCATCGGCTCCGCGGTGACCCCCGGCGCCCAGCCTTTCGCCTCCTTCGGGCACAGGCTGTGGCTGTAGCGCAGGCAGTGCCGGGTGATCATCAGCGAGACTTCGCCGGGTGTGGTGTCCGCCTCGTAGGCGTCGGCGATGAGCTCGACGCCGTGGCGCCGGTAGAACTCGCGCGCGCGGGCGTTGAGCACGTTGCCCAGATACGTGAGCTCGCGTCCGGGGTAGCGCGCCGGCGGTTCGGCCGGCCGCGCGCGCACGAGCCGCGGCCGCGTGCGCTCGCGCTCGGCGACGAGCGCGTCGACCGCGTCGCGGCGCCGCGCGTTGATCGTCGCCGCCGGCAGGAAACCGGGCTCCGGCAGCCGGACCTCGATCGCGGTCGCGGCGAAGTCGGTGGCGCCGAGCTTGCCCAGCCCCTCGACGATCGCGGCCCGCGCCCGCTCCGGATTCTTCGCCGGCTCCCGCGGATGGACGATCACCGCGCGCGCACTCACGCCGTCCTCGTCGCGCACCGTCAGCGCGTAGCCGTCGGGCGTCGGATCGAGGACGAGAGCGAGACCGATCCGGCGCTCGGCCGACTCGCGCTCCAGCACGCGCTCGAACGCCTGGTCGTGGTTGCGGTGGATCGGTGCGCCGACCCGCAGGTCGTCGGGAGGGTCCGGCATCGCGTTCGGCGTGAGCCGCCAGCGGCCGGCGACGCGACGGGCGACGTTGATGCGCAATCCGGCGAGCTTGCGGCCGCGCGCGAGATAGGAGACGCCGTCGCCGTTCGCGAACGTCTCGTCGCTCTCGACCTCGATCCAGTCGGGGCCCAGCGCCGCGACCGTCCCGCTGGCCGCGCCGGTGAATCCGGGCGCGTCGAAGGCACCGATGTCGGGACGCCGGCCGTGGACGAAATAGTCGGTGGCGCCGCGGTTGAACGTCTTCTCCGGCCGCGGCGTGAACGCGAACGTGCAGCGTCCCGACGAGGCGCGCGCGTAGACGTCCGGCGTCTCGTCGACGAGGCGGTCGATCAACTGCCGGTAGTGCGCGGTCGTGTTCTTGACATAGCCCGCGTCCTTCAGCCGACCCTCGATCTTGAACGAGCGGATGCCGGCGTCGGCGAGCAGCCGCAGGTTCGCGCCCTGGTCGTTGTCCTTCATCGACAGCAGGTGCTTGTCGTGCGCGACGATGCCCCCGCGCGCGTCCTCCAGCGTGTAGGGGAGCCGGCAGGCCTGCGAGCAGTCGCCGCGGTTGGCGCTGCGTCCGGTGTGGGCGTGGCTCAGGTAGCACTGCCCGGAATACGCGACGCACAGCGCGCCGTGGACGAAGAATTCGAGCAGCGGCGCCTGCGGTCCTGCGCCGACCCGCGCGCGGACCGCGCGGATCTCCGGCAGCGAGAGCTCGCGCGCGAGCACGATCTGCGAGAATCCGACCGCGGCGAGGAACGCCGCCTTCTCCGGCGTGCGGATGTCGGTCTGCGTCGACGCGTGCAACTGGATCGGCGGCAGGTCGAGTTCGAGCAGACCCATGTCCTGCACGATCAGCGCATCGGCGCCCGCGTCGTACACCTGCCACGCGATGCGGCGGGCCTGCTCGAGCTCGTCGTCGCGGAAGATCGTGTTGAGCGTGACGAACACCCGGGCGCGGTAGCGGTGCGCGCAGCTGGCCAGCCGCGCGATGTCGCCGACCGTGTTCGACGCGCCGTGGCGCGCGCCGAACGCCGGCCCGCCGATGTACACCGCGTCGGCGCCGTGCTTCACCGCCTCGATGCCGATCTCGGCGGTGCGTGCGGGGGCGAGCAGTTCGAGCGGTGCGGACATGGGGCAGCGATTCTACGCCCGCGACACGCCCGCCCGGATTCCCGCGGGCAGGTGGCCCCCGCCCGCCATCCGCCGAAAGGTCGCGACCCGCGGCATCCCGGTCCCCCTCGAGATCCTGGAGCCCCGGCGACGCGCCCGGACGCCCCGTCCGGGTGCCTGAGTGTCTCGGGCGGGTTCGCCATGACGCTCCGCCCGTCGCCGGTCGGCCGCCCCCGGTTCTGGAACCTGTCACGCCATCATGCACGTGATGGTGAGATAGGTTCTAGAATGCGCCGGTCGGGCGCCACCGCCGCGCCCAAGCCGCCGACGGACCGAGGAGATCGCCATGGCCATCCGCAAGATCCACCACGTCGCCTACCGCTGCAAGAACGCGAAGGAGACCGTCGAGTGGTACGGCAAGTACCTCAACATGGGATTCATCGCGGCGATCGCCGAGGACCGCGTCCCGTCGACGAAGGAGCCCGACCCGTACATGCACATCTTCCTGGACGCCGGCAGCGGCAACATCCTCGCGTTCTTCGAGCTGCCGACCAAGCCGCCGATGGGACGCGACCCGAACACGCCGGTCTGGACCCAGCACATCGCCTTCGAGGTCGAGTCGGTCGACGAACTCGTCGCGACCAAGGCGCGGCTCGAGGCCGGCGGCATCGACGTGGTCGGCCCGACCGACCACACGATCTTCAAGTCGATCTACTTCTTCGACCCGTCCGGCCACCGGCTCGAGCTCGCCGCGAACACCGGCACGCCGAAGATGGGCAAGATGCTCGACGAGGTGAAGTGGGACATGCTGAACGAATTCGACCGGACCAAGCGCGCGCCGCAGCACGCGCGCTGGATGCACGACGGGAGCTACGCGGGGGAGTAGCACTGCCAGAAAGCCATGGCCGCAGCGCCCGTCGCCCGGGGCAGGAGCACCTTCCCGCCTTCCAGCGACGACGAGGGGTGCTCATGCCGGAGGGAAAGAGCACCGTGCGACTCCCGCGGAAGTCGGAGTCGGTGGTGATCGGCGCGCGCCGAAAGATCGCGCGGGGATGTTGCGCGGCGGCGATACTCGCGTTGGCGGCGGCCACGGGCGCGCACGCCGCCGCGGGCGGCAGCGAACAGCGTCCCGCGGAAACCCGCGACGGCAACCTGCCGTCGAGGAGCGCCGGGCTGCTCGCCGTCGGGCAGGATGGGCGCCTGCGGACCGCGGGCGCGGCACGCTTAGGCCACCGGGCGGGCGCGGTCGACAAGCTCGGCTCCTTCGCGTTCGGGCTCGGATACGGAGCGCCGGACTACGACAGCGCCGCGCTGTGCCTCGTGGGTCTGAACGCCCGCGGCGAGATCGATCCCGGCTTCGGCACCGGCGGTTCCGTCGTCACCCCGCTGCTCCCGCTCGCGAATCGCGATCGCGCGACCGTCACCGCCCTGCTCACGGACGCGCAAGGCCGGATGTTCGTCGTCGGCTGGCGTACGCTCTCCACGCGGCTGGACGCGAACTTCCTCGTCCTCGTCGTGGGACGCTACACCGCTGCGGGGGTGCTCGACTCCGGCTTCGGCGACGGCGGCATCGTCACGACCCGAATCGAACGCGACGATGTCACGCAAGCCCTCGCCGCGACGCTCGACGATGAAGGTCGGCTCCTCGTCGCCGGGTACAACGGCGGAAGGAACCGCGAGCGCGGGCGGGACTTCGACGACTGGCCGATACGCGTCGTCGTGCTGCGCTATACGGCCGGTGGCGTGCTCGATCACACGTTCGGGACGGGCGGCATCGCCGCGCACGTTCTCGTGCCCGGCAAACCCAAGGGGCACGCGGGCCGCGACTTCCTCTACTACGACCGGGAGAAGACCAAGAGCGCCGCGTTGACGCTCGATCGCCATGGTCGATCGGTGGTCGCGGCGTCGAGCGACGAAGGACCGATCGTCCTGCTGCGCCACACCCGCGCGGGCGTCCCCGACGCGAGTTTCGGGAAGGGAGGCGTGGTGGAAACGCCGCTGGGCACGAGCGTCGGCATCTCGTCGCTCGTCCGGAGCGCCGACGGCCGACTGCTGTTGGCGGGCACGAGCGACCGGAACGCCGTGCTGCTGCGCTACTCCGCCGACGGGGCGCTGGATGCGTCCTTCGGCGATGGCGGTATCCGCAGGACGTCGATCGGCGAGGGCATGCGGGTCTCCGCGGCGCTGGCGGAGGCGGACGGTCACCTGCTCGTCGTGGCGTCGGGAAACCGCCGCGTCACGCTCGCTCGCTACGACCGGGACGGACGGCCGGACCTGCGCCACGGATCGAGCGGCGCGATCGTCGTGGATCTCGACAAGACGGTGGCGACGGCGGCGGGCCTCGCCGTCGACGACACGGGCACACCGATCGTCACCGTCTCCAGCGAGAACGGGATGTTCCTGCTGCGCTTCCGCCGGGGCGCACCGGTCGAGGTGCGCTTCCATGCCGTACCCCCGGCGCGATCCTGAATCGCGCCCTCTGTATCACCGGTGCCGCCGCGTCGGCGGCGAGATCGAAGAATTCAGGCGGTCTTCGTCCCAGCCGCACCCGTGGCCGTCGGCCGGTGTTGTCCCCTGCTCCGCACGTTTCGCCCCACCTCGGCATGCTCGGCGCTGGTGGCCGTGCAGATCGGCTTGATCGCCGCGGCCAGCGCCCTGCGGTCCTTCCAGTTCGCGTAGTCGGGGCTGTTGCGGATCAGGTGCACGATGCAGGTCTGCAACGTCGCCGGATAGACCGCCGCCAAGGCCTCGCCCATGCCCTTCAGGCCATCGGTGACCGCGATCAGGATGTCGTGATCGACGATCGGCCATTCGAAGTCCTGTTCAGACCTTCCCCAAACCGACGTTGGCCCCGGAATGTACGGCAGTTCATAAGTGGAGGTAATCTGCCTTCATCGATCCTTGGTAACCGAGGAGAGGACGATGAAGAAGTCGAAGTTTTCGGAGGAGCAGATCGCGTACGCCCTG